>CAYVFW010000453.1:0-1501 GCA_964450325.1 uncultured Phycisphaeraceae bacterium | reverse complement strand
ACCAAAGGACTTGACGCTGACCCACTGGGCCACGTCGATGGCTGGCGCATCGGGTGCATCTTCGACCGGCAGGCTCAGGATCGTCGTTGGTGAGGCATCAATCGTGGCTGGCTCATCTGTTATGAACTGTGCGACAAAGCCGTTGGGAACCGTCATTGGGTTGGTTGTGCTGAAGGATTCATCACGCACCGCAAAGCGGTAGCCGTTGGTGGTGATGTTGCGCAGGATGAGCACGCCCGCGCTGTTTGAGTTGATGATGGCGTCGGTAGTCGGCCCGGGGGCTGCAAGCCCGGGGCCGATTGTCGCGCCGTCGATGACGACGTGTCCCCACGCTCCGGGGTTGCTATCGCTGCGAAGAACTGGCACACTGTTCTCGCTGACTAGATTACGGATCTGTAGCGGCAAACGCCAGACATAGATGCCCAGCTCGCGCTGGTTGCGGAGTGTGAGATTCTCAAAGACCGCGGAGTATTCCTGTGGAGCGCCCACGTAACCGGTATCAAAGCCCTCGATCGTGACATTGCGGATCAAAAGCGGGCCGGGAAACTCAAAGCCTTGATTAAGCCCGGTCTTGCCGCGGCGGTCGGGATCGAGCGAGCGGATCGTGACGTTCTCGATGCGCCCGGTATTGTTTGACTGAAACTCAAGCCCGATGGCGCCGGGGTTGTTTGCGCCGACCTCGATGGTGAGATCGCGCAGGTAGGTGCGGAACTGATTAGCAGTGTTGCCTTCATAGGCATCGATGAAGGCCTTGGGGGCATTGGTGTTGCCAAAGCCCGCGGCCGACGCATTCAGGCGAAGGATGGTGCCAGCCTTGGACTGGCCCTGCATGGTGAAGAATCCGCCGAGGCCGACGCCGCCCCAGTTGAGGCGATCGGAGAAGTTATAGACCCCGTCTGGAACGTAGAGCGTGCGGCTGGTGTTGACCAGCGCATTAAGTGCAGCCTGAAACGCGGCGGTGTCATCACCGTTGTCGTTGGCAATCGCGCCAAAATCTTGCACGCTCGCGATGTTGGCCGCGGGCGGCGGGATGAAGTTTTGGGCTTGAGCCAAGCAGCCAGCACTCATCGCTACGACGAGCGTGAAGGCGATCGAGCGTGTGGAGCTTAGAGTGGTCAGGCGGTGTGGTGCATAGGTGTTCTGTAACATTGAGGCCTTTCGGAGCACACCGATTGTGTGCGATATTGCGTGAGTATTCCTCGGTACCAACAACGACTAGTGTATCGGCACGTTACCTTACATAACACCTAACAGTAAGTAAAGAATTCGTTAAGATTTGCTCATCTACGACAGGGGGAACCTCGGGCATGGTGTCTCAAGCTTGCGAGCTGCGGTGGCGGCGGCTCGGCATTTCGAATGCAGCCCAGCGGCCGTCCGCCGCGTTATGTTGATCTTAACGAACACCAACTTAAGTGAGGCGTGTGGCCTGGCATTCGCGTGAAAGGAGGTTACTTCCTAACTCAGCTTCGGGCTTGATGCGCCGAAGCGCGTGCTAAGCTAG
>CAYVFW010000452.1:0-1511 GCA_964450325.1 uncultured Phycisphaeraceae bacterium | reverse complement strand
GGATGAAAGATTACAAGCTCTGCCGGGGCTGGGGGGGATTGCGCCGGGGGTTGAGTTATGTATTTATCGCGTCTTCCCGGATAACGGGGGCGATGCGATTAACTTTGATATTATCAAGGCCGTGGATATGGCGGTGCGGGATGGGTGCGACATTATAAACTTATCTTTGAGCGAGGATCGGAGTGATGAAGCGCTTCGTGCGGCGGTTGAGGATGCGCGGAGGGCCGGAGTGCTGGTGGTGGCGGCGTGCGGAAATGAATCGGGGCCGGTGGATTTTCCCGCGGCGTATTCGTCGTGCATTGCGGTGTCGGCGTTTGGACGACTGGGGACTTTTCCGAATCGAACCCCGGATCAGGACGATGTCGGAATAGTCAGCACGAAGGAGCGACAAAACTTCTTTGCCTCGTTCTCTAACTATGGGCAGGAAGTAGATTTATGTGCGCCCGGGGTGGCGATTATTTCAACGGTGCCGCGGAGCCGGGCGAAGGCTGGCGAGGTTGATGTTCATGCTCCGTACGGAGTTATGGGCGGGACAAGCATGGCCGCGCCGGCGGTAACAGCGGTGGCGGCTCGCATTCTGGCATCAAAACCGGCAATCTTGTCGATGGCGAGAGAGGCGACGCGTCGCGATGAACTTGCGGGGCTTTTGCTACAATCCTGCGTCAAGCTGGGGTTTTCTGCGGATAGACAGGGAGCGGGCATGCCGCGCTATTAGGGGGAAGGGGTTGGGGTGCTTGATAGGCTTTTGCAGATGTAGGAGTAACGAGGAACATATTTGGTCGAGGCGACAGTTGAAGCTGGGGTTAGTTTGCTTATGTTTTACCAGAAAGGAGGTTGATTTGGGAACATACATTGTTCGATGCACAGGAAGCGGGGCGCAGCTTGCGGCGGTGCGAAAGGCGATTGCGCGCGCTGATCACTTGGTGTTGCTCGATCAATCCAGCGATAAGATGTTTCTGGTAGAGGGCGAGGAGCGTGAAGTGCGCGAGGTAACGAGCGTGTGCGAGGCGACGGTGGTTGAACCTGTGCGCAAGGCAGCGCGGCCTCGTCCGGTGCGATCCTCGGGGAAGGTGAGCCGAGTGTCCGAGAAGGCCAAACCGAGCAATGGCGAGAGTCCGCGGCGAGGGCGCGCGGCGTAGTGCTGAGGGGCGGAAAAGTTTAAACGATGGAGTGGGGGGATGAAGGCGAAGAGAGTTGGTGGCGGAGTTTTGTGGGCCGAAGCGGTTTTTAACTAAGCGAAGCGGGGCGAGGTTGTGGAGGCGGGTTGTTTCGCCGATACCGTTCGCGCGGCGGCCGCTTTCACCGTTAATTTCATGCTGACCGCGATGACTGCCCTGATGCTACTCCAGACTGTGCCACGATGCGGATGATTGTGAGTCCATACCACGTTACACGCCGCGACCCCGCGGCGATGGCGGCACTCTTGTGTGCGCGTCGCGTTGTGACGTTACTGCCGACGCCGATGAAGGCGGTGGGTGGGGAACGTAAGTCTGGTGGGGGTGATGCGGGGC
>CAYVFW010000451.1:0-1553 GCA_964450325.1 uncultured Phycisphaeraceae bacterium | reverse complement strand
ATTCAGATCCGAACTCGCCGCGATGGCGCACCCACGCTTGATTCCGATGCATACTCCGGTGACGATCCGCTCGCACTTCTTCGTGTTCGCTCGCACCATATCGCTCTTTGCCGCCCCGTTGCGCAAGAGATGAAAGATCCTCTCCCCTCGTGCGTGCTGGGCGGCTGGTTTGGTTACGCCGCGTACGACTCGGTTCGATACAGCGCCAACGCCAAGGAGAAACTCTCATTTGATCACGCCCCCACCGACGACCGGGGCCTGAGCGATGTTCAGTTTAGTTTCTATGACGGTGTGGTTGTCTTTGATCACGCCGACAAAGTGGTGTTCATCGTTCAGCTTGCTTTTGTTCGCATCGGCGATGATCTTGGTGAGATCTATGACAACACACTCGCCGACCTTCACACGCGGCTAGCCCAGATTGAGCGGCACAGCAAACCGCTCGCGAGCGGTTTATTACATTCTTCAACTTTGACGCCCGCGCCGCTGGCGAGCAACTTAACCCGCGAGGCTCACGCGGCGATGATCGCCGCGGCCAAGGAATACATCAAGGCTGGCGACATCTTTCAAGTGGTGCTGGGCCAGCGCTTCGAGCGTCGCAGCCATGCCGACCCCTTCGATGTCTACCGTGCTCTGCGTGCGGTCAACCCCAGCCCCTACATGGTGTACATGCAGGCCCAAGGCTGCATCCTCGTCGCGAGCAGCCCCGAGATCCTCTGCCGCGTGAAGCAGGAGCAGGGCGGAACTGAGCCCGTCCGCATCGTAACAAATCGCCCGCTGGCGGGCACCCGCCGACGCGGCGTGAACCCCCAGGAGGACCTGGCCCTGGAGCGCGAGCTGCTGGCCGATGAGAAGGAACGGGCCGAGCATATTATGTTAGTGGACCTTGGCCGCAACGATGTGGGCATCGTCGCCGAGCCCGGTTCGATGGCACTGCCAGCGATCATGGAAGTCGAACGTTACAGCCACGTGATGCACATCTCCAGCACCGTCACGGGCCGCCTGCGCGCTGGGCTTGACTGCTGGGATGCGCTTCGCGCCGCCCTGCCGGTGGGAACCATCTCGGGCGCACCCAAGATCCGCGCGATGCAGATCATCGATGAGCTTGAGCCTGTTCGGCGCGGCCCTTACGGCGGGGGCATCGGTTATGTTTCGTTGGATGGTGACATGGATATCGCGCTGGCCCTGCGCACCCTGGTTGTCCCCACCGCCATGCACAGCCCGGAAGGGTGGATGTACCACTTACAATCCTCCGGCGGCATCGTGGCCGACAGCATCGCCAACGATGAGTTCAACGAGACGGTGAACAAAGCCGCCGCGCTCAACCGCGCCATCGAGGTCGCGGAGCAGGCATTCCGGGATTTTCCGGGAACGTAAGCCCTAGTCTCGCCGCCATTTTATTCCGTTCTTGTCACTCTCTAGCCGTTGCCTCGGTCCGTCATACTAAAATAGGCGATACAGGCCCGCTGCATCACCCTTATATATTACAACTCAAGAACCCGCTCATGGGATGCGGCGCGGTTACTGCGCACACCCACCCCTTGCCCACTGCGTAA
>CAYVFW010000450.1:0-1628 GCA_964450325.1 uncultured Phycisphaeraceae bacterium | reverse complement strand
GCGAACACCATGTGACCGTGCCCGTGCCGGATCCGATTAAAGTCGGTACGCTGAACGCGATATTACGTGATATTGGTGAGCACGCAGGGTTGGATCGGGTCGCGCTTCTGCAACTGTTGTTTCAGGCGTGACTCAGCGAGTAGCCCACTCACTGTGCAGAGGGTGTGATGGGGATGTAAATCTGGACAGCGGTATGGATGGGAGTAGGTAGACACGTTCTTCGCGGCGTGGGCGGCGGGTGGGTGTTAACTTTGCAGCAATGAACCCCGAACGTAAGCTAGTTGGGCACCCACTCACTTACGTTCGAGGCTCGTTACGATGCGTTGGGTATACGACGTGAAGAGCCCGTTAGAAGCGAGCTCTGTAAGAACGCCGTGTTTTGTGGGCCCTTTACCAGCTTAACTATGGCTGAAGCGAGAGCCTAAAAGTGGCTAAGGCCGTTGAAACGGCCTCCGCCTCCGCGCTTGGCAGGCCGAAGCAAACCTCGCTGGTTGCGCAGGTGCCATTGGATCTTAGAAGTGCCAATATTCAAAGTGAGACACTACCGGGTGTTGGAATGGAGTCTGTCGCGTTGTTCCGCTACCCTCCCGGGCGATCCTTTTCGGGGAGGATGGCGCGTTGGGCGGGCGTTCGTTTTTCGCGGTGGGTGGGTTTCGCCCGATCAAAGGAAAAGGAAGAACATTTATGCTTAGTACCGTCCCCGCCTTCGCCGCTCAGACCGCCGCGTCGCCGCTCGCGCTTTCGGGCATTGCCCGACGGGCTCCGGGCCCGCGCGATATCGCCATCGATATCTTATATTGCGGGGTTTGCCATTCGGACCTTCACACCGCGCGGGGGGAGTGGCCTGGAATTACGTTTCCCGCCGTGCCCGGCCATGAGATCGTCGGGCGGGTGGCAAAGATCGGCGCATCGGTCACGGCCTTTGCCGTTGGCGACACGGTGGCGGTGGGCTGCATGGTTGATTCGTGTCAGGCGTGCCCCAACTGTGCGGCGGGGCTTGAGCAGTACTGCGATACGGAAGTTACGTTCACGTACAACAGCCCGGACCATAAGCGGCCGGGGTCGGTCACGCTTGGTGGGTACTCCAAAGCGATCGTCGTGGATGAACATTTCGTACTTCGCGTGCCCAAGGCTCTTAACCTCGCTGCGGCGGCCCCGCTGCTGTGCGCGGGCATCACCACTTGGTCGCCGCTGAAGCACTGGGGCATCGGGCCGGGTAAAAAAGTTGGTATCGTGGGTCTGGGGGGCCTGGGGCATATGGGAGTTAAGTTTGGCCGCGCGCTGGGCGCGACCACCGTTCTCTTTACGACGTCGCCGGGGAAAGTTGCGGACGGGCTGAAGCTGGGCGCGGATACTGTCGTACTTTCTTCGGACGAGGCGGCCGTCGCGAAGCATGTTAACTCGTTTGACTTAATTATTGATACCGTCTCCGCTCCGCACAACCTGGATGCTTATACCCAGTTGCTCAAGCGCGATGGCACGCTCTGCCTGGTCGGCGCGCCCGCAACCCCCCACCCCTCGCCGATGATCTGGAACCTGCTGCTCAAGCGCCGCAACATCGCTGGCTCGGCGATCGGGGGCATTAAAGAGACGCAGGAGATGCTCGACTTCTGCGGCACGCACGGCAT
>CAYVFW010000449.1:0-1641 GCA_964450325.1 uncultured Phycisphaeraceae bacterium | reverse complement strand
GAAGTGTGGGGTGAATAAAATCACGGCGGAGGGGAGCGGGAAAAAGCAAAAGGGGTAGTTTGCGGACCTACGGGAGTCGGTTTTCGATGGCGGGTTTGCCCAGGCGGCCTTCGGTTCCGGCGACAACGACGCAAGCGACTGCATCGCCGCTCACGTTGACGATGGTTCGGCACATATCGAGAACACGGTCGACCGCGAGGATGATGGCGACGCCTTGCGTAGGTACTCCGACTGATTCGAGCACGATGGCCATCATAACAATACTTGCGCCGGGCAGGCCGGGGGTTCCAACGGCTACGACGGCGGCCATGATGCCGACGGTGATGTGTTGGGCGAGCGAGAGGTCCACGCCGTAGAGCTGGGCGAGGAAGAGCACGCTTATGACCTGGTAAAGGGCGGTGCCATCCATATTAAGAGTCGTGCCGAGCGGGCAGACGAAGTTAACAATATCTTCGGGCACTCCCAGGCCATCGCGGGCGCATTGGATTGTGACCGGGAGTGTTGCGGAGGAGCTGCTGCTGCTGAAGGCCAGGGTCATGGCGGGGGCCAGGCCACGGAAGAATCGGCGGTAACCGAGTTTGTTTCCGGCCGGGGTGACCGCCAACATAAGCAATGGATATTCGATAAAAAGGACGATCGCTAAGCCGCCGATGACGCAGAGACAGAAGACCAGCACGCTTGCGAGCGCGCTGACGCCAACGGTTGCGACAAACTGCACCGTGAGGCAGAAGACGGCGAGCGGTGCGAGCGCCATAATAATTCGTACGAGGGCCATGATGGCCTCGGCGATACCAACACAGAAGCGGATGACCGGTTCGGCGGTCTCTCTGGGGATCATCGTCAGCCCGATCCCTAGCAGCAGTGCCGTTGCTACGACTTGCATCATCTGGGCGTTGGCGATCGCGGCGAACGGATTGGTGGGGACGATGCCCAGCAGGTAGGAGAACATGTACGACAGCCCGCCCTGTGAGGTGAGCTTTTGAGCATCGGCCACGCGGCTGGTCGCCGCGTCGCCATATTGGGCCACGATGGCGTTACGGGTTTCTTCATCGACGAAGGTGCCGGGGGCGACCACTTTCCCAATAATTACGGCGATGGCGACCGCGATGACGAGCGTGAAGAGGAAGCAGGCGAGTGTTTTAATTCCCAGCCGTCCGATTTTGCGCAGGTCGCCGACACTGGCGATTGCGGAGATGAGACTGAAGAGAACGATGGGGACCGCGATGAACTTAAGGCTTTGAAGGAAGAGATCTCCGAAGAACTTGTTGGCCATGATGACGAACCGCAACACCGGAGCTTGAAAACCGAGGGGCTCATCGAAGGGTGCGGCGCGGAAGGCCAGGTATGCGGCGGCATCGTCTACGCCAACGCGGGACCATGAATCGACTGTCCAAAACTTATTGATAAGCACCCCGCAGATGATTCCGAAGGCCAACGCGATAAGAACCTTCCAATGGAGAGCGAGTCTTTTCATGTGTGCTCAGGGTAAGCGGGTTGGCCTGCATGAACCGAGCGGGCGCGAGATGTAATTAGGACCTGTCGGGTAGAGGGGCTGTGGGCTTTGCGGAATGGAATGTATTGTTGTGGAGAGTGGCGGGGTTGATGGAGTAAGGGCGGGAGGAGGGGAAGACAGGTGAGGAG
>CAYVFW010000448.1:0-1662 GCA_964450325.1 uncultured Phycisphaeraceae bacterium | reverse complement strand
CCTTGATTGCCCCGCCGACTTCAATCAAGATGGCGGGATTGGTGGGGCGGATGTGGACGAGTTCTTCGTCGCGTGGTCAGGGGGTGGGTGCGATGGAGACGTAAGTCAGGATGGGGGCGTAGATGGAGACGATGTAAGCGCGTTCTTCGCGGCTTGGAAGGCGGGTGGGTGTTAAGGAATTAAGTAAGGTGCGCACTGGGGTGACAGTGAGAGCACACCTTGGATTACGATTGTCCATGAGTACCGAAATGGTCCTTATAGTTGAGGAGGATCCTCATGGGGGGATGACAGCGCACGCTTTTGGCTCATGGATCTTCACCCAAGGGGACACGCCCGAATAATTCAGAGAGAACGTCCGAGATGCGGTGCGCTGTGACTTCTGTCATGAAAAGTCTCGCCCGAAGGTCATTCGGTTGCACCATGTCTGTTCGCGGCGTGGTTTGTTGGGGTTGGCAAGTATAATATAAGTAGCGAGCGTCGAGGCGTGAGCAGTCTTACATGCTGCCAGCGGGGCGCTGGGGAGCGTAATCAGGAGGTGTTGTGTTGCTCAACGCCCCGGATACTTACGTTAAGCCCTTTAGGCTTGGGGAGGGAGAGGAGGTAGGGTAGGGATTATGTATGAGTCTTCGGGAAGCGGCCCTTCCACCCTTACCCCATCGCGATACTCATAGGTAGTATCCACCGCCTCGCCCTCGCACGCTTTGTGCGTGCCATCGCAGAGCGGGAACTTCTTTGATAACCCGCACGCGCAGATCCAGATTGGCTTGAGGTTCCCCGCCGCGTCTCGCGGCCATGTTGCCGGATCAATCTTAAGTGGTTTAGTCTGATCGAGCCGTACGAGTCGTGCCATGAAGCGATACCCCTTTAGTTAACATCCCCGCCCGCTTATTCTCCGTCGCTTTGCGTCGCCGCAGCCGCGGATGACCTTAAGATCACCACTTACACCGGGCTGGGAACTGATTGTAGTATCTCGCGCACGATCGACTCGCTCTCGCGCTGGCCACTCGCGCTGCGCATCACCATCCGGTGCCCGCACACGCTCTGCCACAACGCCTGAATATCATCGGGCACAACATAATCTCGCTCTTGCATGAACGCCCAAGCCCGCGACGACTGGCTTAGCGCCAGCGCACCCCTGGGCGAAAGCCCGTGAACGAGCCCCTCGTGAACCCGCGAGGAACCCGCCAACCGCACGATGTAATCAATTAAGCTATCCGCCAACGTAACTTCATCAACCCGCTCTTGCATCTCCAGCACCTGCTTGCGCGTCAGCACCGGGGTCAACGCCGCCAACCCTTTGCCCGAGGGCCGCTCCCGCAGCACCCGCGCCTCCGTCTGTGCGTCGGGGTACCCGAGCCTGATCCGCATCAAAAACCGATCCAACTGATTCTCCGGCAACGGGTATGTCCCCTCAAAATCGTACGGATTCTGTGTACCAATTACCATAAACGGATGCCCCAACTCCCGCGGCGTCCCATCGATCGAAACCGTCCCCTCGCTCATCGCCTCCAGCAACGCCGATTGTGTACGCGGCGGCGTGCGATTCACTTCATCGGCCAGCACGATGTTCGCAAACAGCGGCCCGGGCTTGAATACAAACTCCCCACCGCCGCGTTCCCCGTTATCGGCACCCCCACCGCCGCCCCGCCCGCCCTCATACAC
>CAYVFW010000447.1:0-1670 GCA_964450325.1 uncultured Phycisphaeraceae bacterium | reverse complement strand
CTTCAACGCCGACGGCCGGCCCGACCTGGCCGTGGCAAACCAGGACAGCGTCTCCGTGCTCCTGAACACGACTCTGAACGCAGTGGTAGTCTCTCAGCAGCCCGCGTCGGTCTCAAGCTGCCCATCCGGTACGGCGTCCTTCTCAGTCACTGCCGCAGGTACCGCGCCCGCGTACCAGTGGCAGTGGCAACCCGCTGGCCCCAGCACCGCATGGGCTGCGCTCGTTAACGGCGTCAACAACAACACTCAAGGTACACCAACGTTCGACGTCTCCGGTGCTGCCACGCCCAGCATGAGCATCAGCTCCATGTCGGGTCTGGGCGGCAGCTTCCGCTGCCTCATCACTAACGCCTGCCGAAGTGTCACCAGCAACGAAGCCACGTTGACCATTCTTGGTCCTTCGGACCCAGCGTGTACCTCCTGCAGCCCATGCGCCGCTGATTACAACAGCGACGGCGGCGTTGATGGCAGCGATGTGGATACCTTCTTCATCGACTGGGTTCAGGCCGCGACCTGCGCCGATGTCAATCAAGACGGCGGCGTGGATCGGAGCGATGTGGATACATTCTTCGCCTCATGGGTAGCGGGCGGGTGTTAACTTTGTAACCATCATGCCTTGAGCATAACTGAGTTGAGCGGGCATCACACAAGCCCCGAGCGTGAGCGAGATGGGATCACCCCATTCACTTACGTTCGGGGCTTTTTGTTGCGTTGGGCTCCCACTTACTTACGTTCGGGGCTCGCGCTTACGTTCGGGGCCTGTTACAATTACGGCGTGTTACTATTTGCACCTTGTTACAATCTGCGAGTGCATGGCCCGCGCAACGCTCGACCCTGCTTCTCGTCCGCAATCCCCCAGCCTGATTCAACTGGCTTGCTCGCTCGTAGGCCAAGCCGTGAGGTTTGGTTATATTGGTCCGCCACCACACCCACCCCGCTCCATACTCCCCAGCCCGTTTCAACAGGCTTTGACCCCCGGCGCGCGTTCAGGCAACTACACCGACGTAATGTTCGAGCCACCCCACGACCCATCCCACGTCATGCGCAGCCTCAAACCCGGCGGTGCGGCTCAAAGAACTGCGACTGTTCGACATTATTTACCCGGGAATACGCTCATAGACAGCGCGACAAATCTTAACATAAAAATTTAATGAACTGCACCCTCCTCGTTGCGGAGCCTGTGGTATACTGCACGCAGCAGGCACCGGCCCGGCGCAGGTGCCGCTGAAGGCCGCGCGAAACACCCGTGACTTTTTTCGCGCCGGGCATGACCTTGGCGGTCTAAATGAAGAGCGGGAAGACAATTCTCAGGCCCTTGAAAACAATTCTCGTGACTTGGGCGCGCCCAGGCATGAGGAAGTTGTGCTGGGTTACGAGGTAGACGATGGTTCCGATAACATAGAGGAGAATTCAGATGACCACGAAAGACTAATCCATGATCAGAGTACTTAAGCCCATGATCTTTAGAAGCGCGTTCGCGGTAATGAAGGCTCCGCGCTTGTTTGCCGCCTTGGGCCTTCTCTTAGCAGCGACAATACCCGCGCTGGCTCAGTGCCCGCTCTCCTTCGCCCCGGCGGTCAACTACGCCGCGGGTAGCAACCCGCAATCCGTCGCGGTGGTACCCAAATCAGCGGCCAAGGCACCCCAATCCTTCAATTGAACGGCATAAC
>CAYVFW010000446.1:0-1691 GCA_964450325.1 uncultured Phycisphaeraceae bacterium | reverse complement strand
GAAGCGAACCGGGCGACGGCGGTGATGGTGCCGGGGGTGATCGCGGCGATTTCAGGTGTACTGGCATGGTTCTGGTGGACCGCGTCGCGGAACGCGGTGCGGCGCCGCTGGCCCACCGCGCTGCTGTGCCTCGGATTCGCGGCACTGGTAGCTTTCCCTGCGGTGATGCGGACCGCCAAGATGCGCCAGTGGCCTGCGGCGAGCGTGGCGTGGGATGCCGCCGTGCAGGCGGATCCGGGGTTGGCTGACAGAGCACGGGTAAGCCGAGATGTCCGCAAAGTGTTCTTTGCTGAACGCGGCAGCCCGGACCATGACCAGACGTATCTTATGATTACGTTGTGGTCGCTGACGGCGCTGAGCGTGGTGGCGGCGGGACTTGTCGCAATCAGCCGTCGATAGCGTCGCCTCGAGAACGAAGGCATCATGCGTTTTCGTTACAAAGCAACGATGGACGACATGATGATGGTGACAATGTTGGGCATTGCGCGGCTGTTGCTAACGGATCCCGATCGCGGCGACGGGCTGGCGAACATCCGCCGATGGGGACTGGTGGTTATGATCGCGGGTCTGGTTTTGGCGGGGGTCGCTGCTGCAGGTTTTGCAGGGGTGGTGGCCTTGTCGCCGCTCGTACGGACCATGATGCTGGTGGGCGGGCTGGGTCTGGTGAGTCTGGGGTGGACATTACGGACGCTGAAGCTGAATATGGGCAAGGTGGGCGAGGCGATAGAGAATGACTCACTGGGGGCGAACCCCGACTTGCAGAAGACCGTTGATGAGATGGGAGAAGTTGAGGTGGAGGTCACCTCGGGCGGCGTGACGATTGCCAACTGTAAGCAGCGTGCGAACTACCGCTGGTCTGAGATCCGCAGCGTGCGGCTGATGAGTGAGTATCTGGTGCTGGAGGGCGAGGGAATAGCGGGTGCGATGGTGGTGCTGCCGCTGCGTGCGCTGCCCGATGGGACGAACGTCGAGGCGCTCATGGCGATGTTGCACACGCTGCGGAGCGGCGGGCACGTGGCAGGAATGGAGTGAGCAATGCTGCAAGTGTGCTACCGGGTCACGGTGGACGACCTTGCCGCGGTGATGACTGGATCGCTGGTTCCCATGATCTCGCCCAACTTTCCCATCGTTGTGCTTGCCCAAGCCATGGGAACCGTTTCCTAGATCATGGAAACTGTGTTCCCGGTCATGGGCTGGCTCACCAAAATCATGGATCGAAACGAAAAAGTGGCGGTTTTTCTCACGCGGTTCTTCGGTGGCACCTTCTCCGGGCCGGTGCCTGTGGCGCGCAGTACAGCACAGGCTGCGCTACGGCGAGAGTACAGTTCATTGAATGTTTATGTTAAAATTTGGAGTTCTGTCTATGAGCGTCATCCCGAATTATAACGTTAAACAGTTATAGTTTATTTAGTCGCACAACCCACAACACAACCCGGTACCGGCCGCAACTGCCGCGGCTATCGTGCTTACCGCAGTCCAAGCCACGGAGTTTAACGCTGATCGTAACGATGGCCGTACGTAAGTAAAACGAGAGCCTTGGCATTCGTGTGAAGTGAAGTGACTTGCTCGCAGGAAATCTGCGGTTAGCCCCCAACTCGCTCACGCTCGGAGTTTGTTGATACTGAGTTAACAGCCTCCCGACGCCCATGCCGCGAAGAACGTATCCACATCGCTGCCGTCTACGCCGCCGT
>CAYVFW010000445.1:0-1692 GCA_964450325.1 uncultured Phycisphaeraceae bacterium | reverse complement strand
CTCCAGCGACCACCACCCAAAAGACAGACCCAGGCGAACCAACTAAGTTAATTGAGCCAGAGAAGCCAGCCAACCTGGATAGCCGCGAGGAACCCGTTACTCCAGCCCCCGGCGAGAAAGTCGCCGAGGGCCTCGACCCACCCGCGAAGATGGCAAAGCTCTTGCCCGCCCCCGACGATGAAGCTCCGGAGGCCACGATGGAACAACTACAAGCGTGGCACATCGCGCAGCCCGCGAATCCGTTCGTGCTCGATGAACTCGTTCAACGTAATCTCAAAGCTTCTGGCGGTAATGCGACCGACGAAAACTTGCAGTTGCTCCGCGACTACGCCGCAGCACGCCCCGTAAATCCCGCGCCCCACAAACTGATGGCTAAGTATTTCCTCGCTATCGCGGCTGCCAGCGACACCGCGCAAAACCGTGCCTCCGCAGCTTCCAGCGCGGTTACGCACCTTGAGTACCTCGACGCCCGCGAACAAAGCTCACCCCGTTATGCCTTGGAGCTTGCACGCCAGTACGCCGCCGCGGGGCAGATGGAAGCCGCACTCAAGAAAGTTACCCGCGCAGCGCAAATCGCCCCTTACGACGCCGCGCTTCGCGAAGACGCGGCGACGCTGGCCATTCGAGCCAAAGACTTAAACGCCGCGAAACGTCATATTGTCGCGCTCACAAAGTTAGAGCCCGACCGCCCGATGCATGTCAAACGTTTGGAGGCCATTAATAAGTTACTTAGTAAGTAAAGTAGCGCGATGGGCGGAGCGGTGCGGATCACCAACTCGCAGAAAACCGCCTTCGAAGTAAAGCCATCTCCAAGCCAATAGCCCTTGCGGAACTGGAAACAAAAGTAAAGTCAAATAAAAGTGAGACCCCTGTGCTGCTGCCGCCTCACCCTTCATTCCCCGGCGCAACCGCCCACCCAGAAGCCTCCTCAAACCACCGCTGGATGCTCGCCGTAATCTCCGCCGACCCGCCGCCTTTGGCAAACCGCATCACCGGCCCGAACGTAACTCTAGAACGGCTCGTGAGGAAAAGACTTCCCCACGCGCGAGCAGCGATCGGGGTTCCGTCGATCCATACCGGCAACACCGGTGCGCCCGTCTTCAGCACCAGCAGCCCAACACCCGCTTTGAACGGCAGCAGCATCCGCGGCGGGTTCTCGATTCTTCCCTCGGGAAACACCCCAACCACGCCCCCCGCGAGCACGTGACGGATAGCCTCGCGCGCTGCCGAAGTATCTCGATTCGAGTTACGATCAACCGGGATAATCGCCAACCATTCCCACGCCCACTCGAACTGCTCGATCATCATGTCCTTGGCCATCATCCAGCGAATCTCAAACTCACACGCCGCCTGAACGAGGCTGGGGTCGATGCCCGCAGTGTGGTTACAAACTATAATTAAACCGCCTCCGTCCATCCCTCCATTGTGCCGAGGATCGTCGGTCACGCCGCGTACTTCCAACTTATGCCGAACCCAGGCGTACACCCGGACCAACTGGTACAAAAGCCCGATGAACGGGTCGCCCGGACGCGGGCGACGCGATAGCCACGCGCACGCCGCGGCGAACACTAACCACGCCAAAAGCCCTAGAACAAGCGACACGCCGCAATGTTAGCGTACGCAAAGTTAGTAGTCATCAGGAAGGAACCTCAATCTGGCAACCAACCGCTCAGAAACTGCACTGGCCCACAT
>CAYVFW010000444.1:0-1703 GCA_964450325.1 uncultured Phycisphaeraceae bacterium | reverse complement strand
CTGGTGTACCGCGTTGAGAATGAAGTAAGTGTTGAGCGCCTGGATGCTCCGCCCAGTGCGCCGGCGGGGTCGGTGGTTCCGCTGAGGGTTGTGCTTAACTCAACTGGCGTGGCGAGGGGCTTTTTGCGGGTGCTCTCGGGAGACGAGGCGGTTTCACTGCCCGGTGGGGTGGGTCCCGCCGCGACGTTGGTGCCGGTTGTACTTAAGGCTGGCAAGAACGTCGTGCGGCTGGATGTGGCGCTTGATGAGCGGCGCGTGCATCGGTATCGCGCGATCTTTGAGCCCGAAACCGGAGTGCCTGTCGGCACTGATAATACCGGCGTAAATAGCGATAGCGGCGTAACTGGCGATAGCGGCGTAATCGGGGCAGCCGGTGGACCAGGCGAGGCCGGGGGGGCAGTCGGCGACACGGTGGATGAGAACAACAGCGCGGAAGCTTATGTTATCTCTCCCAGCAGCGGAACCGTGCTGCTCGCCGAGGGTAACTCAGAGAGCGGTAGCCCACTCGCCCAAACCTTGACGAAAGCCGGGCTTACGGTTAAAGTGGTGCCGCCCCAAGGGCTGCCCGGAGACCTGCTGGGCCTTGAAGAGTATGACTGTATTATATTAGACAATGTGCCCGCCGATGCGCTGCCGCCGGGCACTGCCGCGGCGATGGCTGCTTATGTTTCTGATCTGGGTGGCGGGTTAATTATGATTGGCGGGTCGGAGGCTTTTGGGGCTGGCGGCTGGCGCGGGTCGCCGGTTGAACCGCTTCTACCCGTCAGGCTGGATCTGCCCGATCGGCTTCTTTCGTCGGAAGTCGCGATCGTGTTCGTGCTGGATAACTCTGGGTCGATGTGGCGGCCGGTGATGGGGTCCAGCCGGACGCAGCAGGAGATCGCGAACGAAGCCGCGGCGATGGCGATCCGATCGCTGGATAGGCTCGACCAAATAGGCGTCATCGCGTTTAACTCTGATGTTGAGGAGATCGTACAGCTCGCGCCGAACCAGAACCCGGCGGAGGCCGCAGAGCGGGTGAGAGGAATTATGTCTGGCGGCGGTACCAACGCGGGGCCTGGCATTGCGCTCGCGGGCCAGTGGCTACGCAATGCGACAGCGAAGACCAAGCACATCGTGGTGCTCTCCGACGGGCGTTCGCAGAACTCGGGGGGATTGCCGGGGCAGGCACAGGCCTTGAGCGACGCCGGAATTAAGGTTTCGACGATCTCGGTGGGGGACGACGCGGATGCCTCGACCATGGCCGAGATGGCGCGGCGGGGCGGGGGCAAGCCGTTTGTTGTAACAAATCCACGAACGCTGCCCCAAATCTTTATGAAAGCAGTGCGGATCGTGCGAACGCCGCTGATCCGGGAGGAGCCGTTTGTTCCGGTGGTGCTTCCCACGGGCTCTCCTCTGACGGGCGGCTTGCCGACCCTGCCCGTGTTACGCGGGCTTGTGTTAACTCAGGCGCGTACAGAGCCCACGATCATCAACGCAATTACAACTCCCAGGGGCGAGCCGGTGCTGGCTCACTGGCAGGCCGGGCTGGGCAGGTGCGCTGCGTTCACTTCTGATTCGGGGGCTTGGTCAGCGGATTGGATTAAATCGCCGGTGTACGACCAGTTCTGGAAGCAGGTCGTGCGAGGGGTTGCCCGTTCGGCATCGGTGGCGCAGGGGCTTAGTGTAACCATAAGTCCGGTTGAGGGCGAGGGGGGTGGAGG
>CAYVFW010000443.1:0-1722 GCA_964450325.1 uncultured Phycisphaeraceae bacterium | reverse complement strand
GGCGTGAGGCGGGGAGGGGCGATTCCTCCATCTGCTTCAACTCCGCGCGTGCCGCAGCGACGGTGAGCGAGAAGGACGGGTTGGCGGGGGAATCGGCGGAGCAACCGGTCGCGATGAGCAGGAGCAGGAGACCCAGAATGGATATGGCAGCGCGTTGAACGAGCATTTGTTCAACATTCAGACTTGAGTAAGAAGAGCGATTGGGAGCTGGGGCCGGTAAGCCGTTGTACTCTTTCAAGCGGGCTCCAGATAAAGCCGTCACCGCTTGTGGCCTTGCGCATATCCACGATCCGAGAGTTCGCCGGGGTTCCTTCTGGAATGATTGCTGCGCAATCTTTGGGCGCAAGCGCGATTGGAGTCGCCAGTTCGTCGCCGTTCCAGATATCCATCGCTCTTGAACCGACCCACTCGAGCCGAGCGATGTCATGAAAGTACTGATTGAGGAACTCGGCGACTGAGTGAGCTTGGAGCACGATGACGGGCGGATCGTGACTGCTGAAATACACAGCGCCCCACGAGCCTGTGACGGGATCTGTGTCCACGACCCACGCGTTCCCGCATCCATCGCCAAGCAGTTCAAGCGCTCTCGGAAACACTTCGTTCAACCCGTGCCACGGTCCATTGAACGAGAGCGCTTCATACGGCCCGCCGTCGAGTTCTTCGGCGACCGCGAGAAGTTCAGCGATGTCTGGCGGCCACGGAAGTCCGAGTCCGAACTGCCCCGCGTCCCTATCCTCAGCCGAGATTGGCTTGCCAAGTTTGATTCTGTACTTCGCGCCGTCCAGGTCATCGAGCAGCTTGAACCTTGTAGCCAGCACAATCTCAAGAGGTGTCATCGGCCGGTCTCCACGCCTCGAATCCAGAGGGGCCTGCGGAAGTAATACACCACCAGCGCTGCCGCTTCGCGGGCCATGTAGTACGGCGTCCGGGCAAGTGTGCGCTGTTGTCGAGCCGGTACTGTGTATGCGTGCAAGCCGGTGCGCTCGGCGCAGAGTTTGATCCTCGCCATGTGGTAGAAGTGGCTCACGACAAGGACGCGTTCTCGATTACCCACAGATTGGCGGGCGTTTCGCAGAGACGCTTCGGTATTGAGCCCGTTGTAGTCCAGCACCATCGCATCGCGCGGTACGCCGAGCGTTTCCGCGTATGCGGCCATGCCCTCGGCCTCGTGGACATCGCCATCGCCCGGACCGCCGGAAAGAATGAGCGACTTCGCGAGGCCTGCGTGAAAGAGCTCAACGCCGGTTCGGACGCGGTCCGCCGCGGCCAGTGACGGAGTCCCGTCGGCGTACACTCGCGCGCCGAACACCAGGATCGCATCGGCGGGGCGCCGGTAGTCGGTCGTGCCGAAGAGCGTCATTTGGGCAAGCAGGAAAGCGCCGGCGGCGACACCACCAGCGATGCACGCGATGCCGTGTCGAGGGCGCGAGCGTTGGTGACCTGAAATGGCCAAACTGCTGATGATGAGAAGCAGCGCCGCGGCGACAACCACCGACCAAGCGAGCCAGGGTCCTGAGTGAAGCGATCGACCAAGAAGAAGCCGGTAGTACTCAAAGCCGTTTGCAATCGCGATGCCGAGCATGGCAGCGCAGGCGAGGGTGACCGTGCATCGCATCCAAAAGCCGGATGCCGGACGCACCGCCCATGCGATGAGGAGCGCACCGCCGCCAAGCCCGACCGCTGGGGCCATACTCGCGGGCAGCATTCGCAGGTCAAGCATCC
>CAYVFW010000442.1:0-1741 GCA_964450325.1 uncultured Phycisphaeraceae bacterium | reverse complement strand
TGTCCGATGTCCCACCCCCGCCTATATTCCCCACCGCTCGTTCGGCAGGACGCTCCTGCCGATGAGCGAATCACCAAACCGGTGGCTTGTGTTTGCGGTCACCATAACTTAGGAGTCAATAGTGACAAAGATTATGGCAGATAACAGTGTACGCGATCGTAATGTTTTAGGTGTTAACGTCTCTCTACGTAAGTTCCAGCTTACTCTCGGCCTGGCCGCCGCGGCTCTCGCGTTCGCCGCAGGCTCCGCAACCGCTCAAGAAAAGCGTCTTGAGGTGCGGGTGAACATGCCCCGGATTGACTGCCCGACCTGCGCCCCCATCATCCGGCGGTTCTCCGATGAGACGCTTCCCGTGGGTGCTATCCGTTTCAAGGCAATGCTACACACTCGCACCCTCTCTGGCGACTGGGACGAGGGCATCGATGTCACTCACGAAGCAAACTGGGAACTTAACGGCGGCGAAGCGGTGATGATCGAGCCGGGTGTTAGCCTCAGCCTGAAACCCGACGAAAGCGTCCGCTGGTACGTAACTCATCCCGCCACCGACTCCGCCGACTTTGCGCGGGTACGACCCCTCCTGCTGCGTCCTGCTACTCCCGAAGATGACTTAACTCCTTATTACTGGCCGCGTATTTTCCCCCAAGAGCCCGCCGGATCACAGGACGCTCGCCTCGGAGTCGGCCTAAATCTCGGGCGCATCCAAGACCAATCCGGCGTGCCCACTACGGGGCTGCGCCGTGCTGCGGAGGGTGTAAGCTTTGGTAACAACGCCAACTACTCCAGAAGAGCCTACATGGGCCTGGGTGACGAGGTGGTTAAGCTCCTCGGCCCCGATGAATCAGCTGTCACGCTCTTTCCCACTGGCGTGAACTCTGGCATCTCCCACAACGGCTTTGAGATTGACAGCAAAGGGCGGCCCTTCATCGCGCTCACCCAACCCCACTTTGCCAACATCGTTGCAGACAATCTCATTGATGCAAACGGCATGCCGAATGCCACGATGCGCCTCATCATCCACGAGCTGATCCACGTTATCATTGACGCGAAGACGATTAAGTTTGAAGCCAAGGACCTTAACGGCGATGGCCGGATAGATAAGTATGAGAAAGGTGAAGCCATCGAAGAACAGGTCGCCCACGCCTTTGAAACTAACTTTCTGCGCTGGAATGAACAGATCAAGGACATTCTCAAGAACGCCGAGGGCCGCGCCCTTACCGAACAGGAGATCGCCCGCATCGCCGGTATCCTCAGGGCGATGAGAGCCGAGATGCTCCGGTTACGTCTCCTCGCGCCGGGCAGCTTTGATGCACTTCTAATCGAGTTAATGTGGACCGACGCCAACAACAACGGCATCTTTGATTTTCTCGAAGGCTGGCTCACGGAGCGCCAACTGAACATCGAGGAACTTCTCAAACCCCTGCCCACCCCCAGAGGCGGAGAGCCCGAAAAGGTCACCCCGCCAGACATCGACTAACGGCCCACCACTCATAATCTCATCTCGTGAGCGCGCAGAAATAGCCGCTACGAGAATTACGCCATGAAGACCATCGACGAATGGTCCGGATCGGTGGATAAGGCCGATCCCAGCGATCCCTTGAACATTTCCGCTGTGGCCGTAGGGATGGTCAAACAAGAATAATCTTCCGAATCTGCAGCCAATGTAAACCTCTATCGGTACAAGAGTTACGCACCAAACGGAGGCTCGCAGTGCCATCCAAACACCCGCCCGACGCAAAAAATG
>CAYVFW010000441.1:0-1770 GCA_964450325.1 uncultured Phycisphaeraceae bacterium | reverse complement strand
CCCCAGCCTTCTCCCACACCCTCCGCAGCGCGGCAACAATCTATAGCACGCTTGCAATCGCTACCTTCAAACACTCGTTTTGATGCCATCATCGTCGGCGCTGGAATCGCTGGCATTGCCGCCGCGGTCGCCTTAGCGGAACGGGGCGCTCGCGTCGCGCTGCTGGAAGCCCGCCGCCGCCTCGGCGGGCGCGCCACTTCGTTCCTGGATACTCAACGCGGCGAGTTGCTGGATAACTGCCAGCATGTCACCCTCGGTTGCTGCACGCACTACCTAGATTTATGTCGGCGGCTGGGCGTTGAAGATGCTTTCGCGTGGGAGGATCGGCAGTGGTGGGTTGAAGTGGGCGGGCGCAGCAGCACCCTCGCGCCTGGTCTGCTCCCGGCACCACTCCACTATACCGGCAGCTTTCTAGCCGCCGCCTTTCTTTCGATCGAGGATAAGCTGGCAATCGGCAAGGCCATGCTGCACCTCGCGCTCGCGGATGGGCCCTCGCTTCGTAATATTACCTTTGGAGACTACCTTCGGACGCTCTCCCAGCCCCCCACCGCCCTCGCCCGCTTCTGGGACCCCATCCTAATTAGCGCGTGCAACATGCGTCCTGATGAGTTAAGTGCCGCCCCTGCGGTCAAAGTCTTTCAGGACGGGTTCCTCACCTCTCGTTCGGCGGGTCACATCGGCGTGCCAACTCGTCCGCTCGCCTCGCTCTTTGAGGCAACGCCCGATGTACTCGCCTCTTCACGGGGCGTGCTGGAGCTGGGCGCGGCCGCCAGCACCATCGCGCCCAATCGAGTCACGCTTGCCGATGGCCGCGTCTTCTCCGCCGATTATGTGATCGCCGCTCTCCCGATTGAGAAAGCCGTCGAGACCGTGGTCGACGCGGCGGGCGAAAGAGATGAACGCCTGGCGCCTCTACACCGTAATCTTACGTTCTCTCCTATCTTGGGCGTACACCTGATCTTTGATCGACCGATCCTTACAACACCTCACGCCGTGCTGGTCGATCAGCCCACGCAGTGGCTCTTCAACAAATCTCAAGTCGCATCACCGGCGTCGGGCGAGCAGCACCTTCACGCGGTGATCTCTGCGGCCGATGCTTGGGTTGATCGTTCCCAAGAAAACATTATTGCAGATGTCGCCGCGGATATTGCACAAAGCTTCCCGCAGTCCCGCGGCAGCCGCATTACCTGGGCGCGTGCCGTGAAAGAACGCCGGGCAACCTTCGCCGCAACCCCAGCCTTTGAGCAAGCTCGCGCGAATCTCGACGCGACCACCCCCGGCCACGTGCTCCTCGCCGGAGATTATGTTAACACAGGCTGGCCAGCGACGATGGAAGGCGCGGCACGCGCAGGCTTCGCCGCGGCGGCGTGGATAATGCGTAGCTAATAGCCCAGAATGCCGGCCCATAGCGCCCGAGTCGGACAACGCGCCACCCCTCATCTTCTCTAACATAATTTTTGCACACTCTCTGCCCCCTTCGCCTTCCCAAGCCCGGAGGACTTAAGAAGCAGCTCCAGCGTGGAGCGCAGCGAGACCCCAGCAAGACGTAACTACAAACCCTCTCACCCTGCAAGAGGTGATCGTAACTCATTAAAAACACATGGTGAGCGTTTTCAGCTACATTTAGTCAGCTAGAAAGCGTTGCAGGCGTTTTACTTAATTATTACGTTTGATCCGGCGTGCTTTGGGTTCTGGTGCGAAACTATGTTGCCTGCGGAGGCGGCTAGGGATGCGGCGGGGTTCGCGCGGGGTGATGCGCGGGAGTCGGGC
>CAYVFW010000440.1:0-1782 GCA_964450325.1 uncultured Phycisphaeraceae bacterium | reverse complement strand
CTCCAGAATCATTCGTCGTAGATAAGCAAGCCTGGACGCTGGATGCCGCCCCCGGACAAATCATCTCAACGCTTAATTTTAAGCTGTATACCACCAGCGATAAATCGTTCATCGTTGATAATATTCCCGCCTTCCTTGAAACCGCCTTCTCGCACTACTCCACATCCCTCGGGCCACTGCCCCGTCCGACAGCCCCGATGGAAATTTATCTTCTCGCCACACGCGGACAATGGGAACGGCAGACCCAGCGTTTCATGGGCGATTCCGCGGGCACCTACCTCCAAATCCAGAAGGGCGGCTTCACTTATGATGGCCGCGCTCTGCTCTACGACATCGGCATGCGTGACACATTCGCCATCACCGCGCACGAAGGCTGGCATGTTTATACCCAAAGCACTTTCAAGAACTCGCTGCCAGTCTACCTGGAAGAAGGACTCGCGACGTACATGGAGGGCTTTAGATGGGACACCCAGAACGTTGTAACTCCCACGTTTTTCCCCTGGGCAAACTTCGAGCGCTTCGGTGCCCTTCGCTCGGCAAGCCGCAATCAGCGGCTCATGCCCCTCTCAAAAATTACAGTTAGTACGCCCCAGCAGTTGATCGGTAACGATTCCGATCTCGCCCTCGCTTACTACGCGCAGGTATGGGCGTTGATCCATTTCCTAAACGAGGGCGAGGGAGGAATTCACGCCGTTAACCTCAGAAGACTTGTAAGCGACGCGGCCAGCGGCCGCTTGGTTCCCACCATCCGCAAGGCACTTGGCGACCGCGCCGCCTCGATCTACGCCTACCGACGCCGCGGCGTTGATCTCCTAAAGCTCTACTTTGACAAGACCCCAGACGAACTCGACGCGGCGTATCAAGCGTTTATTCTCGTCGTCGTACAGACCGGGACTCGCCAGGATATCTGGCGCGGTCGCAGCCCGATCGTAACTCCTGCTCCCGCAACCGCGCCTCCTATGACCAAATCTGGTCAAGGTCCTGATACCGCCGCTCGCGAGGTCGTTCAGGCCTCGCCCGCGCGTTGAATGTTAAGTTCGTTTAAGACCGGCTAACTTCGACCTCCCCCCCACGCGTCCCCGGCACCGCCCTCCGGCCATTAACATAACCCCTGCGACCAACTCGTAAAGAACTCTTCAACATCGGGGCCATCAACTCCCCCATCTTCATTAACATCGCCGCAGACATCGCCCCGGCTCCACGAAGTAAAGAATCCTTCCACATCCGCGCCATCGACTCCACCGTTCGCGTCAAAGTCGGCGATGCACGGCGAGCATGAGCAAGCTCCGCGCACCGATGCGCCCCGCAACGCAATCCGGTACGCTCCCCGATCGCCGCCAGCCAACGTCCAACCGGTCACAGAACCGTCCAGCCCCGGCCCATCAGGAGCGCGATTAGAGCGAAACGGCTCATTATTCCAGATCAAGCGGCCTTCCACATCAGTGGCATCCTGGTTGTAAGCGGTGATCGCAAGATAATAAGTTCCCATTACGCCACCCGCCCCCGGAATCGTAACTCTACTCTGGCGATCGCTCGCCCCAGGGTTGTCATCATTCATCGCGACACCCCGGCCGCCAGCATCAAAGAGAAACAACTGCGTGTCAACCTGAGTCTGGCCGACAGTGGAAGCCTCGAACGCGCCGAGATCGCAAATGTCGAACGCAAAAACGTCAATATCCCCCTCAAACGTAAGCTCACCACGAATAGCCACCGGGCCGTCTCCCGCGCTGCTCACAATCTGCTCCGCAAAACCCGGGAGCGACCCCGCATCCTCCCCATTCC
>CAYVFW010000439.1:0-1801 GCA_964450325.1 uncultured Phycisphaeraceae bacterium | reverse complement strand
ACCGCAGCCGCAGCACCCCCTTCACCGTCCGCTTCATGATTTCCCACTGAACCCACCCCCGCAAATCGCAGCCTTTCGCGCTCTCGTCACCTCCACATTCCTCTTCCTCAGCGCAGCGTCCATAAACTACTTCTCATGCCTGAGATTCACCCTTCCTCGCTCGTCGATCCCAAAGCACAGCTTCACGAATCGGTCCGAATCGGTCCCTTCTGCACGATCACCGGCGACGTCCGCCTCGCCGCGAATGTCCAGCTTCTCTCGCATGTCTGCCTGTACGGTCCGCTCACCGTGGGTGCGCGAACCACTATTTACCCCGGCACGTGCCTCGGGCTGCCACCACAGGATGTGAAGTTCAAGCTGGGTGATGTAACCGCCGGTATCGTTGTGGGCGAAGACTGCATTCTGCGAGAGCACGTCACCATTCACTCCGCCAGCAAAAGTGACATCCCCACCACGATCGGTAATAATATATTTATGATGGCCTCCAGCCACGTTGGCCACGACGCCCACGTTCATGATAATGTTATACTCGTCAACTGCGCGCTCCTGGGCGGCCACTCCGCCATTTTCGCAGGCGCAACATTGGGCGGCCTCGCGGCCATCCATCAGTTCTGCCGCGTCGGTCGTCTCGCTTTCGTCGGCGGGCTCTCCGCCGTCACCCGCGATATCCCCCCCTTCTGTCTTTCCGCACTCCGCGGCACGATGCAATCTGTTAACCTTGTAGGAATGCGTCGCGCAGGCGTGCCTCGTGAACACATTACCGCTGTGAGGCGCGCTTTCTGGCATGTCCTTCGCGCTAACCTGCCTCGTAAAGAAACCATTACCCAGCTTGAAGCCCGCGGCAAAGACTGCCCGCTTATTATCGAGATGGCCGAGTTTGTCGCGACCGCCAAGCGTCCCATCGCACGAGGCATCGGCGGTCATTCTGATCAGGCCGCGGGCGAAGATTAACGCCCATCCTCCAACCCAACCTCCAACTTACCTCCCCAACCACCTCGCTCCTCCCGTCCAGCCGATCAATGCTTACGCCCGCCCCACTGCTTAGCGCCGAGCTCTGCGTCATCGCCAGCAGTTCCTCAGCCAACTGCTCTCTTCTCCGCGTCCGGGCCGAGGGTCATACGTATGTTATCTTAATTGATGCCGGCCTCTCCCCCCGACGTACCAATGCCTTTCTAGCCGCGTCCAACATCGCGCACATAGACCACGTTCTGCTCACCCATCTTGACTCTGATCATTGGCACAACGGGTGGCTCGCCCACATGCCCGCAGAAACAACCATCCATATCCACAAGCGCCACCGCAGCCGCGCTGAAAGATGCGGCCTCAGCTACCTCAAAACTAGCCTCTTTGAATCCAGTTTTTCGCTTATTCCCGGCCTCACCGTCCACCCCCTCCTCGTCGCCCACGACGACCTGGGCGCCGCCGCGTTCGTCCTTCACTTTACCGCCCAGTCGCGTAAGTTAGGTTACGCAACCGACACCGGCACCCCCACTCCCACGCTCTGCGACCACCTCCGCGGCGTAGATGTCCTCGCCATCGAAAGTAACTATTGCCCGCAGATGCAACTCGCCAGCCCACGCCCTGATTTCCTTAAGTCACGCATCATGGGCGGCAGGGGCCACCTCTCCAACCAACAGTCCGCCCGCGCCGTCGCCGCGATCGCCCCCAAAGAAGCCCTCATCCTCCTTCACCTCTCTCGCGAATGTAACTCCCGCGACGCCGCCACCCTCGTCCACACCGCAAATCAAACCCAACACAAAAACGCAACCCACCCCACCACCAACGCGGCCTGCCTCGCCAC
>CAYVFW010000438.1:0-1801 GCA_964450325.1 uncultured Phycisphaeraceae bacterium | reverse complement strand
GGTAAACGGTTATGCAAGGAAACATCGGCCGAACTGAGGTGCCATTGCAGTCACAAGAGAGCGGAGGCGAGAAGATTCTGGGGGCGGGTGGTGAACGCCGACGCTACCCGTGGTGGGGCGATTTCCCAGATGGCTTGAGCTGGTGGGTGGTAGGGGGCAGGGTAACCCCGGGGAGAAAACGGCGGATTGAGGCGTTTAGCACGCGTTGATCACGTCTTTTCCTCCATTTGTCCACACCCTAACGGCGGAGTCAAGGGGAATTGGAGGAAAATATAGCAAAGCGTGGGGCAAAGTGTGGCCAAGTGTCGATTAGTGTGGTATGATGTTGGCAGAAGCGGCTTTGGATGCCGTTCAGATGCCATGGCTGGCATCGGTGAGGGGAAAAGAGACAAGTGCGGCCAAGGACGGACGCACTTGGTGATTGGTAGGGCAGGGGTGACGCGGTAAGGCGGGTGTGGTTTGGTGAGGCAGGTTGGCGGGGGTGCAAAACTGATGCAGGGTTGTGATGGGTGAAGTATGCGGCGGCGCCTCCCATGGATGGGACTACTCGCCAAGGACGGCGAGACGCAGCCACTAGCGTATGCGGTGGGGCTGGTTGAACGGCGGTGTGGACCGGATTGCTGGCGTGTTTGGCTGAGGTAAACAGAGCATGATCTTCACTGGACATGCCGAGTTGGTGATTGATAGCAAGCAGCGGGTTGCGATACCGGCGAAGTATCGGGCGAGACTTACGCCGGAGAAGGACGGCACGGCGTGGTACCTGGTGCCCTACGGACAGAACAAGCTGGTGCTGTACACCGAGAAGCGGTTCGAAGAAATTTCTGAGCAGGGCGACTTTACGCTAACACCCAATGAAAGCGAAAGCATTCGAGCTTCGACTTTCTTTGGGATGACCGAGCGGATTGATCCTGACAGCGCATCGAGGATTGTTATACCGCGGCTTCACCGGGAGATCGCGAGGCTGGGAGACAATGTGGTGATGGTGGGGTGCGGCAAGTACTTGGAGATTTGGGACAAGGGCGAGTGGGAAACTACCTTTCTTCCTAAGTTCAAGAACATGCCAGCGCTGGTGAGGACTCTGAGCGGCGAGAACGGCAAGAGCGGGTCGTCGGGGAATGAAACAAAACTATAGCAGGGCGTGGCGCTGAGAATCGCGCCGCAACGGTGAGGCGGTTTGCCGGGGTTGGTGCAGAACTAACACGGAAGCTGGGACGGATGAAAGAAAGCCCCGTCGCGCGAAGCCATGGCTGGCACGCGTGCGAGGTAAGTTAACACGGGAGGGCCCGGGCGTGCAAGGATGCGCGTCGATGAACACATCTCATCCGAAGCCGGAGACCGGCTTCGGATGGATTCAAAGCCCGCGCGTGCTGGGAACGCGATGGGCAGCAAGAAGTTTGGTCTTTGGCTCGGGGTAAACCGACTTTCAAGGCAGCGTTTCGTCGTGAGAGAAGGACTATTTCCGAAGGCGCGGCATGGCTGCCGCGTGAGTACGGATGATTCGAGGCAGTGGCCTGTGTCGACGGCGCATGGATGCGGCGACGATGGGGGCCCACGACCGCGGGCGCGTCTTTTGAAGATGCCCGCCGCGGCGAGCCGTGGATCCGTCAAATGCCATCAGGCCTGACGAGCAAGCGGTCGGTCGATAGCCACGCGGCCGAGCGCCTTTTGCGGTCATGATTGAAGATTTCCTTCGCCTTGGCGAGGGAAGAACGAAATATTAAGTCCACCACCCGGCGGCGGGGACTTGTTCCACCACCTTCCTACCCTCGCTGCCACACTCCGCCCGGTTTAAACACCGGGT
>CAYVFW010000437.1:0-1811 GCA_964450325.1 uncultured Phycisphaeraceae bacterium | reverse complement strand
GGGAAGAGAGTCAGTTGAGAAAAGAGAGGCGAGGGGGGAGGGGAAAGGGGAGAGTAATTATAATGGGTTGCGTTAGATGAGTTACGATCGCCTTTTGCGGCGTAAGGGGGGTTATTAGTTAAGTTTTTTCGGGGGCGGAGTTGCGCTCCTTGCCTCGGCCACTTACGTTGAGCTCCTCGGGCCTGGGCGAGGGAGCGAGGTACGGGGAGAGCGCAGGGAGGTTGCGTAACATTACGGTCCACGGGTTACATGCAGCGAACTGGAACGAATGGGTGCGTCTTGGGAGGAGTGGGCCTAAGCCTGATGGCGAAAAAGCTCGTTAGAGGCAGCTCTGTGAGAGCGGCTTATTTTCGGGCTGCTTGACGGCTTAACTATGGCTGTAGCCATTGTCTACAAGTGGCTAGGGCCGCGGAAATGGCCTCCGAACTCAAACGGAATGGGTTGTGTTCACGGCGCTACCGGTTGGGGCAGTCTGGGAATGTAATCGTCGATTCAACGCGCTACGCGCCGTTGGCGATTGGCAAACGCTCGTGCTATGTCTCGCTCTACCATTTATCAACGTTCATCAGCCCCAGACACCAAAGCGAGATAGCCGGATGACACACCCAGCAGACTGGCAAGCCCGAATACTCGCCGATCCGACCGTCCATCACGGTGAGCCGTGCATTGTCGGCACGCGCGTTCCCGTCAGCGTCATCGTCGGCAGCGTCGCGGATGGTGACACACCGGCCCAGATCATCGCAAGCTATCCGCAGCTCACGACCCAGGACATTCAGGCCGCACTGCACTACGCGGCGGAGGCTGTACGCGGGTTTACGATGCAATCGATTCGGAAAGCATCGTGACGGCCCCAGTGCGGCCAAAGTTCAAGGTCGATGAAGACCTCCCGGTGGAGGTTGCGATCCTGCTGCAAACCGCTGGTTATGATGCCACGACTGTGTTCGCCCAGCGGATGCACGGTTGGGCCGACGACCGGCTGTAACCTGCGGTGTCTGGTGAAGGTCGGTCGCTGATCACCGCCGATGTCGGATTTGCCGATGCCCGTCGGCTTGCCGGAACCAACGGTGTAGGAATCGTGCTGCTCCGCGCGAACCCGGAAAGTCGTAGCGTATATGTGCAACTCGTCAAAAGCTTGCTGGCGAATCTTTTGCTTGAGCGCGTCCCCGGATGCATCGTAACGGTCACCCCCGACGCGATCCGCGTGCATGACACCCGCCGATAGCGGTAAGGGGTCATCGGTGTTCTTTAAACTGCCACGGCACCCATTGTTGGTGCCCGAATTACGCTGGCTATTCCTTCGTTACGGTGGCGGCCTTGGCCGCGTTGCGAGCGTTTTGAGCACCATCAAAGGCCGAGCGGGCGGCCTTGGTCAGTATGTTCAACGCAGTGGCCTGAGCCGCGGAAAGTCCGATAGCCGCGGCATTGGCGGACTGCACCGGGTTGTTTTATGGGTTGTGCGACTCAAAGAATTGCGATTGTTTGACTTTAATTATCTGGACTCACGCTCATAGCCAGCGCGATAAATCTTAACATAAAAATTTAATGAACTGCACCCTCCTCGTTGCGGAGCCTGTGGTATACTGCACGCAGCAGGCACCGGCCCGGCGCAGGTGCCGCTGAAGGCCGCGCGAAAAACCCGTGACTTTTTTCGCGCCGGGCATGATTTTGGCGGTCTAACTGAAGAGCGTCAAGACAATTCTCATGACCTTGAAAACAATTCTCGTGGCTTGGGCGAGCCCAGGCATGAGGAAGTTGTGCGGGGTCATGGGGTGGAAGATGATTCCGATTACTTGGAGGAGATTTCAGATGAC
>CAYVFW010000436.1:0-1822 GCA_964450325.1 uncultured Phycisphaeraceae bacterium | reverse complement strand
GCGGTCGGCGATTTCGTTTAAGATTGGCCAGACGCGCTGGGTTAAGTAGCTTTGAAGTATGTTAAACTCGCGCTCGTTTTGGATAAAGTCCCAAATTACGACGCCGTCCGCGCCGTATTCCTTAGGAAACCGGAACTGCGCATCAAGGGCGAGATCATCCAGCCATTGGTTACTTTTGCCTACACATTCTTCGGGGTAGCGGCAGAAGGCCAGAACATAAATGGGCTTGGTAGCGTCCAGCCGTCGGGCTTCGACCATGTTTTCGCTTATCCAGAGGCGGCTCTGGTTGGGGGTCATCTCGTACCAACTGGCGGGGGTTTGACCCTCGGGGATTGTGAAGCGGTTCTGGTAAAGGGGCAAGAACTGGACGTCGGCGATATCGACCATCCATTGTAATCTATCGTTGGAATCGCGCCAGTGATTGGGGGCGGGGCGGGCGTACTGGCCGTGGCGGCAGCCGTAGGGGACGCCGTAGAAACCAAACTTGGTGCCCGGCCGTAGCTCCTTCATTTTGTTGATGGTGAAGGTAAACCACTGTCGCACCGCGGCCTCGAAGCTCTCGGCCAAGGCCCGCTCGGCGTCCTGGGTGCTTTTGTTCTGGAGCATCTCGGGCCTGCGGGTACGGACGTAATCAAACCATTCGTCGTAATACCTGCGCCCGTAGTTAATCGTGGGGTAAAGCCCGGGGCCGCTGGTGCGGTCGCCCCAGAACTTGGTTAAGAACTCGATGTCGATGCAGACCGTGCCGTCGAATCCGCGCGGGACGCGCTCGTTGAGCACCTGCTCGATCGTGCGGGCGTAGCGGGTGTAGTAATCGGGCTGCTGGGTTGTGCTTACACCGTCGGTTCGCACATCGAGGGCGAACCAGTGCTCGTACAGGACGAGCATGTCACGCCGCATCGGCACGGTGCCGAAGTCGGTGCGGGCCTGCCAGTTAATTCCGGTCCCCCAGCGCAGCTCGATATCGCTGGTATCCACCATCCAGTGTGTGGTGAAGGGAACCGTCCGGCCAGCGGGTTGACCTGGCGTGGTTCTGTCGGACATCGCGGCCATAGCGCCCATGGCGGACCCGCCGGTAGCGATAAGTACGCTGCCGGCGAGCAACAACAGCCGCGTTGCCCGGCCTAGGCCGGTGAGAAGTTTCGCGCCTTGCAACCGACGCTTCATGGAAGAGCATTTACTCATAACACACCTGATTACTGGCCTCGTACGCCGCCCGCTGGAGGCCCCACATTGATTGTAACACCGCCCGCCAACCCTTTCACCGCTGCGCAAACCGCACCGGCGTCATCGCTTGCACCCATCCGCATCGTTGTTGTCATCTCGCACTTTGGCGTGTGGGCACCGCGCGGGTCTGGCCTTTGCCTCGCCGCGTTCATCTGGTTCCCCGCAGTCCCTTGGCTCCATCGCGTATGCAACATTTCGCTGGGTTCGCGCCGTTGGCACGCGGCGGACCCGTCCCGCAACTCATCGGCGAATTCATTCGCCATCATGGGAGTATTCGTTTCCTATGGGGAGGATGCAAACGCTAATGAAAGTGCTTTCGCGCTCTGCGGGCGGGTGATGGCGATTATGCTTAATTGGGCACCCGCAACGGCTGGTACCGTTGGCCTATCTCTCCCGAGTGCGCAGATTTTTCAACCTCGATGGGTGCGCTTTTGGCGAAGGAAGGAGATCAGCGGCGAGGCTGATTGCCCTCTTGGCGCGGGGAAGCGGCGGAGTTGAGGGCGGGTGACGGGGCGGGGTTTGCGGGGCGGTTACTGTTTTGGCCGGGCTGGGGAGGCATCGCGGAGGCGTGCGAGATTTGTGGTGAGATGGAAGG
>CAYVFW010000435.1:0-1830 GCA_964450325.1 uncultured Phycisphaeraceae bacterium | reverse complement strand
ACGAAGAGCATTGGGGGTCAGAGCGTGGTCAAGCAGCCCACCATTCGGATTCAAAACAAGCAGATTCATCAGGTGGCCAACTTACCCGCAGTTATAACTAATAAAAATACGCCCGTGCAGCCCACCAAGAACGGGCCGATCGCGCAGACCCCCGGCACCCAAGGCAACCGGCCTGTCGGCATCCAAAGCGGAACCCAGTTCGCCAAGCAGAACTTAGCACGAGTCGATGCGTTCCCCGCGTTCGCCGCGTCCCAGCGCCCGAGCAAGCAGCACTTGGATTTAACTTTATCATTCCTGGGCGAGTGGACGACAACCACCAACGCCTGGAACGCTCCTAACGCCGCTCCTAGCACCTCCACCGGCCGCGCCCGCTTCTTTCCCACCATGGGCGGACGCTTCGTATGTGGCGATGTCGAAGGTGAACTCTTCGGCAAGCAGTTTAAGAGCATGGGCTTCATGGGCTTTAACACCACCCAGAACCGTTACGAAGCCTCATGGGTGAACACCGAAAACACCGACATTGCTAATTATAATGGCCAGAAGGTCGGCGATAATGGTTTCGCCTGGACCGGCACCGTCACCAGCCCCATTACTGGCCAGCCCGGCACCAGCCGCGGCACCACCACGTTCAACGGTAAGGAGACGTTCACTTACACTCTCTTCACCACGGGTACCGATGGAAACGAGTTTAAGGTCTACGAAACCACTTACAATCGCGTCTCGCTTGGCGGCCCCTTCGCCATCCGCCCCGTCTACGGTAACAACGGCGCATCGGCCAATGTCGGAACGGGCCAGAACGGTACTCAGGCTTCCACTCAGTTCGGGGTCCAGAATCAGACGTTTTATCCGGTGAAGGCCAAGGCCACCACACGCACCACCAGCGTGAGTGATCAGCCCTCCATCGCCACCGATAAGTAATCACTGGTGCCGGCGTACCACACACAGCGCCGCGCAACAGACTAGCACATCACAGCCCAAAGGTTGTAATAACATTACATTTGCCGCGAGTTTGCCCAAAGGCACACTCGCGGTTTTTCTTTGCTCATCTGTAAGGAGCCCCCGACCTTCGTGGCCCACGCCCCAACCCGCGCATCTTGAGGCCGGTTGCAAATGCTTTGCCCCACCTCACCACTCACCGGCATCAACGCAGCCGTTACCGACTGCGACGCCGCGGCGTAGTCTCGAGCATCCCTCGCGCCGCCGAGCGATCAATCTTTACGCCCGGAAAGACGATCTCCTCGCCATAAAATTGGGTAAGGTCCGTGGTTGACGCGGCGAGCACCGGGCTGGGACGTAATATAACATCCACGGTCTCCGAAAGGTTACCGCCCCCCGGGGTTGTTAACACTGTGATGTCGGGGTCGTCGCCCGTGCTGGAACTAGATGAACTCACCGTCTGACCGTTGACCATCATCGTAAATGAGGAGGAATAAAAAGTGGCCCTATCCTTGGGAACCAGGGATGCGAGGGTCTTTCCCTTCGTCAGCGGCCCCAAGGCATACTCGCGGTCGCCGTTCTTTAAAAACACATCAAACGCGACCGGAGCGGGAAGGTCCTTCGTCGCAAAAGCAACCTTTGCAACCAGTTCCGGACCCATCATCATCCGCATCGGCGAAGAGTTAAGGCCAGAGGGCGAACGAAGGTCGAGTGCTAGTTCCGCACGCCGCGGGGTCAGCGCTGTCCTCATCGCTTCACGAAGCGCCGCATCGGGCTTTAGAGCTTCCACCAGCGGTGTTTGCTTATCTTGAACTGTGAGCGGAACTTTGAGCGATGCGACGACCTGCGCGGACTTGTCGGCCCCCGTCCCCCCCAGCCGCCGGCCGTTTACCA
>CAYVFW010000434.1:0-1834 GCA_964450325.1 uncultured Phycisphaeraceae bacterium | reverse complement strand
GTAATATAAGCCAGCAATCCCGCAAGTTACCATCCACCCATCGGGCATAAACGCCCGGCCATAGTAAATATTAAGCGGTAACAGAGCATAGACCACCCCCGCCCACGCGCCCACCGCAATCACAGTCGGACCAGACTTAAGGTTTGTCGACCGGGCGAGGCCGGTTTCAACGGTCAAAAGCCGCACAAGATACCACGCCCCCACGCTCGATCCAACCGCCGCCAACAGCCGCCCTATCCACTCATGCACCCCGCCCACAAGCCAATACCCGCACGCGACAACATAAGAAAATAAAGGAAACTCCATCTCCACAAACCCCGGACCCCTCGCCCGCCAGTCAACCCGCGGCAGCCAAATCTGCATCCCTTCCTCATAGAAGTTCTTCGCCACCGCCGCCGCGTCCGTCTGTTTCCAGGCATGAATCCCCAGCAGCGGCGAGTCAAGCGCATAGAGCCGGACAATCAGCGTGAGCAACGCAGCAACCAACGCCCATCGGCGGGCCATGTCAAGCGGCCGGTTCAACGCGGCAGATATAATATTACGGTCCGCCATGTGCGAGAGGAACGACGAAGGAGAGTTCTGACTGCAACCGACAACCATGAAACTAAGAAAGTCAAAGATGAAAGCGCCCGCCAATATCCACACCCCTTAGACCACCCTTTATTTCACCTCTTAGAGTAGTTCAGCCGCCATACGCTAGTTGCCTTTGAAGACCACTGCTTTTGATAACCTCCACCTTTGATAACCGCTACAACGCAATCGCCCCAGTCCGCAAAGAATCAGAGAAGGATAACCCCAGCGCCTCCCCCACTCTCCCTCTTTAGTTAAGTTGGTAATCTCTTATGTTCGGCTCCCACCTCTCAATCGCCGGCTCGATGGTCAACGCACTGGACGAGGCGACAAACCTCTCGCTGGACACCGTCCAGGTCTTCACCAAAAACCAGCAACAGTGGAAGGCCAAACCCCTCGACCCCGCAATGACCCAGGACTGGCTCTCCCGGGTAAAGACTCTTGGGTGGGAGTCGCGTATCGTAAGTCATGCCTCCTATCTCATCAATCTCGCCAGTGCCAGCGAGGAGCTCTGGAACAAAAGCATCGACCTGATGACCGACGAAGTGGAGCGATGCCAGGCACTGGGAATCCCGTACCTCGTTCACCATCCCGGCTCGTTCGTGGGTTGGACTTTGGACGAAGGCATCGCACGAATAGCCCGCGCCTACGCCATCATCCTCACCCGCACCGCCGGGAGCAAAGTAATATTATGTTTAGAGGGCGTCTCTGGAGCGGGCAGCCACATCGGCGCGCCCTTTGAGCACCTCGCGACGCTCCGGCAGCAGATCTTGTCCGCGGCCCCCACCCCAGCCCGCATCGGCTACTGCCTTGATACTTGCCACCTTCACGCGGCGGGCCACGATCTCTCCACCCTCGCATCCGCCAACGAGGCGATCCAGCGTTTCGACGCCCTCTGCGGCATCGCCAACGTCCGCGTGTTACACATGAACGACAGCAAGGGAACGCTCGCGAGCAAGCTTGACCGCCACGACCACATCGGTCACGGCTGGGTCGGCGGGGGCGCCATCAAGCACGCCGGCGAGGGAATATTTAACGCCAAGGCTCTGAAGTTAAGCGGTTTCGGCGCATTCGTCAACCACCCCCACTTCGCGACGATCCCCAAAATCGTGGAAACTCCCAAAGGCCTGGACCCCCAAGGCGTGCCGTGGGACACAATTAACATCGCCCGCCTGCGTTCGCTTATGTTGCCCGCTAGTCTGGTCCCATCTAGTAAAGTAACGTCCCGCAAAGCTTCAGCCCCCACCCCTGCCCCCCCTACCAC
>CAYVFW010000433.1:0-1845 GCA_964450325.1 uncultured Phycisphaeraceae bacterium | reverse complement strand
AAGTGGGGCGGGGCCGAACTGGGCGGAGGTGGGCGGCGGAGTAGTAAGTAACATATGGCGAGGAAACGGCGACAACTGGTGATGACGGGCGCAAGCGACACGGGCACGATGGCTCCGCTGGGGGATTTGCTCAGTGTGATCGACTCACTCTCGAACTTTAACACCGGGATGGATGGCACCGCGGACAAGGGGATGGGGGTGCGGCTGTTGCACGGTCCGGGTTATGTCGTGGAGCTGCCTACGAGCTTGAACCCGGTGAGTCAGGCTTTGGTTACGATTAACGATGAAGATATCGCTTTGGCGGTGCTCTTCCGAATCTGTAAGAAAATGGGGTGGCGGATGATGGATATGGAATCGGGCAGGTCGTTTGGGTAAGGCAATTACCCGAGCGGGGCGGCTTTCATTAGCGTTTCGAGCCATTCGCTTGCGGGATCACTGTCTGCGACGATGCCAGCACCTACGGGGTAGGTGAGTGTGCTGCCGGGGGCGAAGGCTTGGGGGCTGGCGGGGACACCCTGGATCATCGCGGTTCGAATATTAATATTAAGTCGGACCGCGCCGGAATCGGCGATGAAGCCGGAGGAGCCGCAGTAGTGCTCGCGGGGCGCTGGCTCTATCTCGTCGATGATCTGCATCGCGCGAGACTTGGGAGCGCCGGTGACGGACCCACCGGGGAAGCAAGCGTGCAGGGCATCAGTTATGGTTAACTCTTTACGAAGGGTGCCGCGGATGGTGGCGACCGCCTGAAGAACGGCGCGGGGTGGCTCGGGGGCGGTGGCCCCCAGTGCCGCGTGGCGCACGCTTTCCGGAAGCTCATCTCCATTTTCGGCATGGCTGGCTTGGCTGGCATTTCCGTGGGTTTCAATTACGTGAGGCTCGACGACCTGCACGGAGCCGAGCTCGGAGACGCAGCCGAGATCGTTGCGTAAGAGATCAACGATCATTGCGAGTTCGGCACGGTCTTTAGTGCTGAGGGTGAGTTCTTCGCGAGCGCCTTGCGTTGGCAAACGGGTTCCTTTCATCGGGCGGGTTTGAAGTTCGCGGCGGTGAGGGTCATAAGCGAGGAAGAGCTCGGGGCTGAGTGATGCGATTACGCGGAGTTGGTTGTCGTGCGCCCAAGAGATGTAAGTTGCGTATCGTGGGGCCGCGGCGGCGAGTCTGGCTGCGAACCAACTGAGGGCATCACCCTGGAACGGGGCGAGGAGGTGGTGCGCGAGGTTTACCTGATAGACATCGCCTGCGCGGATGTATTGGAGTGCTCGCCGTACCCAGGATTCGTAAGTTTGCCGCGACTGCTGAGGGGCGGGTGGCGCGATGCTGAAGGTTGGGACGGGGTTGCTCGGGTAAAATGCGTTCTGCTTTAGGCCTTGCAGCAGCTTTGCGAGAATAGCGCCACCATCGCCGCCATCGCCGCCGGTTAACCACCACTGATTTTGTTTATGATCGAAGGCGAGCGCGTGGTCCAGCCGTTGAAAGACCAGTGGCTCCCAGCGACCGGTGGGGCGGGATGATAACTGCTCGGTTCGGAAGCGGTGGGCGAACCCGTTCTGCGGGAGGCTTAGACCATAACCATAACTTATTGAGCCGATCCAACCGGAGGTGAACGGGGGCTGGTTCTGGTTTAAGTTTGCTTCCTCGCTGAAGGCTACGGGCTGCGGGGTGCTTACGGTTGCGAGCACCTCTTGTAATGTAAATACGGTGCGGGAGGGGATGCCAACTACCGACCAGCGCGCAACGCCGTCGCCCGCGATCGCTGCGGCGACGGGAATCTCACGAGGCCAACGTGCGAGCAACGTCGCGGGATCGATTTTCTGGTTCAGCGGCTTCAACCGGGAAGGATACGGG
>CAYVFW010000432.1:0-1848 GCA_964450325.1 uncultured Phycisphaeraceae bacterium | reverse complement strand
AAGTCATCGGTGATCACCGCCGCGGCTTGGCGGGCGAGTAACGTAAGCGTGGAGGTCGGGGCCGGGGGATGCTGAGGGAGGCAGAAGACTAACGTAACATTACGGGTGCGCAGGCTCACTGCGAGGTCGCGAGCGCCTTGGAGGATGAAGGTGTGGTGGCGGTCGTTGTTGTAGGGGTGTGCCCCGCCTAATCCGGCGTAGACAAGGAGGGGAATATTAAGTGTATTGGCGAGGAGGATGGCAACGTCCAAGGCCGGGCTCTCATCGGCGCGCAGGGCGTGGTGTGTCCAGTAGAGGACATACTTACCATCGGCGCGGGGAGGGGCATCCTGCACCGGACGCAAACGGGCGAGGAGGAAGGGTGAAAGGTTGGATGCGTAGGGGAACATTGAAAGTAGTGTTCGCTGTGTAGCCGGATTGGATGAGGGGAGCGTGCTATTCCTTAAGTACGCGGGTGCCCATGGTGCGGTTCCGGGTGATCACGGGAACTTAAGCAGTGGGGGATCGCCATTAAGGTAAGCCCAAGCGTAACAAAACTCTATCAGCGGGCGGGGCGCGCTAGCGCTTCATAAGTGTCAGCGAAACTTTCTTTTCGAGCGCGGTCACCGGCTTGGCGACCAAATCGTAACCATCACTACCGACGATGGTGCAGCGGATAACCTCGCCGGGCGAGAGTTTCTCTTTACTTTGCACGTAAGTGACTGCGTCGATGCCCGGGGCCTGGAAGTATGTGCGGCCCTTATACAGGCCTCCTCCTTCGCTTACGCCGGTGGTCTTGCGGCCGCTGGTGCGCATCGCTTCGTCAATGATTACATCAAACTGCAAGCCGGTGGTTGTGGGGTTCTTTTCGTCGAACTGCTGGGCGAGGAACTCGGCTTGCTCGAAGGCGATTTCCTGCTGGAGGGCCATGATTTCGCCGCGGCGGGCGGTCTTTACTTCGGGCGGGACGGCCAGCGTGGGGTCAAGCTCCATGGTTCCGGCGACGGTGCCGGGTTCGAGCGAATATTCGAAGACGCCCAGGGCATCGAACTGCATGGTGTTCACGAAATCAAGGAGTTGCTCGTGGTCGTCCTGCGTTTCCCCGGGGAAGCCGCTGATGAAAGTCGTGCGGATGGCCATGCCGGGCACTTTCTCGCGTAGCGAGTTTACCAGGGCTTCTTGCTGCGCTCTTGTAACATTACGTTTCATGAGGTTGAGCACGCGGTCGCTGGCGTGCTGCAGGGGGATATCCAGATACTTACAGAGGTGGCCTTTGCTGGAGAGTTCGGCGAAGGCATCTACGGTTGCGGGGCCAAAGTTGGTTGGGTAGGCGTACATCAACCGGAGCCAGCCTGCGCCGGTGGTGGTGGCGATGGTGTCGGAGAGTGCGCGGAGGAGGGCGGGGAGACCGCCGCCGCCGCGTTGATCGAAGTTAAGTCCGAAACCGACGTCATCACCGTAGCTGGTGGTATCCTGGCCGATGAGGAGGAGTTCGTGTGCGCCATCGGCGAGCAACTCGCGAGCTTCCGCGACGATGCGGTCGAGCGGTTTGCTGCGCATCTTGCCGCGGATGGAGGGGATGGTGCAGAACGCACAGTTTTGATTACATCCTTCGGAGATGCGTAGGTAACCGTAGTGACGCGGGGTTAAACGTAAGCGGGCGGAATCATCTTCAAAGTAACCGATGCCCTTGCCGTCTTTACCGTTTACGGTGAGGCCGGCTACTGAGAGGCCGCGGTTCTTCGCCGCGACGAGTGCGTTCGCGGAGATCCAGTAAGGGGGGCTATCGGGGGAGGAATGGGGCGAAATGCGGTCAGCGCGGCGACCAATGACGGCTTCGACGATTTTGTCGCGATCAAAGACGCCGAC
>CAYVFW010000431.1:0-1858 GCA_964450325.1 uncultured Phycisphaeraceae bacterium | reverse complement strand
GGAGGCATCCTCGCCGCTGCCGGGTTGCCCGCTGCGTAGAGCGGCATGCCCGCAGAGCCACCGGCGCTACCACCGGAGGGGCCGGTGGAGAGCGTGTATGGCAACGTAAGTATACACAGACAGAACAGAATCACCAGCGCACCCAGCGACACGGTGGCCGGCAAGCCGAGTTGTGCTAATGCCCGAAGATTAATCTCGCCGACCTTTCTACTCAACTTGGGCCAGAAACGCCGTCAGAATATCACGTGCCGCGTAGAGGTCGGTCTTCTCGATCATCTCCGTTACGGTGTGAATATAACGCGTCCCCACTGTAATTCCAACTGCACGAGCTCCCGCTGCTGCCTGCTGCGCCGCCGCCCCATCCTGGCCGCCCGCCGCGAGGATCGTGCGTTGATAAGGAATCCTTGATTTTTTGGAGATCGCTTCGATCTGGGCCACCAACCGATAATCCGCGATAAAAGAGCTGTCCTTGATGTGCAGGCCGTAACCATCGCCTTGCTTGGTCACCCGTTCTTCGTCGGGCACACCGGGTGTATCGCACGCAAGTGTTACATCGATACCTAGCCCAATATCGGGCGCTACGGCGTGGCTCGCTGTTCTTGCACCCCGCAGCCCCACTTCTTCCTGTGTCGTGAACGCGACGACCACTTCGCACGCGTGTCCAGCCGGCTGCTTGTCCAGCTTGCGCACGGCCTCGATACCCAGCCAGCACGCGACCCGATTATCGAGAGCTTTACTTACGAATTTTGTTCCCATCTCCAGCGCTGGCTCGTTCATCACAACGTAATCGCCGATCTTGACCTTCTTCTTAACGTCCGCGCCGGACAACCCGGTATCAACAAAGAACTCTTTTACCTCCGGAATTTTTTCACGATCCTTCAGGCTGCTGATGTGTATTGGCCTGCCCCCAGGATTCATCACACCGGGAAGGTCCCCGCCCTCGGTGACGACGGTAACTCGTCGCGAGAAGAGGTTGCGGGTATCAAAGCCTCCCGCCGCGTTCATCCACAAGAAACCATTCTTATCGATCGCGGTGACGTAGAACCCGATCTCATCCATGTGGCAGAGCAACATCACACGCGTCGGCCGCGCGCTCTTGCCAGCTGTCGGTTTTTTCTTACCCGCACGCGGCCCTCGGCGGCATATCAACGACCCCATGGCATCAACCTCTGCTGAATCGAACAGGCCCTTTACTTCCGCTTCGATGAGCGCACGCACGCGCTCTTCGCGTCCGGGCACGCCGGGGGTTTCGCACAGTCGCTTAAGTAGGTCGAGATTCTCCAAAGAGGGCTCCTTCGCGTCTTTCGATTGGTTTTGTTGTGATATCCTTCCGCACTGTAGCGACCTTCGCTATCAGTTTGCCACCATTGGCCCAGCAATCCCTTGAACTCAGCATGCGGCGCGGGAACTCTAAAGGTGCCCCCGCGTCAACTTACTGACAAAATCCGGCATACGGTCTGGGATTATGAACGTCCCCAGGATCGTGGCTCACTGCATTCTGCTCGTCACCCTTGCGCTGAGCCTAAGCGGCGGTTGTGGCTCCACCAAAAAGGCGGCCTTCCAATCCAACCCCTCAAGCTCCGAAGTAATTATCGGTACCGTCTCATATCTCGAACGCGTCGTCCTGCTCCCCGGCAGCATCGTGCACGTAGAGTTCAAGGATGTCTCCAAGGCTGATGCACCTTCACTGGTTTTAGCCTCCCAGACGATCAACAGTGCAGTCTCACCTCCCATTCCATTCTCAATAGCTTACGATCCCTCTCTCATTTTAACTGGCCATCGATACAGCGTTCAAGCCACAATTTCTTATCAGGGCCGCGTACTCTGGGCCACTTCGGAACCATGCCCCGTGTATCCC
>CAYVFW010000430.1:0-1886 GCA_964450325.1 uncultured Phycisphaeraceae bacterium | reverse complement strand
ATCGCCTTCGCGACGATCGGCGGTCCCGCAGACGTCATCGCATCATCGGCGAAGCGTGTGGGGGTTATCGGACTATCCTTCGAAACGTCCCATTTTCATTTTGTAGATTATCTCTCAGATTTTGTGCGCTTCAGGTCAGCAAGGTGCGCCTGTATCCAAGATGAGTCGGTTCTTTTCTGCCGACGGCAGAACCCGCACAGCTGGTGGGCTGGTATCTCAAGCTGGTATCTCAAGATACAGGAAAAATAAACATGCATCTCAAGCACTTGATGGGCCTTGCCGCGGCATTGGCCTTGGTCGTCGGAACTTCCATAAGTCTCGCGCAAGTCGGGACAGCCATCTCTTATCAAGGCGAACTTCTTGATGGGGGCCTGCCCCGCACCGCAGAGGTGGACTTGGAGTTTCGTCTCTTCACCGACGTCGTTGGCGGTTCACAGGTCGGCAATAGCCTCCTGCTCAGCGGCGTGCTGCCCGATGCGGCGGGCCGCTTTACCTCTTCACTGGACTTTGGTGTGAATCCTTACCGCAACGATCAGGCTCTCTATCTTCAGATTAGCGTCAGTAACGCTAGCGCTGGGGCTTTCACCGACCTCTCCCGTCAACGGCTTACCCCGGCTCCCTTCAGCCTCGCAACCCGCGGCCTGAATGTAAGCGATGCCGGCAACGTCGGGATCGGAATAATCAACGCTGCCTCACGGCTCTCCGTGGCGGGCATGATTCAATCGATGTCCGCCGGATTTAAGTTCCCCGATGGGAGCGTTCAGACTACCGCCGCGTTGAACATCCCCGGGCCGATTGGGCCGCAGGGGCCTGCCGGGCCACTTGGGCCAATGGGGGCACAAGGCCCTGTGGGCAACACGGGCCCGCTTGGCTCGCAGGGCGCGACAGGCCCCGCTGGCGCTTCCCCCTTTCTGCTCAACGGTACCGATGCCTACTACAACGCCGGTAAAGTGGGAATCGGGATCAGCGCGCCGCTGCAGGCACTTGATGTCAACGGTCGATTGATGGTGCGTGGGGGCATTATTCAGAACGGTACAACGCCGTTGATAAGCACCGGCGATCTGGGGCTCTACTCGCAGATTTCCGGCAACTGGATACGGTTTGTTACGACCGGCGCGCCTTTCAACTGGTTTACCGACGGCGGCACGGGTACCAATGCCGTCATGGTGCTTTCGGACAGCGGCAATCTGGGCATTGGCATTACAAACCCGACGGAGCGGCTTTCCGTTGCGGGTCATGCCAACATTGCCGGGAGGCTTTCCGTCGCGGGTGATGCCGTCATCACCGGCAGGTTTGGCGTAAATATGCTTTATTCCAACGTTACCGCCATCATCCGTGGAGCGGCAGCCAGCGATTTCCCCATAATTGTTGAACGAAGCAACGGCACGAATGCCTTCGGCATCGCCTCCTCAGGCAATGCCACCTTCTTTGGCAGCCTCTCCAAGGCGGGTGGGTCATTTCAGATTGACCACCCACTGGATCCAGAGAACAAGTTTCTCTATCACTCTTTCGTCGAATCTCCCGACATGATGAATGTCTACAACGGCAACATCACGACCGATTCATCTGGGTACGCCACCATCACCATGCCCGACTACTTTGAGGCCCTCAATCGCGACTTTCGCTACCAACTTACCGTCATTGATTCCGACACCTTCGCTCTGGTCCGAGTTTCAGAGAAGATGCGTGATGGCCACTTCACCATCGCTACCAACGTACCCAACATCGAAGTCTCGTGGCAGGTCACGGGAATACGCCACGATGCCTGGGCCAACAAGAACCGCATCCCCAACGCTGTTGATAAGGTCGGCGTAGAAAAAGGTAAGTACCTCCACCCCGAGGCATTTGGCCAGCCAATCGAGAAGAGCATTCGCTACGGCACACCC
>CAYVFW010000429.1:0-1893 GCA_964450325.1 uncultured Phycisphaeraceae bacterium | reverse complement strand
TGCCGCGGACCGAATCGATCTGGACACCCAGTTCTTTGGCGAGCCGACGAACCGCGGGAGTTGCCAGGGCCTTGCCGGTATTCTCGGTGCCGGGAATGACCGAGAGCGAGCCGACCACGGTACCTGCGTCTTCACGTTCTGAAGAGGGTTCGGGAATTTCGTCGGTGCGTTGATCGGGCACCGTCGCGGCAGGCGCGGCAATCGACTTCGCGGGTGCGGGTTGTGCAGCGCCGCTTGCGGCGGCCGCACCCACCACTTCGTACGAGACCAGCGGCGAGCCAGTGTTAACGATGCCTCCCTCGGCACCGTGAAGTATTTTAATTATGCCTGCGCGCGGACTGGGAACCTCGACCACCGCCTTGTCGGTCTCCATGTCAGCCACGATATCGAGCTCGGCCACATGCTGGCCAACCGCGACCCGCCATTTAAGCAGTTCGGCCTCATGGACACCCTCGCCCAGATCAGGAAGGTAAAAAATATTAGGGTCAGAGGTCGTTGCGTGGGCCATGTGAGAAGTAACTTTTACAAGTAAAGAACCAGCGAAACGCAAAGGATTCTAATCAAACACGCGAGCTGGGCCTTACAACCATAGTCGCAGAATCCAGAGTCACATCAAACTTCACGGTATATAACTTAATAAGCTAGCGTCGCCATCACGGCCTCAGCAATGCGCTTACTGTCGGGGAGGTAATCCAGTTCCAGCTTGTAGTACGGCATAATCGTATCGAACCCCGCCACCCGTTGCACTGGGGCCTTGAGGTACAAGAAACAGTTTTCCTGTATCACCGACGAGACTTCGCCGCCGAACCCCGCCGTCTTGGGTGCTTCATGCACGATGACACAGCGGCCGGTCTTCTGCACGCTCTCAACCACCGCCTCGCGATCAAAGGGCGAGATGGTGCGAAGATCGATAACTTCGATACTTACATCGTCGGGTAGCGTGTCGATCGCGGCCAAGGCCTGATATACGCTCGCGCCCCAGGTGATCAGAGTTAAATCCGTCCCCTCAACCAGAACCTTCGCCTTTCCAATCTCGATCGAATACCGCTCCTCACCAATCCACTCCCGGGTCGGCAGGCGATAGACGCGCTTGGGTTCAAAAAACAGAACAGGGTCCGGGTCGTCCAGCGCTGCCACGAGCAACCCCTTGGCATCCTCGGGTGTGCTCGGCATGACAACCTTCAAGCCGGGCTGGTGCGAATAGATTGCCTCGGGCGAATCGCTATGCAACTCAGGAGCGTGTATCCCCCCACCTACCGGCACCCGAACCACTAAGGGTATCGTAATTGCCCCGCGACTTCGCGTCCGGTAACGAGCCGCGTGGTTCACCAACTGATCGTAAGCGGGGCCCATGAAGCCTTCAAACTGAATCTCGGGTATGGGCCGCATGCCGCCCATCGCAAGCCCAATGGCCGTACCCATAATTCCTGATTCGCTCAGCGGCGTGTCAATCACGCGGGAATCGCCGAACCGGGCCTGCAACCCGTCCGTAGCGCGAAAGACGCCACCGTTGAGCCCGATATCTTCGCCCAAACAAATCACGCGCTCATCGCGTTCCATCTCTTGCGCAAGCGTTAACGTAATCGCCTCCACAAGGTTACACTCGACCAAGGAGCGGCCGCTGGCGTCATCCACGCGGCGTTGAAGTTTCGGATTAAAGGGAGCGGTCGCTTTTGACATCACGCCGGAGAGTAGGGTCAGATCGGGTGAAACCGCCAGCACATCCGCCCCGCATCTGCACGAATGTTTGGGCCGTAGCGGCCACGCCTCATCCGACCCGGGGACCCGCCCGCCCGATCGTCAACTCGCTCGCCACCAGCTCGAGCGCCGTCTGCCGCGGGCGAATCAACTGGGCATGGCGGCCACGCACCAGCACTTCCGCCGGTTTGGGAT
>CAYVFW010000428.1:0-1910 GCA_964450325.1 uncultured Phycisphaeraceae bacterium | reverse complement strand
CAATTATGTTGCTCCGCGGCTGCCTGCTTATGTGGGCGAGCGTAGCTATGGGGGCGAGCGTAGTTATGTGGGCGGTTGCGGGCTGAGCGTGAACGGGGCCTACCGAGATGACCGGTTTAAGGTGGGCTTCTCGCTGAACAGCGGGAGCAGTAATGGGTTTGGGGCGGGCGTTGGTGGTGGGTTTGGCGGGGGGTTTGGCGAAGTTCGTGATGTGAATGATTTCTGCGGAACACCGCCGCGGGGTGATGGGTGCGATGATCGGCCGGCATACTGCGTTTATCCCAGCCCGTACTATGGGGGGTATTACTATCCGACTTATGTTAGCGGGTTGAGTTATGGTTATCGAGGCGTGTACCGCTCCGGAAGTTACTATGGCACGCCGTATGCGCCGGCCTTTGGGCCGAGTAGCTATGGGTGGGACCCGCAGTTGATGCGGGGAGGGGGGGCTCCTACGGCACCGGCAGCGAGCGATGGGGGGGCGGGCACGGGAGATTCGACATTTGTTGCGCCCACGCGGCGTGAGATGGGGATGTATGCGTTAGCAGGCGGGAAGCCCGCGGCGGCGGTACAGGCTTTTCGTGCGGATATGAAGGAGCAGGGGCCTTCGACGCTTACGTTGCGTTTGCTTGCGCTGTCGCTGGCGATGGACCGTAAGTGGGATGCGGCCCAGGAGGCGATCGCTAGTGCGTATCAGCTTGACCCGCGGTTGGGCGAGGTTGCTCTAGATATTTCTTCGCTGGGGTTTCAGCGAGCTTCATTCCGCGGCTTGGTTGGGCGGGCGGTTATGAATGCGAACAGGGAGAAGTCGGCATCGGCATGGCTTTTGGTCGCGGCCTTGATGCAGGCGGAAGGGCGCGGCGAGCTGGCGTTTACGATGGCTCAGCGGGCGAAGTCGCTAGGGCTTGATTCGCAGGCGGCGGATTCGTTCGCGGCACTGAGCGGGGCGGCGGGTGGCGGGACGGTCGTAAGCGAACCGAAGAAGTGACCGGGAGTAAGGCGGCCTTAGAGTTATTTTATTTCTCTTGGTGCCAGGCTTCACAGTTTAAAGTGGTAATCAAGCTCGGGAAACTAAGTTAACATCAAGGTTGACGGTCCTTCTGAGGCCGGAACCGATTTTGATGTGTTTTCTGCCGAGGCGAGGGTGGCGACCCAGATTCCCGCTTTGGGCGACGCGGCGGAGAGGGCGCGGCAGGCTTCGCGGAGGGTCGCGCCGGTGGTCCGCACGTCGTCAATAATAATATAAATATGCGTGTCGGCAGCGCGAGCGAGCGCGCGGGCTGACCGTGAGATGCGCATCGAGCCTTTAATATTCTTACGTCGGCGAGCTTGGCTCAACTGGGATTGGGGCGTTCGCCAGGCTCGCGCGAGCAGTCGGCGGGTGGGTACACCTGTCGCGGCGGTGACGCCCCGGCAGATGGCTACGGTGTGATCGATGCCGCGTAGAAACCGGCGGACTGGGTGAGTTGGGATAGGGATAAGCGTGCAGCGAGCGGGGTCTATAGCGGCGCGGGTGAGTTCGCTTTTGATTGCGGTGCCGAGCAAGGCGCCGATCTGGCGGCCGAGGGTGCGCCTGCGGGAAAATTTAACTTCAAGGACCACTTCGCGCAGGAGGCCGGTGTAGATGCCTAGGCGGACGAAGCGATCCCAGGGGAGCGGCTTGCCGCGACATTCGCGGCATCCTGCGTCGGAGGGGATGGCGGCGTCGAGGGGGTCCAAGGCTTCATAAGTTCCGACGGACAGGCCACAGCGGGGGCAGTATGATGAGGCAGAGTCGGGGTTCCAGCTTGCCTCGACGGCGCGGTCGGAGAGCGTGGGGGAGGTGACGCCGAGCCAGGTCTCTTCGATTTGGGCGATCGCGGCGGCGAGGCGTGGAAATCGCGGGGGTGGCAGGCCGACGCCAACGTAAGTAG
>CAYVFW010000427.1:0-1933 GCA_964450325.1 uncultured Phycisphaeraceae bacterium | reverse complement strand
GCCCCAGGCTGCATCGGCTTTCCCGCCGGATTTGGGTTCGGAACCGGAACAGCGGTCCCCGGTGCAACGGCCCCGGGCGCGACAGGCTGCTTTGGTGCTACCGCAGGACGGACCACCGCCGGCTGGCCAAGACCCGGCCGCATGATGGTTGCCGGACGATTTGAAGGGTCATTGGGCGAGATCCTGATCGGAGGCGTTGGCTTCGGCGCGGCATCCTTCGCCGGTGCCTCTTTAGCCGGTGCCTCCTTAGGTTGTTCTTTGGGAGCCTCCTGCCACGCCGATGCGACCGTCCCGCAAGCGAGCACCAGCCCGACAATCGACCCACAAGCTAACTTCGTAGAAACGTAACCGCGCGGTTGGTAAGCCTTGCTCACGTCGAACTCCTCTGGTTTGCCACTTTTCACCCAACCGCCCGCGGCGATCCACCGCCCATGAAGGCGATCGCCCGCTCGATATCAGCCCGAAGCACCATCGCGCACGGGCCACACCCCGCACTTCGCGTATCGGCCTTCACCCGACTTCTTATGCCGTTATTAACGCTCAGACCCAACCGAATCGGAGAAAAGTAGGCCAACACGCGGCGAGGAACACATCTCCCAAACCTCACCAAACCAGCAAGGTCCGACTACCCGCTGGCAGCGCAGTTGGAAACTGTAGGTCGTTTGGATTTCAACAGGGTTGGCTCAGACGTCGGGTGCAACCAAGACTTCACAACCGACGAACCTCAAGGTCCTGCGGACGCGATAGCCCGGTGACCCAGCGCACCTTGCAGCTAGACCGATCCAGAATCATGATAGCAAAATTATAATTCATAACACATGCGGTGACCGCCGAGACAACGCCGTGATGAAACCGCTCTACTATAACCCCAACAAATATAACCCCAACAAAAAGTAATATATCATCCAAATATTACGTTACTCCCGCGCCACACCGGAGGATGCACGCAGCATTGTGTGTGACGACCTCCAACCCTACAACCGCAAGCGAATCGTCCCGGGCGACAGGTCGCCCTTGAGGCCCATGCAGCGTGAGTATTAAGTTAAGTACATATGTAATGTATCATCACTGTCCACAGTTCGTGCTTTTTACCAGACCAGAAGCCCCAAAACAGCGAAAGGGCGGGGTGGCCCCGCCCTTTCCGCACTTAGCTTTCTTGTTGCCAAACCATCGGGGCCAGCGGCCAGCCCCCAATCTCACATCCGCCGCCGCCGTCCAACGATCATCGCCCCCACCGACAAAAGTGCGATCGAACCAGGCGTTGGGATGGTCGTGTTCGTCCAGATCTCCGCATTAGCCGGGTGGTTGGGCGCACCAGGGAATGAATCAAAAATCGGGTCGTACTGCTCGGGAAACCCCGGCGGGCGCTTCTGCTGCGGGTTGTTCACAGCCCCAGGCTTAATGACATTAAACATGCCCGTCAGCGCCGCTGCGTTCATCGCTTGCAGGTTAAACGCATTCGTTCCCATCCAGTTGATCCAGTTATTCGTAATGTTGCTCGATCCCGGCGCGGTGCTGTTCTCATCCGCCGCCGCAATCAGCGACTGATTCACCACCAGATCAAGATCTCCCGCATCTGTGCCATTCCAAAACCCGCCGGAGAAGCACGAATCCAGAAACGCAAGTTTATTAACGTTCGCGTTGAAGGCATTCATCGCAGTCCGTAGTGCATCATCCCCAATGCTCCCCGCGGCTCCGCCAGAGACAAACAGCGTCTCATCGCACGCGTTACGAGCCCGCCCAGGGTTGATCAGGTCCCCCATCACCCGTTCCCGATCAAGCACGTCATCAAAGAAACTTCCATGCCCGGAGTAATAAAACAAAAACCCATCCCCAGCCGCCGCCGCCGCAGCCTTGGCACCAATAGCCCCCAAAATTCCCGCGGCGGTCACCACGCCGCCACCATTGCCCGACAAAACTATAATATTGGCCG
>CAYVFW010000426.1:0-1936 GCA_964450325.1 uncultured Phycisphaeraceae bacterium | reverse complement strand
GGATAACCCCGAGATTCGCGGTGTGGGTGGCGAGGTTACGTGGAGCGAATCCTCTCAACGCGGGGTGATGAGTTTTGTTAACTTGCCAGCGAATGACCCGACGAAGGCGCAGTATCAGTTATGGATCATTGATGAGCGGGGCATGGGCCAGCGGATCAACGGGGCCATCTTCGATGCCAAGGGCGGGGCTTGCGAGGTTCAGATTCGTCCTTCTATTGCGGTTAAGAACGCCGCGGCTTTTGCGGTCACTATCGAGCAGCCGGGGGGCACCTGGGTCTCTGATATGACGCGGCGGGTAGTGATTGCTAAGAAGGGGTAGAGCTTGGGTGGACTGGGAGACTGGGTGCTGCTTGTTCTCAGGTTCAGTTGATTGGGAGGGATTAACCCCTTTGGCTCAGCTTGAGGGCGAGGCGGATGGGGCCTTTGGCGGTTGAGGGGTCGGCGGGCTTGCCGTTTTGTAATATTAGGATTCTGCCTGCGGCCACTAAGCGGCGGGCGGCCTGACGGGCTGGCTCCATGAGGGGCTGCCAGTTATCTGGTGCGACTTGCCGCGCGGCTTGCGAGGGGCAGATGGAGGCGGCGCCGGTCGCGAGCAACGAAAGTATCCCTTGCTCCAGCAGGGCATCTGTTGATGTAAGCCCAGCGCGGCGGCATTTGTCTCCGCAGTACTTAACATTCTCCCAGTCACGCTCCCACTTCTTTCTCCAAGTGATGACGCGGCCGCAGACGGCGCAGAGCTTGGTGGGAAACTGGTCGCGGGTCTTCATGCGAGGATTGGGGAGGTGTATGCGCTCAACTCGCCGGCTACTTACGTTAAGCTCTTCGGGCTTGGGGGAGGGAGAGGAGCGCGGGTAGGGGTTGTAATATTAGGTTGCAGTGAGTGTCGGTTGCGGTTTGTGGGTTGGGGTTTGCGGTGCCTTGCGGGGGAAGGCTGGCGACGCGAGGGACTCTAAACTAAAGTCTATTGCATGCTGCCCAAACGTAATAAAATATCTTGAAGGCCATGGTCAAACGCCCCGCGGGTGAGCACTTCGTTCGCCCCCGCTTCGCGAGCTGATTGCAGCAGTTGCTTTTCAACGTGCGGGCCCCACGCAAGGATGCGGACTTTTTGGTGTGCTCCAGTTGAGTCGTTGGCGCGCAGGCGGCGGATCAGCGCAAGGCCGTCCTCACCTTTGTCTAGGTCGACCAGGAGTGCCACGGGCGCGGTATCGGCGAGCCGGGCTTCGAGCATTTCCAGTGTTCGCACGGGTCGGGCGGGGATGCCCAGCGAATCGGCGACGCCCTTGATTTTACTGGCCCAGATGAGGTCCGCGGCGGCGTAGAGGATCATCGGGAACCGTAGACTTGGGTTGAGGGGTGGACGAGGAAAGACCCTACCAGAAGGTGATAATAATCAGGACGTAACGCTCATCGGCGACGAATTATCACAAGACGGGGCATCGTTTCCCGAAAGAGGGGAACGTGAACACGTGTTTGTCTCAAAGTTTGATGGCGAGTGGAGCTGCGTCCGCGGCGGTTCAAATACCGGTGGGAATGTGCCTGCTGGGAGGAATTCTGCTGACGCTCTTCGGAACTCGGCTGCTAAAGCCGTTATATGTTCTGATCTTTGCTGCGGCGATCGGGACGCTTTGCTCGCTTTTGGCGCCCAACTTCATGTCTGATCGAGTGGCGGGCGTTCCTTCGCCGGTGATCGGAGTCGGGGTGGGAGCGATGTTGGGGTCGCTGCTGGCTGTGTTGACGTTTCGGTTTGCCTTGTCGCTTACGACTGCTGCGACGCTGGGGGTGGTGGCGTTTTTGGGTGCGGCGGTTTATCTTTCATTGATGCCCGCAGCTCAGGGCGGGATGGGGTTGGATGGTGAGGCCAAGGCGGCGTGGGTAGCGGACCTCGCGAAGGGGCGGGCAAAGGTTAACCAATCGGTGGTGAAAGAGTTATCAT
>CAYVFW010000425.1:0-1937 GCA_964450325.1 uncultured Phycisphaeraceae bacterium | reverse complement strand
CCCGCTTCGTCGCCATGGCCTGCATGGCCGACTTCATGGACAACATCTCCCTCCCGGGAATTAAGATTAACGTTGTCATGGGCCGCCACGCCGGCTTCTTAACCGCCGCCAGCGCGCTCGCCCGCCGCCACGACCGCGACCTCCACGAAGCCGCCGACCATTCAACCGACGGCCCCCAGCTCATCTACTGCCCCGAAACCCCCTTCGATATGGACCGTTTCGCAACCGATGTCGAAGCCATCTACCGCGTCAAAGGCCGCTGCCACCTCGTCGTAAGCGAAGGCATCAGCGACGCCCAGGGCAAGCCCATCGGCGCCAAGTTAATTAAAAACGCCCAGGTAGATGCCCACGGCAACGTCCAGCTCTCCGGCTCGGGCGCACTGGGCGATCAGCTCGGCGACTACCTTAAGGAAAAGCTCACCCCCGTCGGCGGCAAGCCACCCCGCGTCCGCGCCGATACCTTTGGTTATGTTCAACGCTGCTGGCCAGATTCCAGCATCATTGATCGTATCGAGGCCCGCCGCTCCGGCCGCTTCGCCGCCGCCCTCGCCCTCCGCGGCGAAACCAGCGGCTCGGTCGCCATTGTCCGCACAGGCTCGGGCTCACTCGCGTACGCCGGGAGCAGCGGCCAGGCCTACGCCAGCGACTACAAACGCGTCGAGCTCTCCGCCGTCGCCGCCAAAACCCGCCACATGCCCGCCGAGTTCCTCAGCGGCCACAACAACGTAAGTCGTAAGTTTATCGAGTACTGCCTCCCCCTCGTCGGAGATCTCCCCGGTTTTGAACGCCTCTAGCCTACACCCAAAGAGCCAGCCAACCCGCCAGTGGCGCATACCCTCTGGCATAAGTTGTATCCAAAGGTGCCATCGCAGGGCGCACGCAGCATGATAAGGCCCGTCCTCTATTTCCAGTTGCACCAGCCCCGCCGCCTCCGCCGGTTCAGCATCTTTGATTCTGATCATAACTATTTCGATGATGTAACCAATGAACGCCTCTGCCGCTCCATCGCCGATAGATGCTACCGCCCCGCTACCCAGCTTCTTACCCGCCTCTGCAATCAGCACACCGGCCGCTTCCGCTGCTCCCTCTCCATCTCCGGTTCGCTCCTGCGCCAACTCGCCCAGTACGCCCCCGATGTAACTGAAATGCTCCAGGAGCTTGTGGGAACCGGCTGCTGCGAGCTCCTCGCCGAAACCAGCCACCATTCCCTCGCCTCGCTCTACTCACCCGCAGAGTTCGCCCACCAGGTCCACACCCACCTCGCCTCCCTCGCCGCTACCTTCGGCGTCACCCCCCGAGTCTTCCGCAACACCGAGTTAATTTATAGTTCCGATATCGCCCGGTCCGTCGCGGCCCTCGCAGATTCAGAGGGCCGCCCCCTCTTTGATGGCATCTTAACCGAAGGCGCGCCCCAGCTCCTGGGCTCCCTCCCAACCGGCCACGTCTATTCCCCTTCGGGCCTGCCCCAACTCCGCCTCCTCACCCGTGATCGCACCTTAAGCGACGATATCGCCTTTCGTTTCGGCCGCCGCGACTGGGAGGGCTGGCCGCTTACGCCCGCTAAATACGCTAAGTGGGTGGCCCAAGCCTCCAAGCAATCCGGCACCGATGGCTTAGTTAATATCTTCCTCGACTTCGAAACCTTCGGCGAGCATCAATGGGCCCAGACCGGGATCTTCGAGTTTCTCGCCGCGTTCCCCAAGGCACTCTTTGACATAAGCAAAGATGCGACCTTCCTCACCCCCTCCATGGCAATCGCGCAGCTCCCCGCCGCCGCCACCCTTGACTGCCCCACCCCAATCTCTTGGGCCGATGAAGGCCGCGACCTCTCCCCTTGGCGCGGTAACGCCATGCAGGTACACGCCCTTGAAGAATTATATCGCCTGGGCAACATGCTCCCCCAATCCACAAGCGACCTGCCTACCGCTCCCCCCAAC
>CAYVFW010000424.1:0-1939 GCA_964450325.1 uncultured Phycisphaeraceae bacterium | reverse complement strand
TTGTCGCTCAGCCCCTCGACCGGGCGCAACTGCCGGTAGACCTCTTCAATGCTCGTGAACTCATCGGCGCTGAACATCACGGGGCGTGTAAACCGATCGTCCACTACCGGCTCAGACGATGCCCATGACGGGATGAACTCTAGCGAGCCAGCCTCATCGGCTGGCCGCATTTTCAGGATCGCCTCGCACAGGTTCGCGCTCACCAAGGGCTCGTCCTGATCCACCACGCTGTTGATCCGGTCCTCTTCGATCGCGCTGTTGAGTTCGGCCAAAGCGCGACCGAGAAGGCTCGTCGCCCGACGCGCGAAGGGCCGGGTATCGCCTATCGGCCCGGCCTGATCCACATCCACCGCGTGCAACGGGCACGAGATCGAGACAATGAAACTTCCCAGCTCGGTCTGCCCCATGTGGCAAGCATCCAGCAGTTGGACCGCGTCGGTCCGGTTCAATCGCGGATGATGCCGCTTGAGTCGAATCGCCGAGTGTGCCGCAGCGAGCAGTGATTGCTTTGCTCCGTTCAATAGTTCGATCGCCTGCGTCAACGGCAGCGTTCCCCGCTCTGAACGCGATGAGATTACCCGATACCGCAGCACATCCGCGTCGTAGTTGAGCAGGTCCACCAGCACCCGTCCGGCGGGCCGCCCCTCGAATCGCGACAACTTCTCCACCACGTCCAACACCCGCTCGGCGTAGTCCGGTCTCGCCGCATCCATCGGCACCAGCACTTGATCCAGAGACCCAGCCTCGGCCCGGTTGAACACCATTAGCCGGCCCACCGGCCGCGCCTGAACCCATCCGCGCGTGCGGACGTACCCCTGAGTTTCGCGCGATGAAACCCGAGTCAGCGATTCTGCCGACAGGGCGGGCTGGTGCGGGCTAGAGGGCGGCAGCGGGGGCATAGTTGATCCACTGTTCCAAAGAGCGGTTCTTGGCCAGTCCCCGCAAGGTTTCGGGGGTGAGGACATTCCTTTCGGGTACGTATACGGTTATCGTCTGGTTGGCGGTCTCTGGCGCAGCTCGGAGGCTGACGAATCGTAGACAACGCCTCAGCACCAGTTGTTCGGGCGTCGCGTGCAACCACTCCTCTTCGCCCCCGGGCATGTGGAAGACCACTAGGTACGTCGGGGCATCGCTCTGGCCGGCGGCCCTCAGGCGGTTGTAATGGGCCACCTCCAGCGGGAAAGAGAATCGTCCGTCTCCGAGCGTCAGTTCTTGCCGGGTAGCCTTTACTTGAAATTTGATCTTGAAGTCGGTAAGGACGCTCTGCGCGTCGAGCCGCTCGTACACATCCGCTTCGGCGTCCCATCCCCAGTTGTCTTGGATTCGACCGGAAACCTTGAAGCCAAATCCGGCCTTGGCACAAGTGGCATGCAAGGCGGCGAGGCTGAGTTGCTCTTGTTTTTCTTCAAGTCGCATCGGTGGAACGAGAAAGGATGTGGTGGGACCGCCGAATGCCTATTAACTGGAACCGACGGCGGGAGCTGGCTCACGCAGAGTATTCACACCAACCCCGCGAAGACGCGTTCGGAATCGGCGATGCAGAGTTCGCTGGAGATGCGGCTGAGCAAGAGAGTATCGCGGAGCGCGGCTCTCATTCGTGCATGCTACCACCCACCACCTAACTTCGCAAACCGTCTGCCCGCCTCAACAACCAAGCCTCCTCGCCGCTAGGGTGGCGTAAACCGGGAGCCCACACCCTCCACGCCTTCTGAAAATTCGCTCCCTGGCAAAGAGGTCGTTTCGGTGATAAACCTCGAAAGGACTTCGCCTGCGCGGCAAAGCCGAGAGCTCGCAGAGAATCCGAGCGCCCGAAGCCCAAACCGGAATTCCACGTTATTTTCTGACTCCCTCTACCCCGCGGCCAGCGGGCGGCAAGCGACCCCGGCCGCCTCGATTAAACTTGCTCTTCAAAAAATCCAGTCCCCAAAACCCCCTCCCC
>CAYVFW010000423.1:0-1941 GCA_964450325.1 uncultured Phycisphaeraceae bacterium | reverse complement strand
CACTGCGGCGATCGCGACAGGAAGGAGGATTAGAGCGGGCACAAACACCCCTGTCACCACGCTCAGTCCCGGCACCCCGGTCACTGCGCATGCAAATCCGAGCCCGATGCACCCCAGTGCCACCGGCGCAGCGAGCAGCGTTTGCACCACCATGTTGCATGGCTCGCGTCGTAAGAAAAACGGCAGACAGATGATCAGAGCTAACAAGTTGGTGGCCATCAGCCCCCACCGCCCCCAGCGGATGCGGGTCAAATCTTCGATTGCTCGCTTTGAAGTCCGCGGCAGCCCGTCGAGCCGGTCAATAAGCTGTCCAAGCTGCAACGAACTTAAGTTGTGGCTGAACCCCTCGAAGCGGCGCATCCGCAGCGCGGTCGGATCGATATCCGTCTTCAAGATTGCGATTGCCTCCGCCGGGAGCTGGCGGCCGTCCGCAGCGGTGCCCCGGCGGTCCTCAACTTTACCATCGATCAGCTTCCAGACTCCATCGGCCCACTCAGCGCGCGACGCCGTGATCCGGCGCGTCATCAGACCCGAGGCGTCGCGTTCCCACACATACAGGCCTTCGATCTGATTGGTATCAAGATCCACCCGTTTGGCGAAGAACAACCGTCCCTCGCCATCTTCGCACAAGGGTTGACTCATCGCTCCGAGCCGATCGGACCCCGCATCCATCTTGCCCCGCACCAGCAGGGGAGCAAGTCGCGGCACGAGGACCTCGCGATTTACGATCTGCAACCCGGTGAGAATCACCGCCACCAGAATTATCGGTGAAGCCATCCGCTGAAGACTGATTCCCCCGCTCAGCGACGCTATCAGTTCACGCTGTTTCACCAACTGCCCGCAAGTAAATCCCATCGCCCCCACCATCACCATGCCCATAATAAATCCGCTTAACTGAAAGAGACGCGGCCACCATAGATCCCAGAAGAGCGCGAGCGCGTTCCACGCCGAAGCCAGGCTGCTTACTTCAGTCCCGCTTCCGGGGGTCACTCCAGCCATCTCCATCGCCGCTCGCCCGCCTGCGGAGTAATACTCATCCATATTGAGCGAAAAATCGATCAACAAGATAACAACGAAGAGGCCCGCGAGCAACAGCAGAAAGTGGAGGAAAAACTGCCACGCTATGTAACGATCTAATATGCGCATCTGTTCGCTACCCCTCGCTCCTCTCGTTGCTCCCGCCCGAAAGAGCGATAAACCGAGAATCTTTCACCTCGCCGACTTTCGATAGAGGGCCTTCGCTGTAAAATAAGCTATTAAAACACCCGCTACGCAGTCAGAAAGAAAGTGGGCACCCGCCCACATCCGCGTGAGGCCGCACCCCACCCCCAGCAGCATCATCGGCCAACCCATCCGCGGCGAAAATCGCCATAGCATAAATGCCACACCAAAGAGTACGGCTACATGACTGCTCGCCAGACCCAGCCCCCGGTGCGCTACGACCCCGGCCGTCCAGTCAAAGACGTAAGCTCCGTCGTTTGTGATGCTGGGTCGATGACGGCGAGTGATTTCCTGGAGCACTTCGGCCAAGAGTCCGGATAAAGTTGCCGAAGCTAAGAGCAAGAGTCCCGCGTGTCTTGGCAAAACCGTTCGCGGAAACGCAAGACCAGAAGGCCCATGAACAGGGAGTCTTGGCAACACCGGCCCACGGGTTGCCATGGCACGCTGCCCACCCTCGATAACCAGCGCAACTGCGATCCATAGCGGAAGGTATCCCATCGTCCGAAAGAAAATCACCCAGTCTTTCTGAGCATACCGCGTGGACCAATCCTTGATGAACAGCGCGTGATAAACAGGCCGATCAATGATCGCTAACCCGGCGAATAGCAATGCCAATAGACCAACCTTAATCACAATACCCCTCCACGGGCCCCCGCCCGCGAGTAACGATGCCCCCGCCTCGCTCTCAACGGCCTTACTCGCGGGTGATGTAATAGGAAG
>CAYVFW010000422.1:0-1957 GCA_964450325.1 uncultured Phycisphaeraceae bacterium | reverse complement strand
ATGATCAACCGCGTGATAAGTCCACCGCGAAATCCCAGCGTTGCCAACACCGCGTTCTCTTTAATTCGATCCTGAACACTCATGACAATCGCGTTCGCAACCAAAGCTAATACCGCAGCAAGGCACCCCCACCCCAGGTACCGCGTGAACGCAACAATCTCAACGATGTCCGCCCCGGCCTGAGCAACGAAAGCTTTTTCCGGCCGCGTAGTCGTCGGGTCCGCCTCCGAGCGAAACTGGGCATCGATGCCCGCCGCGATTGCGTCCATCCGCGCTGGGTCATCCACCCGCACCGTAAACTGAGTCACGCTCCCCAGCCCGCCCCCCTTGCCCGTCGCCTGCTGAAGGAACCCCAGATGAACATAAGCCACGTTCTGATCCTGCGCCTCCGGCGACCGAATAATCCCCGCCACCGTCACCGTAACTCCCGATGAATCAAACGATTGGCCCACGCGAAATCCGCGCCGCGCCGCAAGAGTCTCACCCACCATCGCCGCGTCTGATCGCTTCTGCCACTCCTCCACAGAACCAGCCACCATCTGCCACTTCGCGTTCAGCCCGCCCCCGCCGCCCTCCTTCACCGCCTCCGAGGGAACGCCCCGAAACGTAATTACATCCAGCGACGCCCGGCAGTTATTCACGACGATCTTCACAGGCACCACCGAAGTAACGCCCGAGACCCCTTTGATTTTCTCAACGTAATACTCCGGAAGTCGGCTGGTGGCCGGACAAAAACGGTTCTCACGATACACCACAAGCGTGGTATCGCCCGCCGCCGCCTGGGTCGCCTGCTTCACTCCCTCCTGAAGCGTCTGAACCGCGATGAACAAAAACATCGCCACGCCCACGCCAGCAAGGGTGAGCACGCTCCGTACGCGATGCCGCCACAACTGTTTTACGACCACGGGGAGAAATCGAAAAGCAACCATATGTTAAACCTCCTGAGCAGCCGGGCTGTGAAGCCGTTCTGAACGCTGCATTGATTCAAACAGCCGCCCCTTTTCGAGGTGAAGCGTCCGCCTCGCGTACGCAGCGCACTTCGCATCATGCGTCACGATAATAAGTGTTTTGCCCAGTTGCTCGCACAGCGTGGTCATCAGATCCATAACCGCCCCGGCCGAATCCTTATCCAGATCTCCCGTCGGCTCGTCGCCCACGATGATATTTGGATCTGTTACAATCGCCCGCGCAATCGCAACCCGCTGCTCCTGGCCGCCCGAAAGTTGACGCGGATAGTGGTCGTGGCGATCGGCAACGCCAACCAGGTTGAGCGCGGTCTGCACCCGTTCATGCCGCGTCCGCCCGCTCATCGAGTGCAGCAGCAGCGGTAACTCAACATTCTCGTACGCCGTCAGCACGGGCACAAGATTATATAACTGAAAAATGTAACCAATGTTCGCGCTCCGCCAGTCCGCCAATGCAGCCCTAGATAATGCGGAGATCTCAACCCCGCCGATGGTCAGCCGCCCTTGAGTAGGCCGGTCAATCCCCGCGATCAAGTTAAGCAGAGTCGTCTTGCCGCTCCCCGATGGACCCATCAACGCCAGGAAGTCGCCACGCGGCACATCCAGATCCAGCTCCTGGAGCGGAGTAATCGTGTTGTCGCCCTTCTTATAACTTTTCGTCAGCCCGCGGCATTCAATAAGCGGCCGCTCGCCTGTCATGTCTCTAAGTGGAATCATGTTAATCTTTCGATCCTCGTTCTTACCCAGGTGACAATCCACGCCGCTCGCCTAGAACCTTTACCCGTGAGCCATCTTGCAGCGTCAGCGGAGCGCCCACGATCACACGGTCGGTCACGCGAAGCCCCTCTGTAACCGCGACAAAGCTAGCGCGGCTGTCCCCGCCTCCGTCGCGCGTAACTTGGTCCTGAGCCCGGCGCTCACCCCAAGCCGCAAACGTAATATCATTCCTAGTCGCTCTCGCGGAGCCCGCCCCCGTCCGCACGGTCCACACC
>CAYVFW010000421.1:0-1957 GCA_964450325.1 uncultured Phycisphaeraceae bacterium | reverse complement strand
GGTCGCCGATGATGAGCTCGCGCTGGCCGCGGCCGATGGGGATCATGGCGTCGATGGCTTTGATGCCGGTCTGCATGGGCTCGTGAACGGGCTGGCGTTCGGCGATTCCGGGGGCGATGATGTCTACCTTGCGAAACTCGGTGGCTTGGACGGGGCCGAGATCGTCGACTGGGCGTCCCAGAGAATCGACCACGCGGCCCAAGAGAGCTTCGCCGACGGGCACTTCGAGCAGACGGCCGGTCGCTTTCACGACGTTGCCTTCTTTGACGGAGAGGTAATCGCCGTAAATAACCGCGCCGACGGTGTCAAGCTCTAAGTTGAACACCTGTCCCATGACCGAACCCGCGGCGGTCTGGAACTCAAGGAGCTCGCCAGCCATGGCTTTGGAAAGGCCATAGATGCGGGCGATACCGTCGCCGACTTCGACGACGCGGCCAACCTCTGAGACTTCGAGCTGCGCAGAATACTGCTCAATTTCCTGCTTAATTACGCTGGCGATTTCGTCGGTCTTGATCTTCACTGGTGAAGCCCTTTTCTGCGTGGTCAAAGGTCGGCGGGAGCATTCCAAAAGACTCCGCAAGAAGCGGAGTGTGAGGGGGTGCTAGGGTAGGTGACGGAGATCGCAAAGTGAAGAGAGCGCGAAGGAGGCGCGCTTAATGAAGGCAAGAGTTAGTGGCGTCGGCCTCTCTGGACGGCCTTGCACGGTTGAAGGGCGCCGGCGGGGGCGTTGAGTGCTGTCGCTGTTTTGGGGGGTGCGATCTAGTTGTGGACGGGCTGCTCTGAACCGACGGTAGGAGAGCCGGGGAACTGCTTGATCCCATCCTGCTTGGTCTTGCGGCCTGTTCCTTTGGCGATTGGGCTTCGTTCGGGAATGATGAACTGGTCGTTGGGAAGGGAATCGTTGTGCTTGAGGGCGGCGTCCGCCGCGAGGAGCATGGAGTCGTCGGCGTTTTCGTAGAGATTTCGGAAACGATCGTGCATTTCGACTTCGGCGAGATCAAAGAAGTGAAGGGCAGCGCACTTATCGCGTTGAAACTCTAGATCGGTGACGCCGTTGCCGGCGTGGGCCTGGATGTCGCGGTCGAGTTTGGAGAGCGTGCAGGCGAAGCCGTGAAGCATCATGGCGATGTCGGCGATGCGAGCCTGAACGGCCTGGCGGTCAAGCACCTTCACATCGTAACGTCTGCTCATTACTTTGAACTGGTAGGAGAGCTCGCGGGCGAGCATGGAGAGACGCTCAGCGTGGGGGGCGAGTTCCGGTGACTTTACGTGGGTCATCTTGCGCAGGCCTGGGCGGATTCCCAGGAAGACCTCGATACCCAAGGGGATAGCCCGCTTCATAATGTCTAAGCGGAGCGAGTTGCGAAGGGCTTTACCAATGTAAGCGAAGAAGGACTCATCGTCCTCTTTGAGGAGGGCGTTTTTTACACCCAGCATCATCTCGGCGAGCTGTTTTCCGCCGTAGCCGAACATGTAGCTCTGCATGACTTCGTTGGCACCTTCGACGATTAAGTTAATTCGCGAATCGCGGAAGATGCGTTCGATCTCGTTCTCGGTCATGTAGGATTCGCCGCCCATGATCTGGACGGCGTCATTGACTACGCGCCAGCCCATCTCGGAGCAGAAGACTTTGCACATGGCGGTTTCAACCTGGATGTCGTCGTCCTTGCGGTCGAGCATTCCGGTGGTCATGTACAGGACGGCATCGATGGCGTAGTTAAGCGCGGCCATGTTGGCGATGCGCTTGCGGACGAGTTCCTGTTTGCTGAGCGGGGCTTGGAACTGAAAGCGAGTCTGCGACCACTTAATAGCTTGGTCGGTGGCGCGGCGTGCGCCGCCAAGCATACCCGCGGAAAGGGTGCAGCGGCCATAGTTAAGGCAAGAGAGGGCTATTTGTAAGCCGCGTCCTTCCTGGCCGAGGAGGTGATCTTTGTGCACGCGAACGCCGTGAAAACGA
>CAYVFW010000420.1:0-1972 GCA_964450325.1 uncultured Phycisphaeraceae bacterium | reverse complement strand
GGCCGGCACGCAGCGGAGCGGTTAATCGACCCGCCAGCCACGAGCGCAAGCAGAGCGAGCCGACTGTGGCAGCAATCGCCGCGCCCAACACGGGCCCGATGGGCTTTTCCTTCGCGTACTGGCGCACTCTGGCCATCATGCTCGTCTTCGCGCTTGCCAACAGCAGCGATACGTTTCTCCTGCTCCGCGCCCGGGATGTTGGGCTCTCGCCTTGGGCCGTGGTGCTCGCCTACGCCCTGTTTAGCGTGATGTATATGGTCTTTTCCTATCCGGCGGGAATCATCAGCGACCGGCTCGGACGCTGGCGCGTAATCGGCGTAGGATGGGCAATCTACGCGGCCGTGTACGCGGGGTTCGTCTATACCGGCAGCTCAGGCGTTTGGCCGCTGATGGCGCTGTACGGAGTCTCAGTCGCCTTGACCGACGGCGTGGGTAAGGCACTCATCGCCGACCACGCGCCCCAAGAGCGCCGGGGCACAGCGTTGGGCATCTTCTACATGCTCAGCGGGTTGGTTACGCTGCTTGCGAGCGTGGCGGCGGGTATGCTGTGGGATCGGTTCGGGCCGGAGGCGACCTTCGGCCTTAGCGCAGGTGTGGCGGCGCTGGCGGTGGTGCTCATCCCGGTGCTGCGGAGTAAAACGCGATGATGGCGGCGTACAAGCTCCGCGCTCTCGTTTCTTATCCTGATCAGCCGCCCTGCACCCACATGATCCGTCGGCACCGAGTTCTAGATCCAGAACAGCAGGAAGACCGTGGGGATACGTGGATCCGGTGGGCATTACCCACGGTCAGATGTGAACGTACTCGGCAAATTGCGATGGTCGCGGCCCCAGGTGTGATGAGGGAGAGGTGCAAGACCGCCATGGCGTCTGGACAAACCCTTTGCCGAGAGAAGGCCTCATCGACGCTCGTGGGTCCGTATTTGCGGGCGTCAGAGTTCTTTGAGCGATGGCCATAGGGGTTGTACGAGATGACCTTGCCCTCGCCCAGCTGGAAAAGTTTTGGATTGCTGGGTCACCGCCCGCGGCGAGAAGAAGGTTGGTTGCGATCGCGAACGCCGCGCAGTAAGCTGGCACGGTTAGTGGCAGGAACTCGCCAATGAAGACCGCAGCTTATGCTTCCTTCATCATGCTCTCATTATATGAAGCCATACGTCAGTTTCTCAGTCTGCCACCGAATACGCCATAGACCACGAACTTGCCGCAGCGGTCAAGTCCGTCCATACAAGAAAGATTAGCAATGAATCGTCGAAACGCTCTCGCCACCATGGGAACTTCCGCGGTCGGGGTTGCAGGACTCGCCTTTGCCGCGCACGCGCAGCCAGCGAAAGACGCGATCCCCGCGAAAGACGGAATGCCGATGCACAAGCAGAGCGGGGCGTGGGAGGAATGCACTGCCGCTTGTTCTGCCTGCGTCATTACCTGCGGGAAGGCCCGCGAGCATTGTTCTGGGTTGGCCGCTTCGGGCAAAGGAGAGCACGCGATGATGGCCGCGATGGCAGCCGACTGTGGTCAATGTTGCGCGAGTGTCATGGTGCTGTCCAGCCGCATGAGCATGATGGCGGCACCAATGGCTGAAGGGTGTGCCAAATGCTGCGACGACTGCGCCGCCGAATGCGACAAGATGGCGGGTGAGGCAATGAAAGCGTGCGCCAAGGCTTGCCGCGACTGCGCTGCCGCGTGCCGCCAAGTACCCAAGAAGGCATGATAACTCAACGTCGAAGTGGTCGATTGTTATCTCTGGTGAAATCGTCTGTTCCTCGGCCACGAGGGTGCCAGCCAGCCCAGATCACCGAACAATCTCACGCCAATGCGTCGCCTTGGTAGGCCTTTCTCAAGGGCTGGTACGCGAGAAAGTCTCCACCCTAGAGGATCGCGAAGACCCTCCAAGGTTGATTGACGCAATGAACACCCGCGGCGTGGATGCTAACTCGTGTTGGCTCCGAATGCGCCCGCTCCACACTCCCTCCCTC
>CAYVFW010000419.1:0-1983 GCA_964450325.1 uncultured Phycisphaeraceae bacterium | reverse complement strand
GGGGCTGGGGTGAACAGCGGGGCGGCGGCGACCGCGGCGAACTTATATTCGGCCGCGGCGGTGCTGGTGTGCCCGACAGCGCGCAGCCAGTTGGGAGCGGGGATGCAGCGAACATATGCGATCAATGCCACCGGCCACGCAGGGCAGGAGGGAGACGCGGACAACTTTGATGTGGTTGCGCCGCAGGCGCATATCCGGATGGATCAAGTTACGTTGCCGAGCTTGGCGGTCTTCTTTGTCGATTCGTTGCCCGCGGTGCCAGCACCCGGAGCCCCGCCCGCGACCCGGACTGCCAGCGTGCTTGACTTTCGTCAGCCGTTGCACGTTTCGGCGCGGCTGGCCCGGCCGCACGGGGGACGCAACCGCTTTAACGCCGCGATGATGGATGGATCGGTGGCGGGCCGTACGGAGGTGGAGGAGGCGTGGAGCGAGCGGTTACCGTAGCGGGGTGAAGTTATGTTGAGGGGATCGGGGAGAACGTAAGCGAGGGCGAGGGGGCGATATAACTTTATGCGGCCACGCTGTAGGTTTTGAACTAGCTCTGCGAGATGATCGTGCGGAGGGCTGGAGTGAGCCGCAGCTCTTGCAAGATGCGCATCCCGATGAAGCAACTGCGGATGGCATGCCCTTCTGGCCGGCCTTTGACGATCTTCAGCACGTCAGACATCGCCGAGATCACCCCGGACATGGGATAGGATGTAACTTCGTCGCGCGGTGATCCGGCAACTCGCGGTTGCATGCCGAGGTATCTTTACATTCGGAGCGCGGGGGCACCAGTGCTTACTCTGCTTTAGGGCTTTAGTTCTTTACGCGGCGGCGCGAAGTTCTTCCTGGATCGCCCCGACGACCATGGCGGCGGTGACAGCGTCAAGGGTTTGATCCCAGAGCGAGGCGAGGTTTGGGGTCCAATCGTCTCCGGCGAGTTCGGCCATGACGCGGAGGAGCTCGATCTTAAATGTAACATAATGCCCCGCGTTGGCGCCTTCGCGCGCGCAGATCCGGCCCAGTTGGCCCAAGGGGCGCTCCAGCGTGCTGAAACGATCAATATTACGAACGACTTGGCCCAGGGTTGCAAATATCTGCTGGTGGAGGGCGGTGGTATCTTCGGGGAACATCGCTCGAACGCCGGGAGAATCGTCGGCGAGGTTCCGCATCACCTTGGCGATGAGGCCTGGGCCGCAGGGGCGGAACCAATCAAAGCTTTGCTTGACGAGTTGGGTGGAGATTGGGTTCATACTTACTCTACTTAAGCGGAAGCAGTAGCGAAAGCCGGGCGACAAAGTGCTGCGGGCTAAGGTGAAGTTGCTTCCTGAGGGACCAATTCGGGGTGGGGCACATATAGCACGCCGCGGAGGAGCCGGTAGAGGTGAGAGTGGCAAGAGCTGGGCATAGTGGCTGTAGTCTCCATCGGAACGAGCGATAGAGTAACTTTGGTAGGGGAGGTGAAGAATTGACTTACCGGGCGGGGAGAGGGTGTACGTGCCCGGGTGACGCGACGCAGGATGCGCGTGATGGAGTTGCTGGAGGCGCGGGTAAGGAAGAGTGCGAAGGGAGTGAGGCGCGTGATGAACGCAGGGGCGCGGATACGAGCGCGGAGCTTGATGCGCGTGATAGTCAGGACATTGCTACCGCACATGCTGCGCTGGCCGTCGCGCGGTGTCTTTAGATTTGCGCAGGCTGGGCGGGGGGCGTTATCGACGGGGCTCTTGTGGCCGCCTGCGGAAGGAGCGATCGCGGGTGAAGATAATATTACGATTCACGTCCGAAAAGTATATTAAGTTTTTAGAGTGCGGGGGTATCGGTTGGCTACCGCGGAGTTAGCGGAACCGCGGGAACTAGCGGAAGAGCCGGAAGCTGGGCTGGGGAAGTTTCGGGGGCTCTGGTTTGGCGAGGCACCCCCGAGAGAGCCTCATCTAAACGTAAGCTAAGTCGCCGCTCGCGCAGTAGTTGGCCAGCGAACATCGAGGGGATCTGGGCATGGTT
>CAYVFW010000418.1:382-1990 GCA_964450325.1 uncultured Phycisphaeraceae bacterium | reverse complement strand
CATCGAGCGCCGCGTCTCAGGCGCACCCTGCGAAATACGCGGCGAGGAAGTCAAAGATGTCCTGCACCGAAGTTGTGCCGGAGTTGTTGAAGTCGCCTTGTGCTCCACCGCCGAAGTACAACGCGAGGAAGTCGAAGATATCCTGCACCGAGACGCCGCCTTGTCCGTTGATGTTGGCGGGGCAGCACGTCGTGGGATTGCCGACCGGTCCGCACGATGTGCCATCACCCTGATAGGTTCCGGTGCAAATTTCAGTGGTGACGAGGGAGCACGTTGTTCCGAGGCAACACGCGCCGGTGCACGGGTTGGGAGCGCATGACCCGCCGGGTGTGAAGAGTCCGTCCGTGCAGCGCAGCGCATCGGTCAGTGTGCAGGTGTAACCACGGCAGCAGCGTCCGAGCGGTGCGTTGTTCGTAACACGAAGCTGGAACGGGCCGCCAGTGCTTGCCGAATACGAGGCGACCCGTGCAAGATGCGGCGCAGCAGCAGGAATCACCAGTGCGGAGATCGTCGAGAGCAAAGAGCTTGTTGAGCAGCTTGAGCCAGCATCGTCATTGCACCCGACGGACACCGGCGATGCGCACGTACCGCTATATACCGAGAGCACGGTATCGAGTCCGGCCGTGATGCACGTTGTGAAGGTGTAGGCCGCGTGGTGGGTTGGTGTGAAGCTGTACCACACGGTCTTGCTATTGGTAGCACACGCAGGAATCGCATCGCTGTCGGCGCAAAAGTTGTTCGCAGAGACGGTGACCCCGAGTTCGAGCGGCAGGGCCTGACCACATTGATCGTTGAGCGGAGTCGGGCAGGGTCCGTCCGATGCGCAAGTGGCGAGCACCGTCCATGTTCCGGTGCAGTTCTGCTGGGTCGTGATCGTGCAACAGGTTGTTGCCAGACAGCACGCGCCGAGAGTGGCGCAGGTGCCCGGTCCGCAGGTTGTCCCTGAACCGCGAAAGCCTCCGGCGCAAAAGACCGCGCCGGAAGTGACTGAGCACGAGTTGTCAATCGCACAGCACGCACCCATCGAGCACGGATTGGGAAGACACAGTGAGCCGAAGCCCCGGAACGCTCCCGGACCGTTGATGGAATAGCAGATGCCGGCCGATCCACTGATGCATGACCCATCTGGAAAGCAGCAACCGCCAACGTCGCCGCAGTTGACCGCGGTACACGCGATGCCTTCTCCCGCGAACTGGCTGTTGCCGAGAAGCTGGCACGCGCTCCTTGTCAGAGTCTGGCAGATCGTTGATCCGTTGTACGAGCAGCAGGCGCCCAGCGTTGCAACACAGGTGTTGGCCTCGCACGTCGAGCTGTCACCGAAGTAGGTGCTGGTGCCCGTGCAGAGTGCCGAGGTGCTGATCTGGCAGAGGCCGGTGAGGCGGGAACAGCACGCGCCGAGGCAGGGGTTCGGGGTGCAGGTGCCGAGTCCCGAAGTAAACTGGCCAGACAAGCCCGCGCACGTGCCTGCAAGGGTAATCGAGCATGTGCCGCCGATGCAGCAGGCTCCGCACTGGTTGGGTGAACAGGTCGTTCCCGACCCTGCGAACGAACCGGCGCACGTGCCTGCAAGGGTAATCGAGCATGTGCCGCCGATGCAGCAGGCTCCGC
>CAYVFW010000418.1:0-282 GCA_964450325.1 uncultured Phycisphaeraceae bacterium | reverse complement strand
ACTGGTTGGGTGAACAGGTCGTTCCCGACCCTGCGAACGAACCGGCGCAGGTCGTGGAAGTGGCGATCGAGCAGCCCCCGCCCGAGCAGCATGCGCCGCATGGGCTGGGGGCACAGGTGGTGCTATCACCGTTGTAAACCCCGAAGCAGTTGGCCTGCGTCACGGTCTGGCAACCAGACCCGGTGCAGCAAGCGCCGGTGGGCGGCGCCAGCGAAACCGAGAGTGTGAAGGTGTGCGAGCTGTTGCCCATTCGATTGGCTACACGGATGATGTAGGAGGATC
>CAYVFW010000417.1:0-2008 GCA_964450325.1 uncultured Phycisphaeraceae bacterium | reverse complement strand
CCCCCCGATGAATGCGCCCCCGCTCGTTGTAATTACACGGATGCCCCCCGGCCCCGCTCTCATCCAAGGGGCAAGGCTCGTGGTGGGACCTGATCAGAATCCCTCGCGCGAAGCCCTCCTCGCCATGATCTCGGGCGCGAGTGTTATAATTACGATGTACTGCGATAAGGTGGATGAAGCGTTCCTGGCCGCCGCAGGCCCACAGCTCAAAGGCATCTGTAACTTCGCCGTAGGCTTTGAGAACATCGACCTTCAGTTATGTAAACAGCGCGGGATCACCGTAACCAATACCCCGCACGCGGTCACCGAAGGCACCGCCGACTTGGCGTGGGCGCTGCTGCTCGCCGCGGCACGCCGCCTGATCGAGGCCGATCGCTACGCCCGCAGCCCCGACTACCCCGCCCGCGGGCAACTGGGGATGCGCGACTTCCTCGGCAAAGATCTGACGGGGCGAACCCTCCTCATCGTCGGCGCTGGCCGAATCGGTTACGGTGTAGCCATGCGCTCGCAAGGCTGGGGCATGCGCGTCCTCTACGTCGCCCGCAGCAGACACTGGGACTTTGAGCTCGCACCCCTCGCCGCGGAACGAGTTACGTTGATGGAAGGCCTCCCCCGCGCCGACGTCGTAAGCGTCCACTGCCCTCTTACACAAGACACCCGCGGCATGTTCGACGCCACTGCCTTCGCCGCGATGAAGCCCGGCGCGATCTTTATAAATACCGCCCGAGGTGCAATAGTCCAGGAAGAAGCCCTCGTGCAAGCCCTCGCCACCGGACACCTGCACAGCGCGGGCCTGGACGTCTTCGAACACGAACCGCAAATCCACCCCGACCTCATCGCCAACCCCAAAGTAATATTAACACCCCACATCGGCAGCGCCGAGACCCGCTACCGCGAACTCATGACCCAAATGGTCTGCGAAAGCGCCGCCGCGATCCTCGCGGGAAAGCGACCCGAGTTTGTGGTCCAGGCGCCAGATTCGGAAAGGTAATCTTAAATCATAACTTGCAGCGTCCTTATATCGCCGAACGAGTTTGTCGCGGGACTAAAGCGAGGCCCCGAAGCCAGTCGAACGTCCGTTGCCCACAGCAACGACGGCTCCGAGTATGGGCACCCTCTTCGCCGATTTCTTCAGGAGAATGAGCACCGTGCCAGCCTTGGTCTCCCCAAGCGTGCCGTCCAGGCGAGAAGACTTAATGTAGTTTTCCACTATCTCCACGAACTCACCAGAGTTTGCAGAAAGGTTGGCTTGGCGATCACAACAGTCCGCGACGGCGGGGCAGCCGGTTCGATGACTGTGGTTTTCGGCCTCGCGAGTCAGGCCGCCAGCGGCATCTGGGCGGGTGCTGGGCATCGGAGCAGGCGGAAACAGTCAATGATAATGCAGACCTTGCCGTTATCACGGATGGTGGCGCCCAGGACGGGCGTGTCGGAGGTGTACTCGCTGGCCAGTTGTTCGACGACGAAATCCTGGTGGCCTAGAACAGCGTCAATCACGGCGGCGGCCTCCATGTGATGAGCCTTGATCACCACGGCGAGACGGCGTTGATCCGGGCTTGACGCCAAGCCAAAACGCGACGCCAGGTCGAACACGGCCAGTACGCGGCCGCGGATGTTGCACATCGCGCGAATGTCGCCCTGCGGGGTGAGCAGGTTGTGAGCAGGGATGATCTCTGTGATGGCCGTGAGGGGGATGGCGAGAACGTGCCCGCCCGCGCGGATCAGGACAGCACTGATGACGGCTCCGCGGATGGGGATGTTGATGGTCAGCCTTGTGCCGGCTCCCGGCTCGACGCTGACCTCGGCGTCGGCGTCGATGCGTCGGAGCATCGGGCCAATGCCCGCCAGCGGGCTGGCCGGCGTATGGGCTTCCAGCAGATCCGCGGGGCGGAGTTTGATCAGGTCGGCCATGTCGGCGTGATCCTCTGAGCATAGCTCGGACATGCCGCTCCCGTCATCAGTGATCTCGAAGACGACCTTGCTGCCCTGGCTGCTGGCACGGATGGCG
>CAYVFW010000416.1:0-2017 GCA_964450325.1 uncultured Phycisphaeraceae bacterium | reverse complement strand
ACGTGGGGCGAGGCCGGGCGTATTGAGGTCCGTCGGGATAGACATACGCGACGGCATCGCGGATGGGATCGGGGCGTGCAATATACGTGCGCTGTTCCCCGCTTGGCCTGCAACAGCCGTTGATACAAGGAAGCCGGACCGGAGGAACGCGCGAAGCTCGCAGAGTTCTAGTGGAGATTCGCTCACGCTCTTTACGGTCGTTGGTGGTGGCCAGATTGTGGGCAAGGGCATCGAGCGAAGCAATGTTGGCGCGAAAGCGGGCGAGCGAAAGCTCCTCGGCGTCGAACGCGGCGAACTGCTCCAAGGCCTTGGAGATGTGAGGCTGGCACAAAAAGGCCATAGCACGCGAGGGGGTGAGCTGGCGGATTTTGGCAAAAACGTCTAAGGAGTGTCGGTTTTCGCGGTAGATATCGATGGCATCGAGATCGTCTGGGGAAAGGGCCGCTAGGGAGGCCGATGTAGATGTTTGGTAGTTGGAGGTGCTCATCCCTTTAGAATACAGGGTAGTGATCGGATAGTCAATACCTAACAAGTGGAATTGTGAGAAATATTTTGGGGTAGGGATTTGGGGCGATGAGGAGGGTGGTCTTCGCCTTGATTTCGCGGTTGATCCCGAAATACTGGCAAGAGGCGACATTCACCTTTTGGTGTCGTGCTCCCCTCGCGGGTAGTACTCGTGCTTGGTAAGGCCGCCAAGGTGTGGGGCTTGAGCGGCGCAGCGCTGGCTTTACTCGCGTGGTTAGGCGGCTATCGCGGCCCTTGCGGGGTTCGGCCTTCCACCCGCTGTGGCCAGCTTCTTGGTCGCACTGGCAATGAGCCTGACGGTGGGCGTGGGCGCGATTTTCGGGGTGGCGGTGGAAGAGGGAGCGGAACGGATGGCGGCCGGGCCGCCGCGTGGGCGGGTGAAGGGCTTGCCTTGAAGCATGGGGTACCGAGGGGTGGGGAGTTTGGGTAGCTATACTCTAAATAGGCTCGGCTCGATCGTCATCGGCCCGGGCAGCACCTTCCGGAGCCTACGGGCATGTTAACTTCGCTGAGCCTCACGAACTTTAAGGCATGGAAGAGCATCGGCAAGATGCGGCTCGCGCCGATCACCGCCCTTTTTGGCACCAACTCCTCGGGAAAGTCGAGCATTTTGCAGTTCCTGCTCATGCTCAAGCAGACGGCCGACAGCGCGGATCGCGGGGTGGTGCTGCACTTGGGCGATGACAAGTCCCCGGTCAACCTCGGTACCATTTCGGACGTCTCGCACGCTCATGTAGAGCGACCCGAGATATCGATCGGTGTCGAATGGACGCTGCCGAAGGCACTTGAAATCAAGGACCCCGAGACGCAGAAAAAGACGCTGTTCAAGTCGGACAGGATGAAGTTCACCGCGGTTTTGGCTGCCAATGGTGGCGGCAAGCTATCCGCCAAGAGGATGACCTATTCGCTTGGCGACGTTGACTTCACGTTGGTAAAAAAGATGCGAAGGAGGGCTACACGCTCTCGACTTCGGCGCCAAAGTTTCGGTTCAAGCGGGCTGACGGCCGGAAGTGGCCGCTCCCCGGCCCCGTCAAGTTCTATGGCTTCGCAGACGAGGTGCGGACGTATCACCAGAACGCGGGCTTTCTTGCGGAACTCGATCTTGAGTTAGAGAAGATGCTCCGGGGCCTGTACTACCTCGGCCCGCTTCGTGACTACCCACGCCGCGAGTACACCTGGGCGGGCGGCGACCCGGCGGACATGGGGCGTCGCGGCGAGTACGCAGTGCCGGCCATTTTGGCGGCTCGTGAGCGCGGGGAGACGATCTCCAGGGGCAGAAACAAGCCGAAGTTCTCGCTTGAGCAATATGTAGCATTCTGGCTCAAGCAGTTGAAACTCATCGACGAGTTCAGCGTCGAGGAGATCAAGGAGGGCACCAACCTGTACAGGGTCTTCGTGAAGCGATCGCCGGGCTCCTCCAAGGTGCTCATCACGGACGTCGGCTTCGGTGTCTCGCAGATTCTGCCGGTGTTGGTCCTGTGCTACTACGCCC
>CAYVFW010000415.1:0-2025 GCA_964450325.1 uncultured Phycisphaeraceae bacterium | reverse complement strand
GATGGGGATGGGGGTGGGGGTGGTCATGCCATTCCTCGATCGGCATTCACTTGCATGATGCGTGCAGCAATCGCAACCGCGACGTTCTGGATCGGCAAAATCTCCGTGGCCGCGCCGATCTCCACCGCCGCGCCCGGCATTCCCCAGACCACGCTGGTAGACTTATTTTGAGCGATAGTGTGCCAGCCCGAGGCGCGAAGCCGCCCCAGCCCGACCGCTCCGTCGCGGCCCATCCCCGTAAGAAGCACAGCGATGCCGCTCGCGGCCCTCGCCCGAAAGATTGAATCAAAGAAGACATCTATCGACGGTCGGTAGACTTGCTCCCGCGGCTCGGTAATGTAATTAAGACGACCATCGGTATCAAATACCAGATGGTCGGCGGTGCACGCCAGAAGGATGCGATTTGAGCGAACAGTCTCTCCAACCTGTGCCACTTCAACGCGCTGCCCCGTCTCGCGCGTTAGCCAATCGGCAAGGCCCGGAGCAAAGGTCGGGTCGATGTGTTGCACGATGACGATGGGCCACGGCACGGGCCGAGCTAACGCCGCCAGCACCACTGCCAGCGCCTGCGGGCCGCCGGTTGAAACTCCAATCGCGATAAACGGCGCGATGGCCTGCGAAGTCGTCGGAGGAATACTCAGAAGCGGCGCACGCAGAAGGCTCCCGCGGCCTATTCCCGCGATGACCCCGATCGCCTTTACCTTCCGCACCAAAGGCTCAGCGTTCAAAGCGCTTCCGTCGGCCGCGAGTCCGGGCGTCGCCACAGCATCCAGTGCACCAGCACCCAAAGCCTCAAACACTCTCCCGGCATTTCCTTCAACTGTGGCAGTAACCACAAGAATCGGGCAGGGGGTGGCTTTCATGATTCGGCGTGTGGCCTCCACGCCATCCATCACCGGCATGACCATGTCCATAAGAATGACGTCAGGAAGGTCCTGCGCGCACATTGACACAGCCTCGACCCCGTTCATCGCAACCCAGGCGATCTTGGATCCGGGCAGTGTCGCGATGGCCCGCTTGAGCGATTCAACCGCGAGCCGCATGTCGTTTACGATTGCGATGCGCATCAGCCCGGCGCTCCGATGAGGTCCTCGACCATCCGAATCAAGGAGTCATCCTGAAAACTGCTCTTGGTAAGATAAGCACTGGCCCCCGCCTCCAAGCCAAGCAGGCGGTCCTCCTCTCTGTCCTTATATGACACGATGATAATTGGCAAATCGGCGAACTTCGGCTCGCGACGAACAGCAATGATAAGCTCGATTCCTGTCATGCGCGGCATGTCCACGTCCGTAACTATCAGGTCGTAACGCCCCGCCCGCAACGCGTTGTATCCCTCCCGTCCATCTACAGCGACATCAACATTATATCCTCGGCGGGTCAGCAGTTGCCGTTCGACCTCACGCACCGTAATTGAATCATCGACGACAAGAATCCTGCGCTTGCCCTTGCGCGCTGCCACCGCCTGAGACGAAGCAACTCCGAGCAATCGCCCCCCCTGCAACGAGTGTTTCAAGGATCGCAAGAGATCGTCGGTATCTAGCATGAAGACAGGTGTCCCATCGGATCTGATCGCCGCGGCGGCAATGTGCGGCACAGCTCCCAGTCGCGGATCAAGCGGGCGCACCACCAGATCCTCCTCACCACAAATTTCGTCAATAATGAGGCCACAGCGTTCGTCCCCGCTGCCGATGACAAGCGCGAGCGATGTTCCTTGGTTTTGTTGCGCCTGACCGCCCCCCAGGATCTCCGCCGCGTGGACGAGGCCAATGGATGCACCATCGAGCGTGAACTGCAACCGCCCCTGCACCGGATGGATGAAAGTTTCAGGGATCAACGCGATGCGGTCGAGCCGCGCAAGCGGCACCGCATATAACTCAGATGCGATACGGACAAGGGCGGCCCTGATCACCGAACGGGTCACCGGCAGGCGGATTGTTAATCTTACACCGCGGCCAAACTGAGATTCGAGCTTAACCGCTCCCGACACTTCTCGCACCGCCGATTGAACGACATCGAGTCCGACGC
>CAYVFW010000414.1:0-2044 GCA_964450325.1 uncultured Phycisphaeraceae bacterium | reverse complement strand
AGTTGGAAAATCAGGCGGTGGCTGCTTCTTGAATAGCGTTATTTGTGAGCCAACCGAGCACTTTTTCGGTGGATTTACCATTCTCGGTTACGAAGACGTCTTGGCAGTGGGGCTTAGCTTCCATGCGGGACTTGGCTTCTCCGAGGGTGGCGACTTTGGAGACGAACTCCGCCGCGTTGCGAACGCGCTCGCCTTGGGCTGAAGCAAGCAGGTCGGCGAATGTGAGGTCTTTGGCGAGCTTGGGGCATTGGTCTGCAAGGAAGCTGTCGAGGGGTTGGCGGTGCAGTATGTAGAGCACGGCGCCATCGGGTGTCATGAGGGGCAGGCGGTAGTAGGGGTCAATCCTCGCAAAGTCAGCGCGCAGCTTGTCGAGCGTAACGGCCAAGGTTTCGGCATCGTCCTTGACACCATAAAACTTGATGCTGGTTCCAGGAATGGCCTCGGCGAGTGCTTGTTTGGAGAGGCGTTGGCCGAGTGAGAGGCGGGTTTCTTCAGCCGCGGCTCGGTAGTTTTCCTTGCCAAAGTAGAAGGCAAGGACGGTGCCGATCCATGTACCCACGACGGGAAGCAGAGTGCCGAGGATGTACTTGGCGGTCTCTGCCGTTGCTGGGCCGTTGCCGGTGAGGGCAACGGCGATAACAGCTGTAGCGGAGTAGACGGCGACGAAGCCGGTGCCCCAGATGACAACCCGGTTGGCGAGACGTTCTTGGAATGGGTTTGGTGTGGTCATAAATAAACTAGGAAAAAGTAAGCAAGAAAAAAATGGGACTTGGGGTGCTTAGCCTTAGACCGGGCTGCTGGGCGAAACGGTCCGAATAATACCCGGGTACGCTACTGTTTGCCAGCGGAGCGGCAGGGATGGGAACGTGCCTAGCAGCGGTCCGCCCCTCCGTGGGAAACCAGGCGAATTTCGCGGGCTGGGGCGGATCTCCGGCACCTGCGGGCCTTGCTTCGGCTCTGTGAGCGGGTGTTCAATCTGTTTCACGCTGAATCGTTTCCGAGTTAACTTCGGCCTCTTGGTCAGAGGCCGGAATCGTTACTTAGAAATCTCAGTTATGGTGGACCAGGATTCGGGGTCAGGGCCAGGGCTGCTGGTTGCGTTACTTATTGGTTTCGTTGTTGGTTGTGGAAGCCGACGCGGTGTTGGCGGCCACTGTCGGTGATGTACCCACGACATTGCTGTGCTTTTGGGTGGGCTGTCACTCGACGGTTATGGTAAGTTACTGTATAAGGTTTAGCGCGTTGAGATGCTGCACCGCGGGGCGGGGGCGGTGAGAAAATTAAGTGTTGCGGTGAAGGTCTTTCAGCATCTTTCGAGCACGCACCAGAGCGTGCCGTCGGCGATTTGTGGGCAGGGGGTTATGCCCGGCATCGCGGCGAGCACCGACGGGGGAAGTCCGCGGTCTTCGCTGTCGGACTGCACCACGCGCATGCAACTGCGGTGCGCGGCCGATGTAATATAAGTTTCCGCGTCGCGGTTGCCGAAGAACCACTTGTGTCGGTCGGGCTCGCGCTCGCCGGGCAGACCATAATATTTCATCCGTGTCATCGCGCCTTGGGATGCGACCAACTGGATAAGAAAGTTACGGTAGGGGTTGGGTAGAGATATAATAACCCACCGCGCACTCACCCTGCACAACTGATCTATCATGGCGTGCGCCGCGTCCAGGTGCTCGAGCACGTCCGAAGCGATCACACAGTCAAATGATCGGTCCGCGAATGGGAGTACGCCCCCCTCAAGGTCCACGTTCACGTCCGCCCATTGACTTACGTCTACACCGACATAATTACACGCGGGGCCCAGCGCTGCGCCCAGCTGCTTACGATCACAGCCTACATCCAGCACCGACCGGGTCAGGATCGAACCGTACTTGGCCGCGATGTACGTGGCTTTCTCCGTCCGGTTGGTGTACCGAACGTCGGTCGTGAAGCGGTCCGCGTGCTGAACATTCATGGCAACTTGCCCATCGGCACAATCCCGCCGCGGCGGTGAAATCGGCCTAGGCGGGGTGTGGGGGGGGTGCGTGGTGGCGAGACGCATACC
>CAYVFW010000413.1:0-2048 GCA_964450325.1 uncultured Phycisphaeraceae bacterium | reverse complement strand
GCAGACTTCGCGAACCGCGCGGTGGCCACCGGGGCGGTGGGTGATTAGGCGGGCGGCGGCGAGGACGGGGGGATAAGCGTCGGCGACAGCGATCGGGACACCAACCGCACTCATCGGGCCGAGGTCGTTGATATCGTTACCGACGTAAGCAATATCACCCATCACCAAGGAACGCGTCGCCGCGAACTCGCGGAGGACGGTTAGTTTGTCGTCGATGCCTTGGAGACATTCGATCTTCAGCTTTTTGCACCGCGCTGATACAACTGGGTTCGTTTCTTTGCTGAGGACCAGCATCGGAAGGCCTAACGATTTCAGAATACCGATCCCCAGGCCGTCACTGCGGTTGCATAGTGTTCCCTCTGAGCCATCTTGCATCACGAGGACCCGGTTATCACTCATCACGCCATCGAAATCAAAGACGAGCAACTTAATCTTCGAAAGCAGGGGAGTGGCGGAGGGGGCTGAGATCAGAAGCGGTCCGGACGTAGATGTGACTGGGGAGTCGTGGGAGATAACGAACGGGATGAGCGTGCAGGCGACTGGCTTTTCGCCGAGATTGACACGCGAGTTATTACCGGCCGGATTATTGGACGAATCACGGGAGCTCTCCGGGGAGCGATCACTTGCTGCCACTAACGCCGCGTGAGAGAAGGCGCAGAGTGCTGATGTTTGGGAATAGCCGGGGGCGGATGCTCCGGACTCGGGAGAGCCGGAAGGCGGTTTGGCTTGAGTCGCACTCACGCTAACGATGGCCACGGCGTTACCCGGCGCGTGGGGCGTCGCGGCGGAGAGTAGTGTTACGACGTCGGCGAGTGCTGCCGGTGAAAGACGCGGCCCTTGCGGGAAACCATCGATCACCGCGACGGGGAGCGCTTCTTGAACGCCCGATGATTGTAACCAAGCGAGCGCCGATTCCCGAGCCCGTGCGGTGAACGCCATGGGGGCAGCGTGCTCGTCCAAACGCGGTGGTCCGGCGATGTAATTGATCAAGTGGAGTGATTCGGCTGGCGAAGGAGCTTGGCGGTGGCTCGCCGCTCCGGGAAGAAGTGGTGAGCGAGCTTGGCCGGAGTTTATGTTCGCGACCAATCGAACACAGCCCAGGCGTGTCAACTCCGCTGCGTACGCGGCGAAGGCGGCGCGCGCAGCATGTTCATCGGCTGCTCGACCAGGCTCTACATCCGGCTGGCTCTGGGAGAAGCGACCGCTGCTATCGAGCAGAACGATAATTTGCGGTGGTCGAGCGGGGTGCATGGGGAACGGTACGGCGGTGGCGATCGATTGATTGCGCCGGACTTGAGCGGGTTATAATTGGGCATGGCTCCTCCGCTATTGAAACTTGAAACTGAAGTGGCAAGCGCGGTTCGCGAACTTATCGAACAACGACTTGCGGAGGGTTTCGATGACCGCCGGGTGCTTGTTACGGGAGCGGTTGAAACGTTTTCTGATTCAGCGCCAGCGGCGGTGCTGAAACCAGCCGTTGAGTCAATGGTTGATCGGGCTGCCAAAGAGACCGCAGCGAAGAGACTCAACTGGCCGCAGACTACCGATTGCGACCGGTTAGATAAGGCGTTTGAAGCACTGCGGGCGAGCGGGTTACTCGCGTTCCAACACTTCTGGTGTTGCGAGGCTTGTGCTGCACGGGAACTGGTGGCAATGTATGCGGAGGGGTTGGAGGCGACGCCGCGGATTGAGTCGCGGGGCTATGTGTATTACCACGCCATGGATACGGAACGAGCCGCGGCGAGCGGGGAGCTGTTTATATCGTTCGGTTCTCATCTTGATCTGGAGGATCGGGAGACGAGCGATCGGGTTGAGCGGGCAGTTGCGATAGGGACTGAGGTTGTGGAAGCCTTGGCTGCGGCGGGGTTAAACACATCGTGGGAGGGCGATGAGGAGTCGCCCATTGAGGTACAGATTGATTGGAAACGGCGTGGTGCGCCGCAGGGATGGACGAACTGGCGAACATTTGAGGACATGGGCGACGCGAGTAAGTGAAGATCGCCCCGAGCTTGAGCACGCGGCCAGACGAGGTTGGGGGGGGGTGGTGG
>CAYVFW010000412.1:0-2071 GCA_964450325.1 uncultured Phycisphaeraceae bacterium | reverse complement strand
CGATCGAACCCGTCGCGCATGATGCGGCGATCCGCGACCGGCTGAAGAGCGTGCTGGACTCAACCGAATGGTTTTCAGACCCTCGAGTGCGCGTCGAGAACGGCGTGGTTTTTCTTGGCGGCCCGGCAAAGTCCGCTGAGCTGAAGAAGTGGGCGGGCGATCTGGCGCGAAATACACAGGGTGTGGCCGCGGTAGCCAACCAGATGGAGGTGACGCAAGCCTCACCTTGGGACTTTAGCGCGGCAACCAGCGGACTGTCCGGACTCGGGCAGGACATCTCCGGGGCGATGCCGATGTTGGTGTTCGGTATAGTCACCCTTGCGCTGTTCGCAGTGGCCGCGTGGTTTTCAGCCCGTGGCGCGCGGGCCGTGCTCCGCCGGCGTGTTCGTGCCAAACTGCTGCGCGACCTCCTTGCGATGAGCGCGGGCGTGTTCGTTCTTTTTCTTGGTGCATATGTGATTCTCCGCATCTCCGGGCTGACGCAACTGGCCCTGACGCTGGTGGGGGGAACAGGGCTGGTGGGGCTGGCCCTAGGCATTGCGTTCCGTGGGATCACGGAGAACTACTTGGCAAGTATCTTTCTGAGCGTGCAGCGACCATTCGAGACCGGCGACCTTGTCGAGATCAGCGGCGTGACGGGCTACGTGAAGCAACTCAACATCCGGACGACTGTGCTGATGACGCTCGACGGCAACCTCGCGCAGCTCCCCAACTCGACTGTGTACGTGAGCACGATCCGCAACTTCACGGCGACGCCGAACCGTCGCGAGGACTTCACGATCGGCATCGGGTACGACGATCCGATCGACCGCGCGCAAGAGGTGGCCCGCCGCGTGCTGGCCGACCATCCCGCCGTGCTCAAAGAGCCTGAGCCCTGGGTGCTAGCGGACAGTCTGGGCGCGTCGACCGTAAACCTGAAGGTGTACTTTTGGCTCAACGGGCGAGAGAATAGTTGGCTCAAGGTGCGTTCTTCGGTGATCCGCCTTGTGAAGCGGGCGTATCAGGAGCAGGGGATTTCCATGCCCGATGAGGCTCGCGAGGTTGTGTTTCCAAAGGGCGTGCCTGTAACGGTACTTCGCCAGGCCTCCGATCCTCTCTCGGAGGCTCTCCGCGCGAGGCCGGCGTCAGAAAAGGGCGCCGGGGTTTCGATCCCGTCGCATTCGGGACGTGCGCACGTCGTCGTGGGATCGGGCGAAGCAACCTCCGAGGCCGAGGGCGGACTCGCGAGCGAGTCCGATGCCCTCAAGAATGAGGCCCGGCAATCCAGCTCGCAACCTGAAGCGGAAAACCTTCTCGGTCCTCCCCTCGACGAGCAACCCGACGCACAACGCCACACCGAAACGAAGCGGCGATGACAGCGACGAGCGGTGTTGACCCCGACCTGAAAGAGTTCCATAACAATGCAGTTTGTTCACCAACGTGCCCTTGTAACGGCGCGGGGTTTCGAGCTGGTCGGCGTCAGGCGACCCCGCGCACTCGACCGCCTCCGTGTAACGCGGGTCAACAATGTATACGTGCCTCCGTGTCTGGGATGTTGGTGAGTCCCCAGTCGCGAAGTGCCGCGAGGATGGGGAGAAGCGATCGTCCCCGCGGCGTCAGGTGATACTCGTCGCTTCCGGCACGCTCCTTGGAGGGCAGTGCCTCCACAATGCCCCCGGTCTGGAGCCGGTCCAGCCGCTCCGCCAAGACGTTACTCGCGATCCGCTCTGGCGAGGCGGCGAGATCACGAAATCGGACTTTGCCGGCGAAGAGGTCGCGCACGATGAGTAGGGTCCAGCGGTCGCCGAGCAGATCCAAGGTGCAAGAGAGCGGACAGGGAGATCGGTGAGTGGTCCGTGGGGCGCGGGCGCTCACGTGGAACCTTTGGGTACATCGCGGAGTATGCGGCCGATTTGTGCGCGGTGAATCCTCATGTGCATCGCCGACATAACGCACCATCCCAAAGCATCAAGCGGACCGAACCACGGGTGGGGGTAGCGGAGTTTGGTACGAAGGTCAACGCCCGACAGAAAGATCGTGGCCAGCTTGGCGCACGACGATTGGTAGGCCGCGACGACTTCGCTCCCCACGT
>CAYVFW010000411.1:0-2079 GCA_964450325.1 uncultured Phycisphaeraceae bacterium | reverse complement strand
TGGCGGTGATACAGTTCCTCAGCGCGGCCAGTCGCATGACGGGCGGCCCTACCAGGAGTCTCCAGCATGGCGAAGAAGAAAGCAAAGGCCAGAGCATCGCTCACCACCAGCAAGTCCGGCAGCAAAAGCCGGCCCGCCGCGGCGGCGGCGAAGCGCGCAGAGGCGAGCAAGCGTGCGCGCACCGAGCGGGCGAGCACACAGGCGAGCATCGTTGAAGCGCGTGAGTTCCGCATCACCGATGATGCCGGGGTCGTGCGCGCGGTGCTGGGCATGACGCGGGGGCGGAGCGGGGCGCCGCATCTGTCGCTCATGCACGACGATGGCACCGAGGCCTTCGAGGTCACACTGGCCCGCGATGAGCCGGTGATGCGGCTGACCGACAGCGCCGGACGCACGCGGGTCTTCCTCGCGATAGCGGGGATCGGCAGCGACGAGGCCCGCATCGCCCTCTCCGATGGTGAGGGACGGCCGCGGCTGTTCATCGGCGTCCGCTCGGGCGGCAAGCCCACGCTGGCGGTGTACGACGCCGCCAAGAAGAAGGTGTGGGAAACGCCGGAGTGAGGCGGCGGGCGAGTGCTGCGAGTGCGTCAACAAGTGCGGGCCGCGTCCCAGCCTGTAACCGCTCCACTACGATATCTTCACCCCTGCCAGCGTGCGCTGGCAGGCCCGCCCCGCGTGCCAAGTCCGACTGTTTCAAATTCTGGACGGTCCAGATATTCGGCAGAATCTTGTGCCCCCGCGCCTGCGCGAGCAACGAAACATAATAACCCAGATTCTGGTACCGGTAGCTCTTGCACAGGTTAAATACCTTCGCGGTCTTCAGCAGCGAGTAGGTAGGGTCAGTCAGGTATTTGCGGGCGGAGATGCAATCAACGCCCTCAACATTTAAGGGCCAGTCCTTGGGATTATCGATTACGATAAGAATGGACGACATGCGTAAACTCACTCCGCCCAGCGCGCTCAAAAACCTCGGTCAGCGTTCGGGCCGATGGTAGGTGCAGCCGCTTCTATCCCCTCGCCAATCCCACGCATCATGACGCAACCACTTCCACCGCAACCCTCGCCGGTGCTGTAGCCACGTTCACGAGGCTACCTTGCCCTGTGCCGACTGTTCCCTCGCAACCCCGCCGCTACCTCATTCTGCTCGCGATCGCGTTCCCGCTCGTGGTTTGGGCCTTCGCCACGCTCTTTCACGGCGGGCAGATGGGCCCTTGGAACGACGATTACTTCTTCAACACGCGCGACCCCGCCACCGGCGACATCGCCGGTTGGGCCATCACCTCACGCGAGCCTTATCAAGCCGCCACCGGGCAACTGAGCGCGTGGCGGCCCCTCCTCTTCACCGTCATCACCGGCGTCATCACCCTCTGCTGGAACCACTTCTGGATCGCTCACGTCGTCGGTGCCCTCCTTCACGCCGCGAACGTAATCGTTTTCTTCGTTCTGCTCCGCCAGCTCGGTCGCAGCCTTCACACCGCCGCTGCCTGCGCCTCCCTCTTTCTCTGCTGGGCGGTGCATCATGAAGCCTGGCTCTGGCCCAGTGCCTACGGCTCAGTCACCAGCGCGCTCCTCGCCCAAATCGTGGTGCTCCTGATGCTTCGTTACGCGCGCGGGCCTGAGGCAAATGGCATCACCAGTGCACCCATGCCCGGGCCGGGTCGTTACTGGTGCATCGCCGCGATGATGAGCCTTACGCTGCTCATCTTGGGCTTCAACGAGCAGGCCACCGGCATCTTGGCCGCCCTCCCATTTGCTTACTTTGCAGTCTGCGATACCCAAGAGCCCACCCCCCGCCGGCTGCGGCGGGCCGCCTTGGCGACAGCCGCGGTCTGCCTCCTCCCCCCTCTTTATGTTTACGTTGTGCGCACCACCGCCCAGCCGGGGCTTGGAGTGAACCCCGACACCTATGTTCCTTTGACGGGGCTGTGGCCACGCTTTCTTCAGGTCGTGCGTGATTTCGCGATGACGATCTCCATGAAGAACTTTTGGTACCCCGCGCTCGCCTTAGGTTGGCGAGCCTGGACAATCAAAAATTACATCTTCCTCCCGTGGCTAGGTCTGCTCATCGCCGCATCCATC
>CAYVFW010000410.1:0-2082 GCA_964450325.1 uncultured Phycisphaeraceae bacterium | reverse complement strand
GTGGCGATGTGGCTCATCGACCACCAGATGAACCAGAAGGTGGGCGAGGCTTTCGGCACGCCCGTGCTGCGATTGCCCCTCAAGAAGAGCGCGAAGATTGCGGTCGCCAATGCGTTGCGGATCGACTGGAACGACGTGCTGCCCGCGAAGCGGTGTAGTTACGTTCTGGGGAATCCGCCGTTTGTGGGCAAGCACCTTATGACCCCGGCACAGTCCGAGGACATGGACCTCGTGTGGTCCGGTTTGAAAGACTCGGGCTTTCTAGATTACGTGACGGGCTGGTACCGCATCGCCTCAAAGTACATCAAAGGGACGGAGATTCGCTGCGCGTTCGTTTCGACGAACTCCATCTGCCAAGGAGAACAAGCGGGCATTTTCTGGCCAGAAATGTTCCGGTCGGGCGTAAAGATTCATTTCGGCCATCGCACGTTCCAATGGATGAGCGAGGCTCGCGGCAAGGCCCATGTACACGTCGTGATCGTGGGCTTTGGCATTGGCGATCGTCCCGGCAAGATCGTTTACGACTACGAGAAAATCGACGGCGACCCGATCCGCGTGCCCGCAACCAACATCAGCCCCTACTTGGTCCAAGGGCCGGATGTCGCGCTCCCGATTCGCCGCCGCCCGCTTTGCGAAGTGCCCGAAATCGTGAATGGAAACAAGCCTGCCGATGGCGGGCACTTGATTGTCGAGTCGGCGCACAAAGCGGCACTCTTACTAGAGAACCCGACGATCGCGCCATACGTCCGAAAGTTTGTGTGTGCCGACGAGTTCCTGAACGGACAAGAGCGATGGGTTCTCTGGCTCGAAGATGCCCCACCAAACGTGCTCCGCGACTGCCCGGGTGTGCTGCGGCGAATCGAAGCAGTCAAGCAGTTCAGGCTCGCGAGTGCGAAAGAGTCAACGCGTCGAAGGGCGGAGCGCCCTGCGATGTTCGATCAGATTCGCCAGCCGACAGAGCGATACGTATTAATCCCACGCCACTCGTCGGAGAACAGGAAATACATCCCGTTCGCATACTTCGAGCCGGGCATCATCATCGGCGACTCTTGCACAGCCGTGCCGGGAGCCACGCCCTACCACTTCGGCGTCCTCACCAGCGAAATGCACATGGCTTGGGTACGTCAAGTCTGCGGGCGGCTCAAATCCGACTTCCGTTACTCCAACAAACTGGTCTACAACAACTTCCCCTGGCCCCAAGACCTGAGCGACAAGCACCGCGCCACCGTCGAAGCCGCCGCGCAGGCCGTTCTCGATGCCCGCGCGCAGTTCCAAGGCCAGACCCTCGCCGACCTCTACGACCCCCTCGCCATGCCTAAGGCCCTGCGCGACGCCCACAAGGCCCTCGACAAGGCCGTGGACAAGTGCTACCGCTCAGCCCCCTTCACCAGCGAACGCCAACGCGTCGAGTACCTCTTCGACCTCTACCAGAAACTCTCCGCACCCCTCACCGCCCCGGCCAGACCCCGCCGCCGTCGTGCAACCTAGGCATCTAATCATTGGGACTACCCGATTAAGGATGATCCGGATGAAGGCAGGTGGCACAGGTAACTTCTTTGCCTTGAAGTGCCACGGGTCCGGCAGCTTGGGGGTGGCCCGTGTTCTAGCCGCCTATTCAGCGTCAAACGCGTGCCCATCTCGAATGTGACGCGAGATGTTTATCCCGTCGATCGGGCCGGCGATTAAGGCTGTTGCCTCTCGAATCAGTGATTGTCGAAGTCGTTGGAGCGTGCGCCGATTGTCGCTGCCCCCCGCATCCGGCAATCGTGCCGCGCCTTCACAGTCGTCTGGGCGAACGGTTCGTCCATCATGGTCGCTCCATATCCATGCCCGCCAACCACTTGCATAATCCTTCCATATACCAAACAAATATCTTGACATTCACCTGTCCATAAGCCATACTGTCCCCATTTTCTTCGAGGGGACCAGCTCCGCTTCATCAGCCGCGCTCGCCGCCGCCGCCCGCCCTGCGCGCTCCCTGTACCCACCCACTAACAGGGGGTCTTGCGCGCAACTTTTTGTTTTCCACTCGACCTCCACCTCCCACTCCCCACACTCGCACCTGAATCTTCCCGCCTTCGC
>CAYVFW010000409.1:0-2107 GCA_964450325.1 uncultured Phycisphaeraceae bacterium | reverse complement strand
GACTGTTTCATAAGCTTGGCGACTGATCGGCGACTGTTTTTGATGAAGATCGGCAAGGGCGCTTAAACAAGAGCTTTCGCCCTTCAATGCTTCGATCGGCAAACTGCCGGGGCACGCCATCCGCCTTGTTCTCATGGTGAGACAGGAGACGTGCGCGACACTCGGTTCTTCGACACCCGCAGGGACAAGCGCGGCGCCCAGCGCGAACCCACCCGCCAACCTAGCCGCCAGCCTTCTCGCATCGCTACTCGCCACCCCAATCACACACATCGCAGCCACCCCGCTCTATGCCGCCGCCCCATACCCCCAGCAAGGCAGCACAACTCAACGATTTGCTTATGATAAGTCTCGCTCATGAACCCAAGCGTGTATTGACCCCGCAACAATCGCCCGCCTCGCCGCACCCAAAGACTCCACGCGCGGCGTGGGTCTAACCCGGTTATAGTTGGACGCACGCTTATTTTTTCGCCGGAGGGGCGCGGAAGTTCATCATGAGTGTCCCCGTCTACATCCCCACCGCAGATCAGTTTGTCTCACGCTACAGCCTGCTCGGGGCGTTCGCTGATGAGCTCGCCGCTGCCTTCGCCCGCGCGGGCGCCAATGTTAATCCCGCCGTGTACCCCGGCACACCCCGCGCGGTCTTCATTATCTTTAACACCCCGACAGATTTAAACCAGACTCGGGCGTGGATCGAATCAAAAGTTGGCGACATCTCTAACGCCGCCTTACTCCACTACCACGTAGATCACCCGCTTACACTCCCCGCCCCCCTCCTCGATCAACTCGTGCACTGGCCCGGCCACCGCCTTCTACTCCCCTGCCGCGACGATGCACATATATTAAGATTCCGTTGGCCCACGCTCAAACACATTACCTGCGAACACGGCGTTGCGCCCAGCGCGTTCTGCAATCTCAGCACGCTTCAGAGCGAGCACCTGGCCGAACACACCACCGGAGCGCGCCCCCACCCCGTGGTAGCCATCGGCAGCATCTTCTCTGAGCAGGAGTTAAGCAACCTCTTTGAGTATTTGCCCCCCTCATTGCGGCCCGTCGCAGAGGCCGCCGCGGCGGTCCTGGCCTCCCACCCCGGCATGACCTTCACCCAAGCCTTCGATTATGTTTTACCCGCAGGCATGTTGTCGCCCGATCATTGGAAGCTGCTCGCCACCGTCCAGCAGTTCGCCGTCGCAAGCGCTAACCGCACCCGACGCACACGCATCCTCGAGGCGATGCAAGGCCTCTACACCGTCGTCTACGGGTCGCCCGCCTGGGAACCCTTCTGCGTAGGTTCCATCCGCTACGGCGGTGAAGTTAACTACACCGATATCCCGCACCGATTACACCAAGCCCGAGTCTGCCTCGCGTGGGGACCAAGCCAGTTCGCCCACACCTTCAGCGAACGCTTATTACTTTCAATGGCGGCTGGCTGCGCCACCGTAACCGACGATCGACTCCTCACGCGCGTCGCCTTTGGACAAGCCCAAACCTGCCTCATCGAAGACTTTTCTGATCCCCCAGCCGTTCGTGATGCCGTTCAATCACTCCTGGATGAACCCCAAGTCGCCAGCGACCTCGCCCGCCAAGGCCGCGACACTGTCGCCGCCGCCCACCTGTGGGACCATCGCCTCAGTATCTTCTTCGCCGCGGCGGTAGACTGCTTTGAACCCGCCAAGCACGAACGACCCTGAGTCGCCCCGACCTGGCTTAATGCACACTCCACTTTCCTTTTACCGCCGCGTTTTGGGGTAGTCACCCAGTGTGCCATGCACCCCTACCCGGTTTAGGAAACTTTCACGCGCCTCTTATTCGTCCGCCTCGCAACCCTCGCATCTCCCTGAGTGTTACGTGGCGGTTCCCCTCCACCATCCTTCCTATTCCTCAAAGCTACGAAAGAATTAACAATGCGTCTTGATAACATGCGTGGAAGCAGCAATGTCGAAGATCGCCGCGGGCAGAGTTCCAGCGGCGGGCGTTCATTGGGCGGTATGCCCCTCAAGCTTGGCGGTGGGCTGGGCGGCATCATCGTCGTAATTATTGTGATCATGCTCGGCGGCAACCCGGTTTACGATGCCCCGGTCGATCTCGAATTCGGCAAGGCCATCGAAGC
>CAYVFW010000408.1:0-2117 GCA_964450325.1 uncultured Phycisphaeraceae bacterium | reverse complement strand
TAGGTTCCAGGCGCCCAACCACCAAATCACCCCAACAATACTTAACTTCGACCCGGCGACTCACCGACGACCACCATCCGGTGACGATTGTCGATTCGAAAAGGCCTCGCTGCGTCCAAAGCGTGGAGTCCAAGCTAAAGCTCTCACCACGCGCCCTCGCTCCGTGGACAGCACCCGCGCCGTTCAGCCAATGACGTCTGAAGGCGGTCGGGGGTCGTTCAAACCTTCTTCAACGCGTTTGGCGCGGAACACCAGATGAGCCCAGAGAAATACCGGCGTGAACAGGATCGACGCCGCAGGCCAGAGCACCAAGGCAGGTATCGGCGTCCATATCGCTAGGAACACCGCCGCGCACCAGTACACCACGCACACCGGGATCACGATCCACCGCGGCGTGGTGTCCGCGACTCGTTGTGTCAACTTGCGGAGCGGCCCGCTCCGCTCTTTGATCTCCCGTGTCAACCGCCGGGCCCACGCAAACTCGCTCGCCAAGATTGCCAGCCCTATCGGTCCCAGCACGCTAAGTCCCGGGCCAGGCAGTGGTGAGATCGCGATGCCGACGAGGATAACCGAGGTGCCCGCGATTAAAACCCACAATCGGCGCGAGTTTCGCCGCAGCAACGCCACCGCCGACGCACCCGTCCGACGCGCTAACTGAAAGCGCGTATCGAAGATCCAGTAGATCAGGAGACACGCGACCATGGCGAGCAATGTGAGCTTTAGCCAAAACGTGAACATCATTGAAGGCATAGTCAAGGTCAACGGCTCCCTACCGATTGGCCGTTGAGACGGCGTTCTAGATTGTTCTAAAGGCCCCCGGCAGCACCCATTTGCAAGTCGTGAGCGGGCCTAAGGCGAACCTACAATGACGATAGTGTAACCGGGGACGGTCAACGCGGCCCATTGCTCTTCGTTTTTTCGAGCATCTTAGCTAGCGATTTTTTGAGCGTGGCTGACGCAGCGTCGATGGCCGCGTAATAATCCGCGGCCTGCTCCTCCACGCGCAAGGTGCCTTGCCCGGGCGGAGTCACGACGATTGAGCACTGCTTATCGACTCCGCCTTTTGGGCCGTTAAGATCGGAAATACGAACATCTACAGTACACGGTACCTCTTTCAGCCGCGCCGTGGCGGCCCCGACCTTATCCATAATGTACTCATACTGAGCCTCGCTGGTCTTGATGCTTCCGTCGATAATCTTGATTTCCACGAAGAATCTCCTTAATTGGTGTTTGAGATGGTGCAGGTACGTCTGCAACCCCCTCTTGTTCAACGGGCATGGCTCAATCAAAAGATCAGTGCTTCCTCGCCCCCTGCGCAGCTGCTACTATTCGACCAATCTTCCTGTTGGGGAGTAGCCGCCCGCTGATGTGGGTGGGATGGGTCGTCAACACGGATGGAACGGTTCGCGTTCCATCCCGGCCCCTCTGTGGCTTTGGTCTTCGTTGCTTGCCTGCGCGGACCGATGCCTCTGGCGAGACCAACATCTATTTTGCCTTGATGTTGCGACCTGCGCGTGCGCTCTGGTATCAGGTGAATTTCGTCCCTCTCACGGCGATGAACCACCTCAGACACCAAACACACACCGAAAGTTCGATAACGATTGCATGCCCGTGGCGACCAGAGAGTCGATTATGAACCCAGTAGAACAGGACGCGGTTGTGACGGTGTGCCTGCTCGCCGCGTTTGCGGATGGGCGAAAGAACGATGCCGAGCGCGAGGAGGTTCGGCGGATCGTTGAGAATCTCGGGCCTGAAACCGGGGGCGAGGGGGCGACAAGCGCCTCAGAGCGTGGCCGCGGGTTGTCAGCGCTCTATCAAAATGTTCTGTTAGGGCGCGTGACGGTCGAGAAAGCAGTGGTGCCTTTGAAGACACAGGAGCATCGGACGCTGGCCTACGAGATGGCGGTGGCGGTCTGCGACGCCGATGGAAAAGCCGGGGCGGAAGAGAAGTTATTTCTGGAAAAACTGCGGATCGCGCTATTGATCGACGCGGCATCCGCCGCGGCGACGCTGCATCAGGCCGACGAGTTTGTAGACTTCGGGGTTGAGCAGCCGACGGCGGCCGGGGCCGTGGGCGCGGCGGCTGTGGGCGGCGCATTGGCGGCCGGGGTCGGGAC
>CAYVFW010000407.1:0-2147 GCA_964450325.1 uncultured Phycisphaeraceae bacterium | reverse complement strand
CGCATGGTAAATGGGTATCGACGGGAAGCCCTAAAACTGTTCTTTGATCAAGTTAAGACAGGTGCGCCATGGGATCATAAGTGGCAAATCAACGACAAATGGGGTGGATGGAACGCACTCGGAGCTCACACGCACGACGAGCTTTTGCAAACACCCAACCCAGTGTTTCTGGACTTTTGGTCAAACTTTCACTTCGGTTTCGTTGGGAACGCTTGCGGACTCAAGGAATGGGTTCTCGTCGATTTCGCCAGTGTTGCCCAACAACAAGACGGCCTGTATAGACTTGCCGACGCGGACTGGAATCGTGATTGGATAATCGGAGACCCCCCACAAGATAGTGCTGCGATCAGAACCGGCTTTGCTGCCTTCCCTCGCGGTGACATCTCTGTTGCCACATTAGTTGCGGATGCGGAGTCAAGAAGGTAATTGGAATCTAAAAAAGTCGACCTTTTTATCAAGAGCGTTCAAAAGTTTGCGTGCGATGGTGTTTGGCTTTCGCCCATATCGAAATTTTACTCCGCGGGTTTAATTTTGGGTCATGACTAGCTGAGCGGGTTTTCGCGGCAGAGCCTGAGCAGCACGTGGTACAGGTCCTGGCGGCGGTGGTTGAAGCGGAACTCGCATTCCTTCAGGTGGAGGAAGAAGGTGTTTATATGCACGCCGCGGAACCTCGCCAGCCTTGTCTTGGCGTAGCCCCAGAAGCCCTCGATGCCGTTGATGTGACTGCCCCGGATGGTCCTGCTGCTGAATTCGTTGCGGGCATGATCCACGCGCAGGTGCTTCGTGTACCCCATGTCCACCAGGCCGTCGTAGCTCGTGAAGCCGTCGGAGTGGATCACCGATCGGAGGTCTACTTTCCCCCGGATCGCGGCCAGAATCGTAGATTTCGTGCAGTCCTCGATCACCTCGGTGTAGACCTTGCCGTGCCACTTGCAGATGCCGAACACGATGGTCTTCTTGCCCGCGCCCCGCCCTGCCTTGCCTTTGACGCGCCGGGGCCCGAGATAGCTCTCGTCAACCTCCACATGCCCCCGGAAGGGCCTTTCGAGCTCGCACGCCTCGGCCATCCGCTCGCGCAGGCAGCCGAGCAGACGGTTGATGGTGTTGCGGTTCAGCCCCGTCAGCGCGGCGGTCTGCACCGCCGTCAAATCCGCGGCCGCGTGCCGCAGGAACCGGCGGAAAACAGCCTCCGAAACTCGTGCGCGGACGACATAGCGGTTTCGCACTGTAAATCAGCCTATCCCGGGAGATCCGGATAGGCTCAGCTAGTCCTGACCCTTAATTTTACCCCATCATTTACCACCATCTCGCCGCACACTGCCGTCATGCCGGGCCGCCCGGTTGCCAAGTGCGGGGCCGGGACGAGGATCAGGTTGACCTCGGGGCAGTCGAACCCTTCCAGCACATCGATTTCTCTCCGGATATTCCCCCGGAGACCGAGGAGGCCGAGAATGACCCGCATACTGCACGACCATTCGCGCGGCGTGGCGGTCGCCCCGTCGGAGAGCCGCTCTCGCAGCTCAAAGCGGGCGCAGCCGCCCGTCGGCAGGTTGTCAAATTCGATTTGTAAGCGGACGTTCTCGCCCATAACCGCAGGCAACTATGAAACGCCGGTTATCGACATGACGCTTGCAGCGGTTGCACGGCGCCTTTGACCCGCCCGCGTTCACTTCACCGACGCCCGGTACTTCTCCAGTTCCTTGTTCGCCGGCGGCAGTACTTTCTCACCCACCGCCAGCGCCGCCGCGAAGTCGGCCCGTGCGCCTGGTTCGTCGCCCGTGTCAATCCTTGCTTCGCCGCTCCGATAGAGCGCTGCGGCGAGGCCCGACGAACCTTCGGGCGACAGCCTCCGCCACATCGCCAACGCTTCATCAAAGCCGGCGCGGGCCTCGGCCCTGCGTTCGGGCGTCCGGTGTCGGACCCCGGCGAGGCTCATCACCACCCGGGCCGTGTCCCGGTGGTCAGCCACATAAATCCGGCGGCTCAGTTCCACCGCCTCCTCGAGCAGCCGATCAGCACCCCTCACCCGCCCATCCTCCGTACCTTCACCTCAGTCTCCAAAACAAATCTTCCTCAACTCCTCGAACTGCCCCGCGCCCACGTCACCCTGCAGCCGCTCCAGCACCGGACCCAACTTCACCCCGTGC
>CAYVFW010000406.1:0-2156 GCA_964450325.1 uncultured Phycisphaeraceae bacterium | reverse complement strand
AGCCCAGCCGGGAAAGAATCGCCGCGGCGTGCCCCCCGCACCCAACCGTGCAATCAACCACCACCTGCCCCGCCTGGGGCGAGAGAACGTCAAGCACCTGCGCGAGCAGTACCGGGACGTGTGGCGGGGATGGCTGCTTTGACCGTCGCAGAGTGGAGTAATGATAAGCAGCCGCGCCAAGGCCGGGCAAACGGTGTGGATTGAGATGTCGAGTAACCTTCCACGCGGACGTTAGCCACCGCGCCGCCACGACGCGCGTTGCCCAGCAACGCGCCATCCATTCGCACATGCGTGATCAAACTGCCACCGCACCAGCGACTGCGATGCTGATAGACCCACCGGTCTGACTGGTATCTTCTTCTGCGGCGGAGATTACACGACGAGCCTCAGCGAATGTAATCATCCAAAGAGTGAGGACTTTTCATTCCGAGCGGATGAATCGAGGTAGTGCCGCGACGATTGGCCGCCGCCTTCGCGGCGAGGACTCACAACTAATTGTAAAATTACTATCCGAATGAAATCCCTGACACGCGAGCGGAAAGTGAAGGCAGCTTCATTCACTGCTTAGAAGATCGTCACCCGCCCCACGACTGATCAGTCTTGAGTGCGGCGCAAAGCTCGTGGGGGCCGGAGCCCAACCTAGATGGGGCCATCAAAGTGCTCTATTTTCGGTCTGGCGAAGCCACCGCACTGGAAAGTTTTTGACTAGCGCGACGCTTCAGTCGCACATGGCCATAGGCTGGAGTTTGTAAACGGCCGTTGGGCCCCCCGGGACCTAAAACCTACCCGACGCTACAGCCTTAGCGAGTCCCCGAGGCCTCACAGTTGCCGAGCTATTCCTGCGAGTTATTATGACCACATCTGCGATCGGCTATTCGACTAAACATTCCTACTCCGCCCTCCAACAGATTGCCTTTGAACGCAGGGCCCTTGAACCCCGCGATGTGCAAATCGACATATTATATTGTGGTGTTTGCCACTCCGATGTACACCAGTGCGCTAACGACTGGAAGAACACCATGTACCCCTGCATGCCCGGCCACGAGATCGTGGGGCGGGTCGCTGCGGTCGGTCCGGCCGTCTCACGTCTCAAGATCGGCGATATGGTCGGTGTTGGCTGCATGGTAGATTCTTGCCACGCCTGCGCCGCCTGCCGCGATAACCTCGAGCAGTACTGCGAGGGGCCCAAAGGGTTCACGGGTACTTACAATGGCCCTTTCAAGCCCGACGGAACCAATACTTTTGGGGGATATTCAAACATAATTGTGGTCGACGAGCGCTTCGTGCTGACGATCCCTACAAACTTGCATCTGCCAGGGGTCGCACCACTGCTCTGCGCGGGTGTCACCACCTACTCACCCCTCAAGCACTGGAAGGTAACCTCCGGCCAACGCGTTGCGGTCGTAGGGCTGGGTGGGCTTGGTCACATGGGCGTGAAACTCGCCGCGGCGATGGGCGCTTCGGTCACGGTGCTGAGCACCTCACCCGATAAGCGCGACGACGCGATGCGACTGGGCGCGGTGGAGTTCTTCGACACCGCGGATCACAAGGCGATGCAGCGCCTTGAACTTACGTTCGATTTCATGCTCAGCACCATCCCCGATGCGCACGATATAAACCCCTATATAAAACTGCTGAAGCGAGATGCCACGCTCGCCGTCGTCGGGCTACTCACCCCGTTCGCCAACCCCACAGAGAACGGTCAGGTTGCCTTCCACCGTCGCTGCATCGCTGGCTCGCTCATCGGCGGCATCAAAGAGACACAAGAGCTGCTTAACTTCTGCGGCGAACATAATATAATATCAGACGTAGAAGTCATCGATATCAAAGACGTCAACGACGCCTTCAAAAAGTTACAAAAAGGTCAAGTCCGGTACCGATTCGTGCTGGATATCGGCAACACCTTACGGCCAACATAAGTCCGCTCCTAGCCCATGGCTAAAAGGCACGGCGCACTGTCGCCAGGTCCCTCCGCGCCAGCAGCAGCAGCAGAGTGCTTTCATGGGCTGCGCAACTAATAACGATCAAAACGCTCTGATTAGTCCCTCAGCCTCCGCTGCGTCCGCCACGCTGCTGATATGCTCAAGCGTCCAGGCAGTAGCACCCGTTTTCATCACACTACCGGCCCCCTTATCGAATTTCTTAAGCCATGAGGC
>CAYVFW010000405.1:0-2159 GCA_964450325.1 uncultured Phycisphaeraceae bacterium | reverse complement strand
GCCTAACGAGGTGGCGGGGTTTGGCCGAGATCGCGGCAAAGGGCGAAACGGAGCCTTTTCTTCGGCAATCTAAGATTCCCTCGTTGGCTGGAGCCGCTTCATGTTAAATGTAACTCAAGCCTACTGAGTTTACAGACCTTCACACGCTCACCCCGACGCAGCGAACCGGTACGCGACTGACACTTTCACCCACGCACCTTTACGAGCAAACTGTTCGATGACGAAAACCAAAGGCGATGTAATGACTTTAACGCCTCGCGCTACAGCGGAGAGCATGGCGACGAAGCAGCGAGATATCTCCGTATCAGAGTTCTTTGCGAAGAACAAACATCTGCTGGGCTTTGATAATCCGCGTAAGGCATTGCTTACAACGGTGAAAGAGGCGGTGGATAACTCGCTTGATGCGTGCGAAGAGGCGGGAATCTTACCAGATATTACGGTAGTGATCGAGGACTTACAGCCCGACCGCCCCGCGGCGACCAAGTCGTCGCGCTATCGGATAACGGCGGTGGATAACGGGCCGGGGATCGTGCGCAAGCAGGTGGAGAATGTGTTCGGGCGCTTGTTGTTTGGCAGTAAGTTTCATCGGCTTAAGATGTCGCGAGGTCAGCAGGGAATCGGCATTTCCGCCGCGGGAATGTATGGTTTAATTACGACCGGCAAGCCGATGGTGATTTTCACCCGCCCCAGCGGCCTTAAGCCGGCGCACCACATCGAACTGGCGATGAACACCAAGACCAACCGGGCTGAGGTGACCGTTGACGAAGAGACGGAGGATTTTCCGCTTCAACGATTACAGTTACTTTCTCCGACGCTTCGGGAGGTGGCCGCGGCGGGTACGTACTTAAGCAAGCGAGATTACCCCACGGGAACATCGGTCACTATCGAGCTTGAGGGCAAGTATCAGCGTGGGCGGGGGAGCGTGGATGAGTTTCTTGAGTTGACGGCGATCGCGAACCCGCACGCGAAATTTACGTTTGTCCGACCCACGCGCGAGAGCGTTGAGGAGGAAGATGTGCCGCTGCTCCGGGTGAAACCGGCCTTTAAGCAGGTGGGGGCGGAGGAGGCGGTGGTGCCGTTGCCTGTGCCGGTGGTTGCGCCGGCAGTAACACAGGACCTGGGCGATCTAATTATATTTCCGCGGGGCGTGCAAGAGTTGCCGCCGGAGACCAAGGAGATACAGCCTCACCCCAAGGGGATCGAGCTGGGGACGTTGCTGCAGATGCTGAAAGACTCGGAGGCGGCCGAAAAAGGTAAGACGCTCTATCACTTTTTGCAGGAGAAGTTCTGCCGCGTGAGCCATCAGACTGCGGGGGCGTTCTGCGACCGGATCGGGGTTACCAGCCGGACGAGGGTGCGCGACATCGAGCCTCAGCAGGCGGAGAAGTTATATAAAGAGTTTCAAGTTGCGAAGCTCTCGCCCCCGCCGACGGATTGCCTTGCGCCTATCGGGGTGAGGCAGTTGCTGGCGGGGATGCTCAAGGGAGTGCGCGCCGAGTTTTACGCGGCGAGCTCACGCGAGCCGGAGGTGTACCGGGGTAGGCCTTTTCAGATCGAGGCGGCGATCGCGTTCGGGGGCGACCTTCCGCAGGAGGAGTCGGGGCGGGTGATCCGGTTTGCCAACCGCGTGCCGCTTTTGTTTCAGCAGGCCGCGTGCAGTTCGTTTAAGAGCGTGACGGAGACCAACTGGCGTAACTACGACCTACAGCAGCCGCGCGGATCAGCACCAGTGGGCGCGCTGGTAATTATGATACACATGGCCAGCGTGTGGGTGCCCTTCACGAGCGAGAGCAAAGAGGCGATCGCGGATTACGACGAGATTCGCAAGGAGATGAAGCTGGCGCTGATGGAATGCGGACGTAAGTTGGGTGTGTATCTTAAGAAGCGGGCGAAGATGCGGCGCGAAACCGAACGCCGCGATGTGTTCAAGAAGTACATCGGTGAGATCGCGCAGGCCTGCGCGGCGATTACCGGGGATGACCCCGCTAAGCTGTTCGAGGCGCTCGCGGCAATGGCCAAGCGGAAGACGGCGACGGCCGATATGCGGCTGGATGAGGATGGAAAGCGTGTGAAGGAAGATGAAGATCCTGCGGATCAAGATGGAGTAATTATTATCGATACCCCCTCGCCACCGGGCGGCCTCGGGGCTGGCGCTGCGG
>CAYVFW010000404.1:0-2161 GCA_964450325.1 uncultured Phycisphaeraceae bacterium | reverse complement strand
TGGTTCGCTGGCCCCAGCAGCCGGGCCAGTCCCAGGTCAAGTCCCAGGTCAAGTCACATGTCAAGTCGCCGGCGACGCCCCGCTCCTGGCCGCGCTCCTGGGCCACTTCGGCCCTCTCCGCGTCTTGCCGCGGCTCCGCGGCATGTACGCCTTCGGCTGGCTCGATGCTGCGGGCGAAACCCTCGTGCTGGCCCGTGATCCCCTGGGAATCAAACCGTTATATTACACTTGTCCCAACCTGGGCGGCCTGCCCCACGTCTGCTTCGCCAGCGAAGTTCGCCCCCTGGCACAGCTTCTTCAAAGCCATGGGCAACTCCGCCCCGACGCCGCGGCGTGCAGCGCGTACCTCACCACCATCCGCACCAACCTCGGCTCGCGCACCCTCTTTGAGGGCATTTCGCTCCTCCAACCCGGAGAGGTAATTACGTTCGATCTGCGTCGGCAAGCCGCAATCACGCGCTCCCAACGTAGGGCTCACTCCTACGCCATAGAGCCAGTCGACGGCCAACCCTCACGCCAAAACGCGCCCACCGTCCCAACCACGCCCGCGCAAACCTACGAAATCATCAAAGATTCCGTAGAGGCGCATCTAATAAGTAGCGTGCCGATCTGCTCTCTCCTCAGCGGCGGGCTGGATAGCACCATCATAACCTCGCTTGCCGCGAACATGTTACGAACCTCCGGTCAGCAACTCGCCACCTACAGCATCGGCCCTGATCATAACTCAGAATCCCCGCAGAACGATGATGGCGCCTTCGCCGCGCTCGCCGCATCGGCGCTAGCAACTCGCCACCGCCACGTGACCTTATCTCGTGAAGAATTCTTCGCGGGGTGGGAATCAATTATCCAAGACACCGGCTTGCCCTTAAGCACGCCCAACGAGGTAGCGATCCGCCGCGTCTCACGTGTGCTCGCCGCCGATGGCTTCAAAGTGGCCCTCAGCGGCGAGGGCGCCGACGAACTCTTTGGCGGTTACGATGGGCCGCTGGAAGCCGCTTATAAGTACATCCAAGCCAGCGGCCCCCACGCCTCTGAAGGCGGTGCTCAAGGTAGCAATCAAGGTGGCGATCAAGGTGGCGGGCTCTTCGCCCTCAACGACGCAGCGTGGATCCCGCTCCACGCCAAAAGCCAGATCTTAAGCGATCACGCCTGGCACAACGCCCATCACGATGCACCGCTTGTAGACTGGGCGGTCTCAGAGTTTACTGCTTGCCAGCAAGGTCAAACGGCCGCAGACCCCGCCCATGCCCTCCAATCTCACTTACGTCTGATGCAATCGGTCAACCTCGCCGGACTCCTCCTCCGCCTCGATTCAACCATGATGCTCGAAGGCGTTGAAGGACGCACACCCTTCGCAGATATCCGCGTCGCCGCATTCGCAAACAGCCTCAGCATGGAAGATAAGTTTTGTTACACCGCCAGGCAGCCCCGCACCAAGCTCGCGCTCCGCGCTGCCTTCGCAGGGTTTGTTCCCCCTGAAATTCTCCACCGCCCCAAAGCCAGCTTTCCCGTCCCCTTCGCTCACTGGATGAGCACCGGAAATGACAATATGTGCGAAAAATTACGTCGCAGCAGCTTCGCCGCCGACTTTTTCTCCCCGCCAGCCATCGCCACCGTCGCCTCCCAACCCGGAAATCTCTGGTCGCTCGCGTGGCCAATGATCAATCTCGCCGCGTGGGGAAAGCACTGGTGGCCATAGTCTCGCTTCTGTTCGCTATAATTATACGAACAAACTACAAATATAAAAAAAAGTATCGGACGCCCCCGCTGGCCCAACAGGTGTACAATAAGTCAGTAGCGAGGTGCAGATGTCTGCGCCTCTTTGATGGTCAGCGCTCGATCTCGTGCCCGAGTTTCTGCAGCGATACTGGCCTAGGTTTGATTGGAAGCTCGGGCAGGATTTAGTTAAGTTATGAAGAAGTTGTACGTAGGTAATCTCCCTTTCAGCTCGACCGATGATTCGCTCCGTTCGATGTTCGAACCGCACGGTGCGGTCTCTTCATCGTCGATCGTTCTCGATCGTGACACCGGCCGCTCACGCGGCTTTGGCTTCGTCGAAATGACCGACGATGGCGAAGCGGATCGCGCTGTTCAGGCCATGAACGGCCAACAGATCGACGGCCGCAGCATCGTTGTCAACGAAGCTCGTCCCAAGGAACCC
>CAYVFW010000403.1:0-2164 GCA_964450325.1 uncultured Phycisphaeraceae bacterium | reverse complement strand
CGGTGATGCGCGCAATCTTCGCTCGCTCGATCTCGAGCCTTTCGATGCCGCCTCCTGCGTCATGGCACTCATGAACATTGAGCCGCTCTCATCCGTCTTTTCCGAAATCGCGGCGGTACTCAAGCCCGGCGGCCACTTTGTAGCCGTCATCCTTCACCCCGCCTTCCGCAGCCCCGGCCAAACCGCGTGGGGCTGGGATGATGGAAGTCAACGGCGCGATGGTCCCCCGCCCTCCAATCGAGAGAGCCGATCTCTCAGTAACTCAAATCAATCTCGGCAAAGTAATAAAATCACGCAGTACCGTCGCGTGAGTGGTTACCTTTCTGCCGGCCAGCACGAAATTATTATGAACCCCGGCGACGCCGCGGGCGGCAGGCCGGCGGTGACCACCATCACCTACCACCGCCCGATACAGACTTACATCCGCCTCTTAGCCCAAGCAGGGCTTACGATCGATGCGCTGGAAGAATGGCCCAGCCTGCGCTCCAGCCAACCCGGTCCAACCGCCGCCGAAGAGAACCGTGCCCGCCGCGAAATCCCCATGTTCCTCGCAATCCGCGCGCTGAAAGTAACATAACAACCCCGCTCCTTCCGTTCTTAATTTGCCACGGCTTCCGCTGCTTGGTCGATGACCTTGCCGCGCCTCCCCAGTCAATCTAATAGGGCTTATCCAAAGATGGCCCGGGCTAGGCGGGACTTTGCAAGAACCAGAGGTAGCGTTGGCATTCCGGCCCCCTCGAGCTACCTACGGGTTACGTTTCGGCCCGGTCCCCCCGCGGTGAACTTGAACCGCCACAACGCGTGCCAGACTAAACCCCTCCGCGGCCTCCGTGCCCAGCCTCTCATTTACGGTGCGCCTAAATGAAAACTTCCACACCTCTCTTCGCGCGCAGCGTTTATCCACTCCTCAATCCCACGGTTGTCCTCACCAATCTCAAGGAGACTCTTATATGGCTGGCAACCGCGCTGTCGTCTATCTCGGGCCCGAAAAAGTTGAAGTGCAGGACGTCCCCTACCCCGAACTGGTAGACGCCAGCAATGGTAAGAAAATCGAACACGGCGTCGTGCTCAAGGTCGTCATAACTAATATCTGCGGAAGCGATCAGCACATCTACCGCGGCCGCTTCCCCATGCCCAAGGGCGAGCAACTCGGGCACGAAGTAACCGGCGAAGTAGTTGAACTTGGCCGTGATGTCCTTTTCCTGAAGAAGGGCGACCTTGTTTCAGTCCCATTCAACGTCGCGTGCGGCCGTTGTTTCAACTGCAAGCAACGCCACACCGAGATCTGCAAGAATGTAAATCCCAAAAAAGACTGCGGGGCATACGGCTTTAACTTGGGCGGTTGGAAGGGCGGACAGGCCGACTACCACATGGTTCCCTACGCCGATTTCAACCTGCTTAAGTTCCCCGATAAGGATCAGGCAATGGAGCACATCGATGCGCTCTGCCTCCTCTCTGATATTCTCCCCACCGGCTACCACGGTTGCGTCTCCGCTGGGGTGAGGACCGGCTCCACCGTTTACATCGCCGGTGCTGGCCCCGTCGGGCGCGCCGCCGCCGCGAGCGCGCGGCTCTTAGGCGCATCGTGCATCATCGTCGGTGATGTCCAGCGCGAAAGGCTTGACCTCGTCAAGAGCGCTGGTTACGAAATCGTAGACTTAACAAAACGGACGCCCCTCCCGGATCAGATCGAAGCCATCCTGGGCGAACGCGAAGTGGATTGCGGCGTAGATGCCGTCGGCTTTGAAGCCCACGGTCACGGCGCAGAGTCCGATGAAGAACAGCCCGAGGCGGTGCTCAACGCGCTCATGGAAATCGTCAAGTCCGGTGGGGGCATGGGTGTCCCCGGCGTCTACGCGGAAGGCGACCCCAAAGCCAAGACCAAGGAAGCGAAGCAAGGCAAAATGCTGCTGGACTTCGGCAAGTCATGGATTAAGTCTCCCTTCATTCTCGCCGGCCAAGCTCCGGTAATGAAATATAATCATGATCTCATGAAGGCCATCCTCTGGGGACGCATGGACTACTTGAACGATGTCATCGCAACCGAAGTGATCTCGATGGATCAAGTCGTAGACGCTTACAAAGTCTTCAACGAGGGTTCGCCGAAGAAATACCTAATTGATCCCCACGGCTCGATTAAGTCCAAGCATCGAAAATCACAAAC
>CAYVFW010000402.1:0-2166 GCA_964450325.1 uncultured Phycisphaeraceae bacterium | reverse complement strand
CCGACCGCGGCACGGTCGCAGGAGACTCGATTCAGATAAAACGGACCAGAAATTCGACGAGACGGATCGTCGGTAAACTTATGGATGTGGATGCGATGCTGGGATGCTGGGATGCTGGCGGCGGGCGAAACCTTCTCGCAGGTCGTGCAGGCTTTCGTAATCGGCGAACCTACGACGCACGGCCTCAATTGCTGAACAGGGATGTGTTCGAGTATCTCAGGCGAGCGCAGGCGTACCCTGCCCGCTGGCGAACTGACCGCTGCCACCGGCGACCGCAGTCGGCATTTGGTTACGTTCCTCTTGCGAAGCTCGTGGCTCAACTGCGCGACGCGGGAAAAGACGCGGGCAAGCAAGGATGCAGCGCGGCGTGGTTTTGGAAGGAGAGGGGATGACGCCCTCCCCGCTCCCTAAGCCTCACCCTACCCCACGACCCACACGCTGCCGAAGCGGCGGCAGCGAGAATAATCTAGTGACTTTCATTCAAGTTAGTACAGGTTTGGGGAAGACCAGAATGCGTGCGCCAGCGCAGGACGTCCTGCCGCAAGCGGGGCTGCAAACTGACTGAGCATGTTTTCATTATCGACAGCCCTGCGCTGTTGCGGGAATTCTCGAAGCGGTTGTGCTAGTGAAGAGATTGATCAAGAAGCCGCCGCCGCATTTGCTGTGTGGAATTATTTTAGTGCGAAATGCTTGAATGTGAGCGATAGCGTGATGATGCGCTCTGCAGTTCGGCTCTTGGCATCACAAGTGAAGTTCAGCGTCCCAGAGCCTGCATATGAGCGATTCAAGCAAAGCCCGGCCGGATATTGGATCTGCGAGTGAAGAGTCGCCGGATGCGGGAACCAAACCAGTAGATATAAGGATTTAATACTTTGAGCAGCTTCGGTACGACAGTACAGACAAGCTACGGCGCGGTCAGTTGGGACACGAGGAGGTCGCGCGCCGATACGACGCCATCGGCATCGAGCGTTTCGGAAGGAAGTTTGTCTATTCTCGCACTAGAGTGCCACGCGCGCTTATATTTGGCATCTTATTGTATCCTTTGTGGATCCTGTGCTGGAAGTACATGTTTCATCTGTTGCTTGGAATTATTGCGATTCCTACCGTCATAATTGTAGTGGTCATCCTCGAAGGGAAATCGCCTCGAACGAAGTGTTTATTACGTTGCCAACACTCAATGACCGGACGCTGTCCAAGCTGCGATTACCAGATGCTTCCGCCAGAGCGTGTGAGCAACGGCTACACCGATGTCGCGTTCATTACGATCTGCCCGGAGTGCGGTGCCAGCTACCCGCTCGTTCCAGCATGTGACGTAATTTTGAATCGGCCAAGGCAGCACGCATAAGCATTCTCTGGAACAACGGCGTTGATGAGTAACTCGCTTTTTGCTCGGGCTGGTCAGCAGATTATCATGATGCGTGACTGAAAGGATTACGTCTATGCTGAGAATATTCGTCTCCGCGGTTGCCGTAGTTTGCGGGTATTTTGAAGTACGAAGTTGAGGAGCAGCGTCCGCCTAGTACACCCAATGAGTTGGGCACCGCCATACTCAAAATAATTATCTTCTTGATTATACCAGCAGCTGCGGTCGTCCTTTGTTATTCAAACCAGCGGCGGCACCGGCTGCGTCCTGAAATCAGCAGCCTCTGCTGGCTCTACGTGATTTACAGTCTCTGCGTGCTCTTGGGGTCATTCATTAACTTCGCCACCTAGGCCATCGATGGTGACAGGGTTCTGGTGGACATGATCTGCCCCCAAAACCTCTACCAACCTTGATGAGAGTCCATTGATTACACTCGCTGCCCCCGCTTCGTCACCCTGTGGCTCGTGGGGGCTAGGGTCAGGGTTCTTGGCTCCCCGCCGCGGCCCCTCGACGCTCTTATGGTTGTGGGTCAGCTTTCAAGGGAGCAGCCCACCAGGCCCGCGCTGCCATCTTCGACTACATCAAAATGTTCTACAACCGTAAACGCCTGCACGCCGCCCTGAATTATCTCAGCCCCGCAGCATTCGGGGCCCGTGTGCCCGTCTGAAAGTGCGTCAAAGGAAGCTGGGTCAGGCCACCGAGTACTATCGCAGTAGTCGACTATGCTGTAATCCCGGGAGCGGCCAACTTTTCAAATGAGGAGAGACGCAGTGGATAGCATCACAAAGCACGCGCTGCCGACG
>CAYVFW010000401.1:0-2175 GCA_964450325.1 uncultured Phycisphaeraceae bacterium | reverse complement strand
GCTCGCGAAGAAGAGCACGCAGCGCGCGACGAGAGACTCGATGACGCGCTGATCAGACAAGAACGCGAAAAAAACTAACCGCGATGCAAAAATATTTTTCCGTCAAGTTTTCCACCAAGCTCTCGCCGCGAGGCCCGCAACCCGTGCCAACGTTATTGTAACATAACTATTGACAAACCACTATTTTTGCGGTTGATTCTCATATTGTTACACTTCGCTCTTCGCGCGCGTATTGCGTGCTGCTGTGGTTGAATCAGTCGGCATGGCTCGGAAGACCGGGCACCGAAACTTGAAAAAATCTTTCAAGATTCAAGCACGCGGCTCACTTCTCCCGATAGAGTATTGTGTTCATCAGGTCCAGTGGGCTGCGCCGGGTGGTGTAGAAGACTGGATACTTACTCTTTCATACTCTTTTAAGGAGAACGTAAATGGCTAAGAAGAAAGCAGCGAAGAAAGCAACCGCCAAGAAGGCCGCCAAGAAGAAGACTACCAAGAAGGCCTGACGTTCGGTGCCTAGGTAACGCAGGCACCATTTGTCTTAGGTTTCTCAGTTGGTCTTCCCAGGCGAGAGACGATAGCGTCGGCTCCTCCGCCATGCACCTTTGATATTCAAACGGTTGCTGGCTTGGGGCTTACGTTGTCGTCCTTGGTCTTTCCTTACCGGTGTATCCCCTCCGGCATGCATCGGTTTCAAACAGAGCTCGCCCGCGACTGTGCGCGCGAGCACGTCTTGCAGAAAACGTCCACTAGTCTTTACGCCGCGTACGCCGCGGGCTGGCGTGACATTGAGGAACGCTGGGATTGGCGGGCGACCACGTCGAATGCTGAGTATTTACTTCAGCCGCCGGTCATACCGACTCTCCGAGTTTCACTCAAAAGCCGAATAAAGGCTCATCTCGCCCCATCAGGCGTGTGAGGACCTCACAAGGCAGTATCGCACGAGACGCCTGCAAGCAACGAACTAAAGCAGCGGTGGGTCGAAGAAAACATCGACCCACCGCTGTTTTTTATTGCAGCAATCCCAGGCTCACGCCACCGTAAACTTAAGCCCCGCGCCTGCGGTTAGTTGCCAGCTCAAAAGTGCGGTTTAATGCCCGCGGCTCTTTCGCACGTTCAGCAACCGGAACTTCTCCGCATTACTTGCTGTCCAAAGAACGCAAGTCCTACGGTCGCAGTCTCGACGCATATCGCCACCAATCCAAAGCGGTTGCGCGAACAACCCTCAGCACTTACCAATGTCATCACGATGAGTGCAGCACCTTCCCCCGCGCGTCATCTCCTTCGCCCGCTCCGGCGCATCGCCGCGTTCTACGCGCGCTGCCGCTACCGGCCCGCCTTGAAGAACGCGCGGAGCGAATCCAGAATATCGTCGCGGCCATTCACCTTGCTGGTGATAAGTTGAGTGCCTTGCCCCTCGCCGGGCGGGAAAGCTTCGTTGAGAACATTGATAAAGTTTCCGCTGCCGTACGCGCTCGCTACTTGACAGTACCCAAATAGGTTACACCTTGGTAACAACTGCTCCTTCAGCATCGTCACGCACAAGCGATTGTCCGCGTCGCTGGAGTTATCCCCATCGCTGAAATGAAAGAGGTAGGTATTCCAGTCGTCGGGCGAGTAGTGTTTGTCAAGAAGCTCATGGCAACATGTAAGCGCGGAACTGATGCGCGTGCCGCCATCTTCTTTCATACTGAAAAACGTCCGCTTATCCACTTCCATCGCTCGCACATCATGAACGATGTAACGGCTCTCGATGCCCTCGTAGTTTCGCCGCAGCCAGGTATCGATCCAGAAGGCTTGCAGCCGCACAAGGTCCTTCTGTTCCTGGCCCATGCTGCCCGATACGTCCATCATGTACACAATCGCCGCGTTACTCTGAGGCTTCTTAACCTCACTCCACGAGCGGAAACGTAAGTCGTTTTTGATCGGGATAATCACCGGGTTGTCGGGATCGTACTGCCCCATCGCGAGTTGCCGCTTGAGAGCTTCGCGGTACGTCCGCTTAAAGTGACGCAGAGATGCCGGCCCGATCGGCCGCACCCCCGTATACTTATCTTTAACAGTCGTAATCTGGTGCCGACCCTTGGGCTCGATGCGCGGGAGGCGAAGCTCCTCGCCGATGATGTCCGCTAACTCCTCAATAGTTACATCAACCTCCAACACATGCCGCCCCTCACC
>CAYVFW010000400.1:0-2181 GCA_964450325.1 uncultured Phycisphaeraceae bacterium | reverse complement strand
TCCAGCCATCGCTACCAGACCACGGTTGCGCCGGGCAAACTTGGAAAACTGGTATGCCGCCGTCGGCGATCTGGCCATGATCGGGTCGTCGCGCAGATACCGGCGCAAATCTTCGGCGAGTTCACTCGCGGAGCTGTACCGCCGCTCCTTGTCTCTCGCCATTGCCTTGCTGGTGATGGTCACCAGATCACGATCAACCCGCGTCTGCTTGCCACTTTCATCAGGCGACCGCGCCCGCATGGGGCGGGCTTCACCCTCACTAATTAACTTAGCCGCCTCCGCTAGCGGCTTGCCGGCCACATCAAAGGGCAACACCCCCGTCACCAGTTCATACAGCATCACGCCCATCGCGTAGATATCCGCCCGCGTATCCACCGCATCGGGCGCACCGCCCAACTGCTCTGGGCTCATGTACGCCACCGTGCCGATGAGCAGCCCGTGGTGGGTCAGCACAGTGTGCTGGGTGTCGGGCTCAAAGACCCGGGCCACACCAAAGTCCAGAATCTTGGGTTGAGGCCCGCCCTCGGCTCCTGTTGCCGTGCCGCGGCTGCGCGCCTCGCTCATCTCGCCTGTCTGCCCCCCGCCTGTCGTCGGGCTCTCTTCGCTGCGCACCAGCACATTCGATGGCTTGAGATCACGATGCAGCACCCCACGCGTGTGCGCATGCTGAACCGCATCGGCAACTTTGGCCATCAACCCTGCACGCTCGGCTGGGCTCAGTTTTTCCTGCGCTGCATACGCCGTGAGTTCCGGACCGCGCACGTACTCCATTGCGAAGTACGAAATCTCTTCTCCCGCCGCCTGCTCAACTCCCGCATCGTAAATCCGGGCGATTCCCGGATGTTCCAGTCGCCCCAAAGCCCTGATTTCTCTGGCAAAGCGGCCGCGGAGCCCGCGTGAACCGCGTGCACCGCTGTCGGAACGCAGAACCTTCACGGCGACCTCACGGTCGGGGTTGGTCTGGCTCGCCAGATACACCACACCCATCCCACCCTTGCCCAGCATCCGTTGCACACGGTATCTGCCCAGATACTCCGGCACGCGGTCGCTCAATCCGACTGTGCCGCCCCGCGCTGTACCGCTCGTTCCGGCTTCATCCTCGTCCGATCCGCCTGCCGCAATCCGACCTGCCTCACCGGCCAGCAACCGCTGAACCAGCCCGCCACCATCCGCATTTACCGGCACGGCCGCCGCGGCATCCGCGTTGAGAAGTTCCATGACGTGCTCACGCACAAGCTCGTCCCCCGCGCTTGCCGCTCCGACAACTTCTGCATACTGGGCTGGGGCCGCTTCCAGAGCTTTGCGGAAGGCCTCCCGCACCAGCGCAAACTGCGTGGGCGTCAGTGCTGCCCTGTCACGCCCGCTTTTGCTTATGTTGCGAGTATCGCTTGTGTCGCTCATAACGCCAACTCTCTTTGCAGCCACGCCCTGATAAACCGGCTATCCTGCTCCACTGCGCGCACCGAAACCTCCGCGACCGCGGCAGTCTGTGCCACAGTCAGCCCCGCCAGAAAGCGCAACTCAAAGACTTGTCCGATACGTTCGTCAAACTCCGCGAGCCTCGCCACCGCGTCGTCAAGTCGAACAAGGTCCACCAGCTCAAGCTGCGAAGCCTCCTTATCGGCCGCACGCGGCAGTGCGTCTAGACATAATGAATCTAGTGACACCCGCACCGCCCCACCGCCGCGCCGGTTTGCGTTTCGAGCCCGCGCGTAATCCGTCAGCACGTTGCGCATCGCCTTAGCCGCGGCACGAAAAAAGTGCTTGCGGTCATCCCATCCCGGATTGGGCGTCTTAAGCATCCGCAGGCAGACCTCGTTAACCAGAGCCGTCGGCTGCAACGTATGCCCCGCTTGCTCACTTCCAAACACCACCGCCGCCAGTGCCCGCAAATCGCCATACGCCGCGTTAAGCAGCTCGCCGGTGGCCCCACCATCGCCATCGGCGATACGGGCCAGCAGTCTGGTTACATCATGTTGTTGCTCGGCACTCATGGAAAGAACTGTTTATCGGTCCCATCAAAATAGACTCAGTCGCGGCCCAAACGCATCGATCGTTGCATAACTAAACTGAAGTTTAGCCCGCCTCCCCGCTTATTCGCCCCCCATTTTACACCAGATGCTTCCGGAATTCCGTGCGCCTAGTTCTGGAATCCTCCGTTTAGTGTTCGGTCCAGTCTAC
>CAYVFW010000399.1:0-2201 GCA_964450325.1 uncultured Phycisphaeraceae bacterium | reverse complement strand
GGCGGGGTGGCTGGTGAGGGGGAGGGGGGCGGGGGGCGTGTTGGGGCGGCGGTAGTCGCGATGTGACTGGTGATAGGGGCGGGAGATACACGTAAGTATAAGTTAGCGTGTAGAAAAGGATGCTTTGGCGGGGTATTGGTGATGGGCCTGTGTGCCCGTAATCTATGCTTATGTTATACGCTCATGTCAGAGCTGGCCTCGTCGCCAGGCTTCGACGGCGATGTCATCGGCCTCGCGCTCGTTGGCGCGGATGCGGCGCATCTGATGGTCGCGGAGGCGGGCTTGGCGCATGGCTTCGAGGGTTTTGACCAGGCCCATCGCGGATTCGAGGGCACGGCGTTCTTCGGTGAGTCGCTTGGCGGCGTACGCGGCGTGCTGGGCTTTGGCGGCGACAGTGGCGCGGTGGCGGTCGCAGGCTCGGCGGACTGATTCGACCTCTTCACGTGCCGCGGCTCGATCGTCTCCCCATATTGGGGAGGGGCTGTCGGGCTCGCTGCCTGACTGCAGTTTGGAGATGGGGGGTTGGGTGGTAGCACTTAAGGTACGGGAGAGGTGTGCGGTTACGTTTTGGTACCCTAGGCGAGCGAGGCGTGAGCGAGCCGCGGCGACGGCGGATTGAAGGTCTTCTTGCCGGAGGTTAAACTCAGTGAGTGCGCGCTTGGCCTGCTCAGCGGAGCGGGTAGCGGCCAAGAGGGCGCGCTCGCAGGCTTCCTGGGTTTGGCGGGCACGATCAAGCGCGAACTGCGCGGTGAAGATAAAAGCACCACGAGACATACACGTTTATACGCACGCGGCGGTCACCTGGTGGGGTGTCTTCGCAAGTCTCCGGGTAATTTTCTTCATAGGGGTAGATCGGGGGAGGCGGAACGCCGAAAAATGAGTGCGTCGAATCTACCTATTCTGCTTTTGGCGATGAAGATAGTCACGGATGAAGCAACGCGCACTGCTAACTGCTACCCAAGTCATCGAGCTCTATGAGTTTCTGAGCCGTCGGCTGGAAGCTATCGGCATCGAGAGCCAGCCGGAGATTGTGCTGAAGCTGCTGGACCTTTCCAAGCGTTCCGATGCACAGTTAAAAGAGTACGCCAACGTAATTAAGACCGATCATGCTATCTCTGGGCGGGTGCTTAAGCTTGCCAACTCGGCGATGTTTGCGCAGCGGACGCCCGTCTCAAATCTGGAGCGGGCCTGCACGCTGCTGGGGATTGAGCGGCTTAAGTCGGTATCGCTGGGCTTTCATTTAAGTCGGGCGGCGACGGCCAAGGATGCGGGGCTGAAGGGGATTGCGCGCAAGACGTGGGGGCAATCGGTCTTCCGGGCGTGCATGGCATCGCAAGCGGCTAAGGTGGTGGCACCGGGGCTGGGAGCGGAGGCGTTTGTAATCGGGCTGATGATGGACGCCGCGGTGCCGCTGTGCGCGAAGCTGATTGGCGAGCCGTTCTTAAAACTTTATGTTGAATGTAACGGACCGGGAAAGCTGTACCGGCGCGAGTTTGAGCAGTTAGGGTTCACGCACGTGGATGTGGTGACGGTGCTGGCGCGGCGGTGGCGGTTCCCGGAACTGTTGTCACGTCCGCTGGAACTGCACCATACAAAGCCTGCGGAGAACGCCAAGGATGACTCGATCGGGCGGTTGCATCGGATTGCTTATGTTGTAGGGTTGCTGGAGCTGGAACCGGTGGACCACGCATCTCCTTCGCTTATGAATGCTGCATCGGGGGGCGGGATGGTGACGGCACAGCGTATGTTGCGGGTGAGTGATGGAGAGATGTCGAAGCTGGTTAAAGCGACGCTGGAGGAGTATACGATTTTAATTGAAGTCTTCTCGGAAGTCGCCGCGGGATTGGTGAACATCGAGGAGCTGGCGGTGCTGGTGCATAACGGGCTATTGAGTTGTTTGGACCAGCACCTTGAAGAATCGCTAGGGCGTGAGCTGTCGGGGGGAGCTACCCCCACGGACGACGCGCGGCAAAGTGCGCTTACAATACATGATACTCGGATTGAGATTGTGCGTGAGAGCGATGGGTCGGTGGTTGCGTTCGTGACAGACTCGGTGGGTAAGCGAGTGGTGAGTCATAGGCTTCTCACCAGCGGCGACACGCCGGGCAATATCTGCGAAAATCTGGGGATCGAAACGCCGACGGCCGACGACGTAACACGCATCAATGCGCGGCTGAAGGCGCTGGCGGCGTGAGCAGGGT
>CAYVFW010000398.1:0-2210 GCA_964450325.1 uncultured Phycisphaeraceae bacterium | reverse complement strand
ATTCTCGATGAGGGTATGAAATATGCGGGCTAACCTCACTGCGCTCTTCATCGCGTTGCAGTCTCGTTCGTACTCAACAACTCGAGCAGTCGCTTCGCTCGCACTTCAACCGGTTCGCGGTCCAGGGGTGCCGGGATAGTCCGGCCGATGACCTCGTCCAGCGACTGCGCCTGCTGGAGAAGGACGCCGCGGCGAGTCGGGCGCCGGGTCTGCTCCTCCAGCGTTCGCAGTGCTTCGACGAGGCGCAAAAGAACTGCCACGTTGCCACCGGCGTTTTGGCGAATCTGGTCGAAGGCCAGTTCCACCAGGCTTGCGAAGGTAGCCCCTCGTGTGATGACCCGCAGTTTACCCTCGTCGAACCGGCACGGTGATTCGATGTCGCGGGCGACGAGCCTGACGAGGATCGCGGTAAGGTAATCCAGCGACATGACCGCGGTGGTGGTGTCGTTGATCCCGGGCGAGAGCGCCTTGAGCGCGACATCGACGATCTGACGAATGCCGTAGGCCGCATCTTGTTCTGTCGTCCGCTGCGCGCTGATGGAGTAGGCCGCGCTAAGGCGATCGATGGTCTTTTGGGACGGTAGCCCGGAGTCATCCGGCGTGAGGATGGAGGCAAGCGGCATCCCTTTAATTATGAAGTCGCCGACGCAGTGCTCCATGCGGACGACGGCCTTATGGTCCCGGGCAATGGCGAGGAGGGACTCGGCCTCGACACTCTGGATGTACCCGGTGCGGGCGGCGGGTATCAACTGCCAGCTCCGCCGCGGATCGGCGCGCGAGGGGTCAGAGTTGGCGTCATTGTCGTCCTCGTGCCCAACGCCCTGGGGGAACAGGTGGTCAATGCGTCCGACGGTTTCGGCGGCGATGCGTGCGAGGATGTGCGACGCTTGGATTGTCATTGCGATGTGGTGGATGAAATAGATGAAGAAGCCGATACCGACAAATGCGAGCACGACTCCGCCCAGCACCGCCAGCGACGGGACGAACTCGATGTCGGGCCCCTCCCGAATGGTCCGCAGCACCACGAGGCAGTACGCGAAGATGCCGACGAACACGCCCAGCACCGTCTGGTTGGTGCGGTCGTTCATGAAGTTGCGGAGCACCCGCGAGGTGTACTGGCTGGAGGCCAGCGAGAGTGCCACCAGCGTAATCGAGAAGACCACCCCGGCGACAGTGATCATCGAGCTCGCCACCGCCACAAGCATCCCGCGGGAGCCCGCCGCGCCCGCACCAAAAAGACGCGGCCAGTTGTAGAACACCCGATCGTCGATCTGTGCGTCGGCCTCGATCAGCCCGACCGCTAACAGCACGGACGCCAACGCCAACGTACCGGGCACAAACCATAGACTTGATCGAAGGGACTGCCAGATAATCCGCAGTTTGGACATGCAGCACGCGCCCTTCGAGAGTTTTTCGCCTGGAATGAAAAGTCCAGAGGACCCGGCCGGTCGTCTTCGCCCTCTGGGGGCTACGGCGAGTTTCGGTGGAGATGCGAATAGGAACAGTAGGAGCGCGACCGTAGCCGCACCTGATGCACGGGGTGATCCCCCGACGTCCATGAGTTGGCACTCGTCGGAAGTGCGCGGCGTGATCGAGCGGGGGCGGGATTCATAAGGGCTGCCGATGATTGATCCGCGGTTCACCCTGGCTTCATCATTCAAGGGAGAATCGCTGCATGAATCGGATCAGGAAGAGCCGCCGTATCGGATTCGGTCTACCGGGATCGCCGTTGCTTGGCAGAGCAGGTCCGGGAGTGGGCCCGGAACGGCCCGCCAGTGCGTCGCGAACCGGAGCCGGTCGCCTGAGCCGGGCACTACGGTCCTCGCGAACGAGCAAGACCTCGGCCGAACTCAAGTCGGTCTCGAAGCCCAAGCCTCAGCCCAAGCCTCAGCCCAAGGCAGGGACGACAGCGCGCAAGGCATCATCGCGAAAAAAGGTGGTCTGAGCTATAGACGTCAAGAGGTCCCAGCACGGCGTGGATATTTCGTGCGACCAACTAGCGAATTGTTCCCCACCGTGTCAGGAGCGAGCGTCTGGGTTTTTCACCGAGTGCTCACTTGCACCTCGTGTTGATCCGCGGCGAGTCCCGCTGGAAAGGCGCATTTTCACCGAGGCATCGCGCCGACGCCTTGGAGTTGTTTTGGCCGGGTGTCTCGCCTGGGCGATGTGGGGAATTGCCGCTGTTGCCAACGGGCAAGGTGCCCTAAGTC
>CAYVFW010000397.1:0-2212 GCA_964450325.1 uncultured Phycisphaeraceae bacterium | reverse complement strand
CACCTTAAACTGCACGGTATTGCGTTGTATGTTCGCTTCATGAACAGCGCGCGTTACGACTCCGGAGAAAGTTACATCTCCCTCGGCTTCCGTCGTAATTACGGCCAAAGTCCCAATCTCCACCTTGCCAGCCTCCGCCAGCGGCACATCCACCCGCACTTGTAAACTCTGCGGGTCATAAACACGCAGCACCGTTCCCGACATCGGCCCTTCCGCAACCCCGTTCCCGTCTAGGGCGATGCGCGTGCCCGGTTCCACCAGCCTCGATAGCACCACCCCGTCAACCGGAGACCGAATTTCCATCCGATCTCTAAGCAACTCCGCTTGAGCTAACATAACTTCAAAGACTTTCGCTGCTGACTGCGCCTGCTTCAGTGCCGCCTCCGCCTCGTCAACTTCACGTTCCGCGGTCTGCGCTATCGCTTCCAACCCCACAAGGCGAATCTCTAGTTGACGAAACTCTCCTTCGCCCACCGCTCCCGCGCGAACCAACTCGCGCTTTCTGCTCACCTGGTCGCGCAGCTCCTCCGCGACCGATTGTTCTACTCGAACCTTCGACCGCGCCGTCGCGATCGCCGCCTCGGCACGACTTACATCCGCCTGCCCTCGCGCCACCACCGCGAAGGCGTCCCGCACTTTTAGCTCCGCATCAACGCCAATGAGCCGCGCCACTACCTGCCCCTTCCTCACTGTGTCCCCTTCAAGCACCAGCACTTCCTCAACCACGCCTTCGGCGAGCGCAGGAATCCACACCGCATACGGCGCGGGTTCAATCCATCCCGGGGCCTGCACGATGAGGGAGCCTAACTGCACCTCCCCGCTTGCTGCCACTTCACCATCAACCGGCTCGCTTGCCCCGCTCCCCACGGATTCCGCGTCGCCGCTCGCCCCCCATCCGGCGCCCTCGCTCACGGGGATGACCGGAGAAACATAAACTTCTACCGCAGGCAGCAATACACCCCTGGCCGCGTAAATAAGTAAACCTGCGGTCACACTCGCGATGACCAGTGGCAAAAGTAATCGCGTTTTCCAACGCGATGCCGGTTTAGGAACCAAAGTGTGAACGCCACCGCGGCCCCCAGGGGGACCACTCCCCTCTGACCCGCCACGCGAAAGCGATGCTACATCGAACTGAGTTGTCGGCATGACCTGAGCCTCAATGAATGCTACAAAAATCCGCCGCGGCACGCCGCGAGCAAGGAGCATGGTCGCAAAAAGCGACGTTCATTGAAAACTCTAAACTACAAGCGCGCAGTGCCAGCACAGCATCACTCGATTGGCACGCGCAAGGCCGGGCGAAGTCTCGCCGCCTCGCGTTGAAACATCCGCCACCTTCGCGGCCCGCGGCTGCCAGGCGAACATAACATAAGTTGTCGAAAGTAACTCGACAAACTCGTGAAAATTAACAATCGGTGCTTCAACCGCGGCTACTCGTCCAGCCCCAAACCCCTCACAAGGTGCGCACTCGCCGCACGGCGACCCACGATCCTCATCGCCGCACCCGTTCTCTTGGAGCCAGGAATCTTGCTCCACATCCAAATACCCATCCTCGCCCCCGCCTTGGCGGCTGTCGTCCTCCCGCGAACTCCGCGGCTCACCGCACCGCTTACAGCACCCGTCCGACTTGGAAACCTTGACCTCGTGGATGGCCAATGCCGCGTGGCCATCAGCCCCACGAGCCAGCTCAACCGAGCCTATGCCACAACGAACCCCTAACGCTAGGGCTGCTTGGCAACAGGAAAGGGGCGACCACGCCGCGAGCAACACCGACATCAAGATGGTCAACAACGTACGCAACATCAAGCTCAACCTTCGGATCAGCACCGCTCCAGTCTTTAACTGAACTGATCCTGCCGTTCGCCACCGCGAAAGTATATTCGGCGTTCCCAAGAGCGAATGTACCGCACCACCCCCATCTCGCAGCGTGAAAGCAGGGTAAGGGCAACCCGCACCACCTTCCCCGACAACGAACCGCACCCCAGGCTCGTTTCCCAAACTGCCAGAGCGAGGGAGCATCTAACCACGTCTTAAACCAAGGTACCACAACCCACCTTGCCGCTCGGTTCATCCGGCCACACGGGGCAGGTGTCGTAGCCGATTTCCACGTCGCTCCCACCCTCTTCAGGCCGCTTCGGAGGCCTTGACCACTCGTAGGCTACCGCTTCAGCGGTGGCACTGCAGCCCAACACCACCTTCTTCTGTTTCCTTAAGA
>CAYVFW010000396.1:0-2222 GCA_964450325.1 uncultured Phycisphaeraceae bacterium | reverse complement strand
GGCAGTGCCGAATGTCGCCGGAGGTAAGCCCAGAGCAATCACGGCCCACAGGTTGCTTGGACGGCTCTTCGCAATAAACTTTAACATAACGCACGTTCCTTCCGGCTTGATGAGATTCTGAGTTTACATTGTTTCGATTAACGCTTCTCGGCTGAGTGAACGCCAGATGCCTCTCGGTGCGCGGCCAAAGTTGTCGCCAGCTAAGTATACTGTGCTCGCCACCCTCACAATGCCCGCAAAAGGCACTCCTTGCGACCTTTATACACGGTTTCCCGACGAAAGACCCATCGCCTCGCCAATCTCAGCGGCCGCGAATGTCTTGAATCGGATTGTGGCTTTATTAATATGAGGCGCGGATTCGTGAACCCATGCACAGCGCCCGCCAATGGCTTTCTCCCGTCCGCAAGCGGGCGATTGAAACATTACAACCAGCTCCAGGTTTAATCTTGCGCTCACACATGTAAATGAGGCACCCGCTTCGCTTTCGTTGGAATGCGGGTCTGGTTTGAACGTTCAAACGGCCCACCGCAAAGCGCACCCGAGCGCCCTGTTGCCATCCTCGAAGCCCCGACTCACGACGTAACCCAATGTTTCCCCTAGCGCGGCCCGCGGACCCGTAACTATGCAACTGATTTCGAACACGCCGAGCACGATTTGAGTACAACCACGGATGAACATCGCGACTTTTTCAAGACGGAGTTGCGACAACACTGCATCCCTTTTCCGCGATCACGCAGTGGTCCCGCAGCGTGCGGGAGGCCAGAGAGTCAGACACATTTTTCACCCAAGGATTGTATATGTTCGCATCACGTAACGCTGCCCTGTCAGCAGCAATCATCGCTCTAGCCGCGGGAGCCGCGACCGCAGTCGATTACACGGTTACTTCTATCTCGCCAGAGGATTACTCCGAGACATTCGTGACCGCCGCGGCGGGCCCATCGCAGGTCGGTTACGGCAGCGGGCCTTCTACGGGCGGCAACTCACACGCCATTCTCTGGTCCGGCACAGCCGAGTCCCTCATTGATCTCAACCCCGATGGTTACGATGGCTCCGTGATCTACGGGGTTGGCGGCGGCCAGCAGGTTGGTGTTGGTTTTGATCTGGGCACTAACCTGGCGATTCTCTGGCCCGCCCCCACCGCAGGCTCAGCCGTAAACCTTACGCCGGCCGGTATTGATTTCGCCGCGGCGTACGGAACCGACGGAACCACTCAAGCTGGCAGCGGTCGAGGCAGCCTCACCTTGGGCTCGGGGCACGCACTCGCCTGGACGGGCACTGCGGAGTCGGTTGTTGACTTACATCCAATCGGCTACTCTGAGTCGACGGCGAGCTTCGTTCGAGGCGGTCGAATCGTTGGCGTTGCAATTACCTTTGAGGAAATATACACTGCTGCGCTCTGGACGAGCGCATCCCCGGACTCCTTCATCAGTCTCCATCCAGAGGAGGGCTTCTTTGAGACGGTCGCAACGACGGTCGAGGGGCTGACTGTGGCTGGCTATGGAAATGGTGCCTTCACCGACGATGTGAATCACGCGCTGCTCTGGCCCAACGAGGGTGAGTCCTACATTGACTTACACCCCGCTGGATACTTAAGTTCATTCATCCTCGCGATGTCCGGGCAAACGCAGGTCGGCACCGCCAGTATTAACGAGAGCGAACACGCGATGGTCTGGACCGGCACCGCCGCGAGTGCGGTCGACCTTCACTCCTTGCTCCCCGCAGCCTTCTCTAACTCACGTGCGGTAGGGATTGGCGAGGATGGCAGTATTTACGTTCAGGCTTACGACCTCAATGGTCTTTATCGCTCCTTCCGCTTCACCCCCGTCACCGGCGGTCAGTGCGCCAGTTGCGCCGCCGATTATGATCAGAGCGGCGGCGTGGATGGTTCCGACGTCGAGGCTTTCTTCGTCGAATGGGCGGCGGGCACCAACTGTGCAGATGTTAACCTTGATGGCGGTGTCGATGGTAGCGACGTCGAATCCTTCTTTGTGCCGTGGCAGGCCGGTGGATGCTAAGCCGCCCCAGGCCGCATCCATCTGAATAGCCCCACGAACAACGCGGCCACGATGGCCGCGTTTTCTTTTATACTGTCGTAACAGTTCAATCATCCACCCCATTTGAAACAGATCAGTTAAAAGGCCTCCGGGCTTTGGTGCTTGAATCTCACCCAGCCGAGCCAAACTTGTCCTCGTAATCACCGTATGCCAGAACATCGCGATTAA
>CAYVFW010000395.1:0-2236 GCA_964450325.1 uncultured Phycisphaeraceae bacterium | reverse complement strand
GCAATCACGCCGTGAGTTCACTTCTCGCTGTCTATGAGGGCGGTTGTTCAGGAGTCCCATATGTCAACGTCAAACATAATTTATTTACGAGTCGGCCGAGCGATTACACCACGTCGAGAAGCAGGCCCCGCAGTGCCGTCTGCACCTTTGGGATAGGTATCCACACGCCGGGCGGAGAAGCTATCGCCAGCCTTAACCAAATCTTCACGTCGAGCAAATAAGACAAATTGTTTTACAAAACGCTCAATATTTGCAAGCCGCCGGCAAACGGCCGACATATGAAGAGGGATACCGTTGGGTACTGACAGTCGATGGTCAATCCAACATTTTCTACGTAAACAAAGTTCTGAAGGAACCTAGATATTTGCACCAAGAGAAGCACGCTCGCGCCACACCAATATGAATGAAGGATCGACCTGCCGCAGAGTCTAGCGGTTGCCCGAGTGGTCCTTCGGCACTAAGCTATTTTTGACCTGAGGGCCTTAATAGAGACTCGACGCCGGGGGGCCTAGAATACCTATTAAGCTGCGAAGCCACGTCCTAACAGTCGCGGTTTCGGTTTCAAGGTTCGTTCGGGCACGGGTGTGTTTGGCCCAGCCCCGCAACTTTGGCAGGAGAGAATATTAGAGCGGAAACCTTCGGCTTTCGCCGGACCGCCTCGTCTAGCTCTTCTGATTATGTGGCCGCGCGTCGGTGGAACTGAGAGCCCCGGCGCTGCATCTGGAGAGACAAAACATGACAAGATTTCAAAACGTTCTGGGTTGCGCGGCGGTTGTGGTCGCGGCGGTTGCACCGTCCGCAATGGCCGTGATCGTTCCCTTCGACATCATCGGTCGTTCGGGCACTGGCTTGCGGTTTGACAATGAAAACCCCAACTCCGCCACCGGCAACGCCACCGGCGGCGAAGTCGGCGCTGGCATCACTTTCGACACGGACACTAAGGTCCTGACCATCAACGCCGGATGGGGCTCGGGCAATGGCTTCACCGATCTTACTGGCAATGTGACTGTTGCGCACATTCACCAAGCGCCCAATGCCCTGTTCACGTCCAATGGTGGCGTCATCTTCAATCTCGACGGTGTAACGCCCGGGTTCAACAACAGCGGTACCAGCGGCGGCTGGACCAACACTCAGGTCACGCTGAACGCGGCACGCGAGAGCGCGCTTTTCAATGGCGTCTTGTACCTCAACATACACACCTCGAGGAATCCCGGCGGCGAAATCCGCGGCAACCTCGTGGTAGTCCCGGCCCCAGGCGCGGCCGCGCTCCTCGGCTTAGGCGGTCTGATGGCCGCACGTCGCCGCCGAGCCTAATCCTTCTTTGCTTTAACAACATGGCAAGGCCCCGCCGTAACCGGCGGGGCCTTGTTTTTTGAACTGTCGCGGGCACGGGCGTGTTCGTAATGTCCCGATAACGTCGGCAGGAGAGAGAGTGAAGCGGAGTTTTCTGGTTTTCCTTGGGGGTGGCCGTCTCGCCGCTGTCGACGCTATTGCATCGAGCCAAAGCGGGCCCTCCAGACCCGCTCTCAAACAAACGCTCACCTGACTTATGTTAATAGGGCTTCGCCGACTGGTGAGATGCTGGCAGCGAGACAACATCGCTAAATCGCGGTATAAACGAAGAAGGCCCCGGCACTTGCCGGAACTTTCAAATGATTCAACATGGTGGCAATAGGAAACCAATAGATTATTTTGGAGAGGAGGTAGGGCGAGGAGGCCGGCAGTTCAGCGTTGGCTGGGTACCGGACCGCTTTCAGCTTATGAGCGCGCGACAGGCAGGGCCGACGGGCACACGCCGGATGCGCCAAGGCTGACAGTCCGCCTATCGGCGCTGCGAACGTAAGGGCCGGAGGGCGAGGTCTGAAAGTTGGACAGGCGTCAAGTCTCTTGGTCCACGGTACGATAATCCGGTTTACAAGCGCGAGCGTGCAAGGCGAAGACTATTGAGTACCACCGAAACGCTCGAGAACGCCATCGCCGCGCTGGCAATGACGGGCGAGAGTAACCAACCAGTGAACGGAAACAACACGCCCGCGGCGATGGGGATGCCCAACGCGTTGTAAATGAACGCCCAGAACAAGTTCTGCTTGATTGTCCGCATCGTGGCCCGCGAGAGGGCGATTGCGTCGGGCACCGAGCTCAGGTCGCCACGAATGAGGGTGATGTCGGAAGCTTCGATGGCCACGTCCGTCCCAGTTCCCATCGCGAGGCCGATGTCGGCCTGGGCGAGCGCGGG
>CAYVFW010000394.1:0-2236 GCA_964450325.1 uncultured Phycisphaeraceae bacterium | reverse complement strand
ACAACGATCTGACGCTCACCGCAGAGTTGGTCGAAACACTCAAAGGAATGAAGGGTCTCACGTTTCTAGATCTGAAAGGGAACGCTGGTCTTAGCATCAAGGACGAAGAACTCGATGCCAAGCGCCCGGCCACGATCATCGAGCGACTTGAGGCCAAGCTGGGCGGCACGGCCCGCCCCTGGCGCGAGGTCAAGATCGCGCTGCTTGGCGATGGGGAGGTGGGCAAGTCGATGCTGCGCTGGCGTGTGGCGCCGTTGTCGGAGGATGAGCCGCCGCCGGAACATGGGCCGCGCGGCCGTACGCGCGCCTGGGAGCGACGGAAGATCACCTTCTCAAAAGTACCCAAGGGCGTCACGGGAGAGGCGCCCGGCGGGCATGTATTTGACTTTGGCGGGCAAGATTTCTTGTGGGGCTCGCATCGGCTGTTTCTCTCCGCACGCCGCTCGATCTATGTCGTTGTCGCTCGCGCTGATAAGCCGATCGATCGGCCCGGCAACCGAGTGATGCACTGGATGGATCTGGTCGCGGACATGCGACGCGAGTGCATCGATGCGAGGGTTGAGGCTGAGCGCACGACATGGGAGGACCGACACCGGGACGCGCACGATATTCACGAGGGAAATGAAACGCGTGGGGCGGGGGTTTTGAGGGGCGCAGGGCGCTTCGACGAGAAGGTGGCGAGGCGGGCGGCCGAGGAGCGCTTCCCGGTATTGCCGGTGCTGGTGGTGATCACTCATCGTCGATCGCTCAACGAGCGGAGCGGGCGAAGTGAGGACCAAGTGAAGCGCGAGATAGCGTCTTTGCGTGCAAAGCTCAACCCTCGCGGGGCGAGCGTACTGGAGGTTGACATTGGCGAGTCCGATGAGCACGCGCAGAGGGACGCCGCGCAGGTCAAGTTGGCGATCGAGGACGAACTGGTAGTACATCCAGCGTTCGCGGGCATGTGGGCATCGGCCGAGCCTCCGACATTCTTCACGATCAAGGATCGTTTGGAGAAGCTGTTCACCGATCCCGAGGACGAACCGAAGACCAAACCGTGGCTTACGCTGGAGGAGTATGACAAGGAGATCGCCATTGGCATCGACCTTAAGCTGGCACGCGAGTATGTGCTGAACCTGCGAGACATTGGGCTGGTACACTACGTCGGTGATGTGCGCGGGCTCAAGGTGTATGGTGCGGATATTCGCGGGATCTTGTACAACCCTCTCTGGACACGGTATCCGGTGTATCACGTGCTTTGGGACCGGATGGGCCAAGGCTTGGCGGTGGGCGTATATAAAGAGAAAACGCTGCTTGACCAGATCGTGCGGGGAATCGTTGGGACACCGCCGCAGCGGCTCTCACCGTACCCGGCACAGGCGGTCTTGGAGCTCATGCAGGCGTGCGAGCTGATTTTTGAAGCGGGGCTGGACGAGGAACGGAGGCGGGCATGGGTGGTGCCGGATCAGCTCAATGCTGACACCGGGATCACGGCGAGCGAATCGTTTGATGTGTTGGTGCGTTGGAGGCTTGACTTTGTGCCAGACTCGGCGATGCCGAGGCTCATTGGGGCGTTGTGGAAGGACAAGCGCGGCGGGCCGACGCGGGATCGGCTGGGGCTGCAGTATGAAGGCGGCACTGCGGAACTTGTGCGCGAAGGAGCCCGAGACGGCAAGCCGTTTGGCTCTTCGATCGTCTTCACCGCAAGTGGTGGCACGGCCGAAGATCGAGAGGGGCTGCGCGGGCAAGTGATGGCCGCAGTTCGTGGCGTGCTGCCGAGTGCGCCGGCACCCGAAGTTTGGCGAAGGGGCGCAGGTGCCGCGGCAACGCTTGGCGAAGCGAAGGGCGGCACGGCGAAGACGGGGGACGCCGCAGGCACGGCTGCGCAGATGAAGTGGCTTACAGATAACTTGCGAACGCTGAAGTTTGGCGCAAAGGCGAAGTCTGAGGTTTGGATGGAAACACGGCTGGCCAGAGTCAACGAGATTCTGCTCAGTGCCGATGCCGCTGGGCTGGTGGGGGTTCAGCGGACGGCGTGCATGCTGATGGCGGTAACTTGGTACTTTGTGTGGGGAAAGGAACCGACAACAAAGATCCCCACGGACACTCCTACGTGCGCGGCGGCCCTTGAGCTGGCACGTTCCCTTGACGACGACCAGCTTGGCGGTTTGTTCAACGGGCAGGGACGCATTAAGACAGAAGAGTTTGTCAAATGGAACGACAAGGCGCTACAGACGGCGGCAAACGCTGCGTTCGG
>CAYVFW010000393.1:0-2241 GCA_964450325.1 uncultured Phycisphaeraceae bacterium | reverse complement strand
GTCCAGTGTTTCAATGTAACATCGGGCGCCTCCGATGAGCCAAGAGGCCGGAATCCCACCTCGGCCAGCTGCCGCTTAAACGATTCGCTGGTAAGGGCCTTCGCAGTCGCGGTGATCAAGGCAGAGAAGTCTCCCGTCTCGGGCAATCCGCTAAACAGCCCGCTCGCCGGCGACACCGCAGGCTTGGCCGTTGGCGTTGCGGTCGGTATCGCAGCCAATCGCGTCGCAAACGTCACATCTAGCCCACGAGCAAGCAACTCCGCTTCCAACATGCGACCCACATCCAGCCTCAGCCCATCGGCAAAGAGAACCACACCCGCGCCATCAAGCGTTTCGCCATGCGAAACCGGGTATCCATTGGCCGCGAGTTGCTGGAACGCCGCGGCGGACTTATCCAGCCAATCGGCGTAAACCGCCCGCACAGCCGTACCAACAGCCTTCTGGTCGGGGTGTGATTCGGCCGCGGCGAGGGCGAGAATGGCAGCAGCATCGACCTTCCATCCCTCCGCTGCATACGAAGTGATGGCATCCTCTAACGTGGCCCCAGCAACCGGGCGTTTGCTGCGGACTGCCAGATCGGCCAAATGCTTGATGGCGAACCCCAATGGCGCCTCACCGAGCGTCGCCCATACGGTCTCTCGGCGTGGGCCGTGTTTTGCTTCTAACGTGAGGACGGCTTCCCTCGCCGCATGCTCGGCTTTCCCCGCCAGCGCGAGCAGGGCATCGCGCAGCACTTGTTCGGCTTGCTCGTTGTCCTGCGGGAAGGTGTAAGTCTCGCTTTCAGCAAAGAGCCCCCCGGCTGATTTAGACCTGCGAAGCACCTCGACCAATCCGGGATAGTTCTGGGGGGCCTCGGCATACCTTGCCCATACTTTGCCCCAAGGCCCCTTGCGTGCGGCCATTTGCTCGCCGGCCTTTGTTACATCCGCCGTCTGTGGATCAAAGCCGTACGTTCGCTTGGATTCACCGCAAAATGCCGACCATTGCGCGACATCGGCCTTGGCCCGCGTTCCCGTCTGATTGTTCATCCAGTGCAAGAGCATGCTGATCGGATCGGGGGCGACCAGTTGCCGCAGGAACGCGGCATCGATTTCGCCCTCTCGCAACGTGGCCACGTCTTCCGCCAACAAACGCGGCAGCACAAGCGGTAGTTGGATGCTTGTTTCATTGTCACGAGCAACTCGCAGGCTGAGCCCACCATCGGCGCTTGACAAGAACGCCCGCACCGTCCAATCCCTCCCGTTCACCTGCGTCCACAGCACGCCCCGGTACTGCAACTCAACAATTGACTTAAGTTCGGTGGGGCAGCCATCGACGCCGCGAACTTGCTCTTTAGCGATGCCGGGCATGTACACCACCGGCACGACATTGGCGGGTATCTCGACACCGTACGCGGCCGCATCGCTCACCACCGCCTTGCACCAGATCGCCGGCCCGGTTCTCGCGGCGGCGTCATAGTTACCCAGCGTGAGGAACTCTGGCATCACGTTACGCAGGGCGGACATCACGCTTTCCCACTCTCGCGCGGGGTCGGTCCATAGGATCGCCGCGGGCGGGACCATCTCGTGCTGGTTGAAGTCCGCAGCGGCGCGGATGGCCGCTACCAAGGCGTTGAGGAGGGTGGTTGGGGCGGAAATCTGTGTCATGGGTGGTGATTAGCGTGACTTACCGGCGTTGGCTTTGGGGGTCGTTGCGGCTGGCTTCCCGTCGCCCTTCAGGAGTTCCCGCGCCTCCTGCTTCACCTTCCCTGTGTAATGCACATCATTCCACCGCGCCCCGTCGAAACTCACACCTCCCGCAGAATCCACCGGTGTCTCGTCGAGATGCCCCGGAAATGACCAGAACCATGGGAAATCTGCTTTGGGCCGGATGCTTTCTGGCTCCTTGCCCCGGTCCTTTTCCCACTTCACATTGATCTTCCCCTTGAGCACACCCGCCGCCATAAACGGCCGGATATTCATACGCACACCATCGTTGATGTCGGGCTCCCAACCGATGGGTTGCTGGTGCAGGGGCTTCCAGCGGATGAAGAGGTCGTAGGGCGGCTCGCCGGTCAAGATGGCTTGGAGCTTACCTTGCAGGATCGCCGCGGCGGCGCGGCGGGATTCTGCGGTGGGATCGGTCGATTTCGCGGCGGAGCAATCGGCGATGTAGTCGCCCAAGTACGTGAAGGCGATCTTCTCCACCAGCTTCCGCCCCTGACCATCCCCCGCCGCGAGGCGGTGGTAGTGGACCAGAACG
>CAYVFW010000392.1:0-2248 GCA_964450325.1 uncultured Phycisphaeraceae bacterium | reverse complement strand
AGGCCTCCGGCGCTTCGCTAGAACAAGTTGAAAAAGACCTGAAAGCCACGATCCCCGCGGCCCGCTTCGGTACGCCCGAAGAGTTGGGGTCCGCCGTTGCCTTCCTGTGTTCTCCCGCCGCGGCATACATCAACGGCATCAACCTCCCGGTCGATGGCGGTCGCCTGCCCACGCTCTGATCCTTCTTAACTTTGAAGCGAGGCCACGATGCTCACGCTCGCCAACTTCATCAACGGCCGATTTGTCGCCCCTGCCACCAACATCTACCTCGATTCCATCGAGCCCGCCACCGGTGAAACCCACGCCCGCGTTCCAGACTCCGACGCCGCGGATGTCAATGCCGCCGTCGAGGCTGCGTCCGCGGCGTTCCCCGGGTGGAGTGCTACTCCCGCCACGGAGCGTTCTCGCCACCTCCTGAAACTCGCCGAACTCATCGAGACCAACCTCGAGCGCATCGCCATCGCCGAGAGCGCGGACACCGGCAAGCCCATCTCGCTCGCCCGCGCGATGGATGCGCCACGCTCCGCGGCCAACTTTCGCTTCTTCGCCACTGCCATCCTTCACACCCACACCGAGTGCCACGATTCCGAACTCGCTGGCGTCCCCGCCAACAACGGCGTCAGCCACTCGATCCACTACACGCTCCGCAAGCCCCGGGGCGTTGCGGGCCTCATCTCCCCTTGGAATCTGCCCCTCTATCTCCTCACTTGGAAAATCGCCCCCGCGCTCGCCACCGGCAACACCGCCGTCTGCAAGCCCAGCGAAGTCACCCCGGTCACCGCCCACATCCTCGCCGAACTCGCCGCCGAAGCCGGCCTTCCGCCGGGCGTGCTCAACATCGTCCACGGAAGAGGCCCATCGGCTGGCAGCGCACTCGTAACGCACCCGAACGTGCCAACAATCTCCTTTACGGGTTCAACTGCGGTCGGCCGGTGGATCGGCCGCGAAACCGGAGACCGCCTCAAGCGGGTATCGCTCGAACTGGGGGGCAAGAACCCTTTTATCGTCTGTGAGGACGCCGACTACCCCGCCGCACTCAGCACTGCCGTCGCCGCCGGCTTTACGAACCAGGGGCAGATCTGCCTTTGCGGCTCGCGCCTGCTCATCCACGATTCAATCTACGACCGCTTCGTTCCCGACTTTGTCGCCAGCGTCCGCGCCCTCCGCTCCGGCGACCCGCAAGACCCCGCCACCCAGCAGGGTTCGCTCACCAGCGCAGCGCACCTCGCCAAGGTGGAGTCGTTCGTTGATCTCGCACGAACCCTTGGCGGCCGAATCCTCTGCGGTGGAGAACGCGTCAAGCCCGACTTCATCCCCGCGCGCTGCCGGAACGGATCGTTCTTCCAACCAACGGTCATCGAAGGGCTCGACCCTTCCTGCCGCGTCGAGCAAGAAGAAATCTTCGGCCCGGTCGTTACCCTTCAACGCTTCACGTCTGACGACCACGCACTCGCGCTCGCCAACGCGACGCCCTACGGCCTCGCCGCCACCGTCTTCACCCAATCACTCCCGCGCGCCCACCACCTCTCCGCTGGCCTCCAATCCGGAGTCGTTTGGATCAACTGCTGGCTTGTCCGCGATCTTCGCACGCCCTTTGGTGGCGCAAAGCAAAGCGGCGTCGGCCGAGAGGGCGGCCTCGATGCGCTCAAGTTTTTCACAGAGCCCCAAAACGTCTGCATCGGCCTCTAGCCACTTCAACCTCCCCGGAGATCCTCGATGCCCGCCCCATCCAAATCCCCCGAGCCAGTCGGTGCCTACCCCGCCGCCCGCCGCATCGGCAACTTGCTTTTTTTATCTGGCCAAGGCCCTCGCCAGCGCGGCAGCCGATCCATCCCCGGCGTCACCCTCGACGCCGCGGGCAACATGCTTTCGTACGACATGGAAGCGCAGGTCCGCGCGGTCTTTCAGAACGTCCGCCACGTCATTGAAGAGAACGGCTCTTCATGGGATCGGATCGTTGACGTCACCTGCTTCCTCACCGACCTGCCCAGAGATTTCGCAGTCTACAACAGAGTCTACGGCGAACTCTTTCCAACGGGGCCAAGCCAGCCGTGCCGAACGACCATCGGTATTCACTCGCTCCCGCAGGGTGGCGATGCTCCCATCGCGTTCGAAGTGAAGGTGATCGCCGAACTGTCGTAACACAGGTCCCGGGTGTCCCAGGAAATGCTTTGTGCCTCAAACGCTGGGCAGGGTCCGCAGCACGGCCCGCACCGGGCTCCCATCAAAGCCGACCAACCGCAGCGGC
>CAYVFW010000391.1:0-2256 GCA_964450325.1 uncultured Phycisphaeraceae bacterium | reverse complement strand
CAGTGGGACGGGCCCACGTGCGAGAAGATGGGCCTGCTGAAGATGGACTTCCTGGGGTTGCGCACCCTGTCGATCATCGAGTTGGCGAAGAAGTTGATCCGAGAATCACTTACCGAAGCGGAGATTTGGGCGGGGGTGGGGCGGGGCGCCGAACTGGCCGACAGCGTGAAGGCATCCGCCGCTCACCCGCTGGATCTGGATCGGCTGGAGGCCAACGACGATAACGTCTTTGAACAGTTTCGACGAGGCGATACCACGGGCATCTTTCAGTTTGAATCGGGGGGCATGCGTCGGTTGCTTCAGGAGATGAAGCCGGACAGGCTTGAGGATCTGATCGCGGCGAACGCGCTATTTCGGCCGGGGCCGATGGACCTGATTCCTGATTACAATCGACGTAAGCACGGAGCCGAGCCTGTGCCCAAGGTGCATGAGATTGTGGACCGGTATACCTCCGAGACGTACGGCGTCATGGTATATCAAGAGCAGGTGATGCAGATTGTGCACGGGTTGGGCGGGATTAAGCTCCGCGATGCGTACACGCTCATCAAGAACATAAGCAAGAAGAAGTACGACAAGATTGAGAAGGAGCGCCCCAAGTTTGTGGCGGGTGCGCAGACCCAAGGGCTGGCCAAGGAGAAGGCCGAGGCGCTGTTTGAGTTGATTTTAAAGTTCGCGGGCTACGGCTTTAATAAGAGCCACTCCACCGGGTATGCGATTGTGGCGTACCACACGGCCTACCTGAAGACTTACTTTCCGAACCAGTACATGGCGGCCTTCCTTACGTTTGAATCACAGGCAAATAAGGTGAGCGACTGGATTCCGTATCTGGAGGATTGCCGCCGCACGCGATTTGTTGACCCGCTTACCCGGCAGACGCGGAAGGTGGGCGTGGAGGTGCGGCCCCCTGATATTAACTTATCACAGTCGGACTTTACGGTGGTGTTTGTCGATGGCGAGGCTCGCACGGCGGCGAATGGGCACGTGCGGTTTGGGCTGCGAGCGCTAAAGGGTGTTGGCGACAAGGCGATTGCGCACGCGATGGAGCAGCGGGCCAAAGGCGGGCCGTTCAGTGGGCTTTACGATTTTACAGAGCGTATTCCCAGCGGAATACTCAATAAAACCGCGATGGAATCGCTGATCAAGAGCGGCGCGCTGGATTCGCTCCACAGCCGACAGTTACGTTCGGCGATGCTTGCAACGGTGGAGGGTGCGTTGGTGGCGGGGCAGAAAGCCGCGGCCGATAAGGCGAGCGGGCAGAACGCGCTTTTCGGCGGGCCTTCCCCCGCCGCCAAGGCGGCCCCGGTGAGCGCCACCGGCCCATCGCTGGCGCGGGCGGACCCCTGGAACGAGGCGGACACGCTCGCTAAAGAGAAGGAAGTGCTGGGCTTTTATGTAAGTTCGCATCCGCTGGATCACTGGAAACCCTGGTACAACGCGTTCGCGACGCATACCGCCGCGGCGGTGAAGACCGCGGCCCCCGATGCGCGGGTGGTGGTGGCGGCGATGGTGCAGAGCCAGCGTCAAATTACAGTGAAGAACGGTCGCAGCGCGGGGCAAAAGATGGGCATTTTGACGATCGAGGACCCCTCGGGGGCGTGCGAGTGTGTTATGTTCTCGGATTGCTTCGCGAAGTACGCGCACTTGGCGGCGGCGGAGAGCGTGGTGTTTGTGCTCGGGCGCGTGGACTTTGCGCGAGGTGATGCTCAGATTGTAATTGATCGATTGGTGCCCATCGAGGGGCTGCCTTTGGATGGTGGCAAACTACGCATCTTTGTTGACGAGCAGCGGCTAAACGGGCTGGCCGTTTCTGCGATGGAACGGATCGCCACGCTGGTTCGCACACACGCGCCCAACGCATCGTCGCCCCCGACGATCGAGGCAAGGCGCGCGGCGGTGGGTGATGCACCGCCGACATTTCCGGTTGAAATTATAATCGGAACCATAGATAGCGTTGCGATGCTGGCGGTTGATCCTAAGCTAAAGGTCGTGCTCGTGCCTGACCTGCTGCGGAGTATTACGAAGGAACTAGGCGAGGGTATGGTGAAGCTGGCGGGAGGTGTAGCGCTGGATAAAGTGGAGAAACAGGATCGCCCCCGCTGGAGCAAACGACGCGCGGGCGGGGATGATGATGAATAAGTGCGGGGACGGGGCGGGCACGCAACTGGACCGCAAGGGCTGTCCTGCAAGGCCTTTCCCGAAAGGCTTTCGATAGGAGGCCTGGCGCAGGAGTTACGATGTGCCCGCGCGGTTTAAAGT
>CAYVFW010000390.1:0-2257 GCA_964450325.1 uncultured Phycisphaeraceae bacterium | reverse complement strand
CGTGTGGATTTCGCTGGCGTGTCTACTTAAGCTGCCCGCTTTGTGTCTGGGTTTGCCGCTTGCTTACTTGGCATGGTCGGCGTATGGGTGGCGTGCGGCGGGGCGATGGCAGCTTTACTTGTATGGGGCGGTGATCTTCCTCTTGGTTGCCGGGTGGTATTGGCACGCCCATCAACTGGCCTTGAAGACCGGGCTTAGCTTTGGAATCTTTACCACTGATAAGTTACACTCCTGGCGGACGGCATTGGATATTAAGTTCTGGTATGAGATTCTGTTTGAGCGACTGGCCGAGCGGCATGCCACCTGGGCGGGGTTCGTGCTTGTGATCGTCGGCGTGTTTATACGCCGATCGGGCGTGAGTGAGTTTATTGATCGGCTGGTGCGGTGGTGGGTGGCGGGGCTGTTCGTCTATGTATGTATAGTGGCGCGGGGTAACCAGGTTCACGAATACTACCAACTGCCGTTCACCGGTCCCATCTGTTATTACATTGCCAAGGCTCTTGCCAGTATTGAGTGGAGAGCCCTCGCCGCGGCGGATTGGCCCCGGAGTCAACTCGCGTTGCTGTTTAGCCGGAAGGCTATCGACATCAACTTAAGAGGACGGTTCAGCCTAATCGTCGCGATTTTGTTTGCACTGGTTCTCATCTTAAGTGTTTCCCGATACATCGTTTATCTTCGCGCTGAACAAGTGCTGGATAACCCCATTGCCGAATCCAGCCGTGCGCTGCGTGAACTGCTCACGACCAACTCTGCTTACGATCCCCAACGCGTGGTTGTTGTCAGTCTTGATCTGCCCGGCGACCCGACTCCGCTCTACCACGCCCGCGCCAAGGGATGGGCCTTGCCGCACGGCGCGATTACTCCGGCGTCGGCGGAGATCGTGCGCACTGAGGGTGCCCAACTGTGCCTGATCATCGAGAAGCGAGGTGGCGACCCGACCGGCGCGGCGGCGATCGAACTTCTGTGTGGGAATGGGAGGGTGGTGAAGGAAGGTACGGGATGGCAGATTCGGGAGATTGGGGGGATCAGCGGGCTAGAAGATTGGGGTGAGAGGGCCGGGCAAAATTAGGCGTTTAGTCCGATAATATGTATTATGTATAATGGCAGTGGGTTGTAGGGTTGGATTGGTATCGAGGGGACCTGTCAGAGAGGAGCTAGCAGGAGCGGAGGTTGTTCGCCTGCCTCTTGGCCAGGCCGGCCAGCGCGCGAGCTGCGCGGTTTCACTCGGGTCGGTGCGAGCGTGAGATACTGATTTGATTGTCAATGAGCGGTCTTACCAGCTGGCACGCACGCTAGCCTGAAGCGCTTTTAGCTGGGAAGATGGAGCTAGGGACTGAGATCGGGCAGCGCGCCAGTGCCCTTTGCGCTATTGGGTACTTGCCAGCGGCTTTTTCTTGGGGATGTTCAACTGAGGTGAAGCTTGGGCGAACGCGAATCCGGTGGGTATAGGGGTGGTGGTTCCAGCTCGCGCCCTGAGAAGTGCGGCGGGTTTGGCACCGGTGATGTAGTTGGTAAGCGTGCTGTGTGGCGGGCGAACTGGCACGCCAAGGGGCGCGGCGTCGGGACGAATTGGCGACTCGGGGCGAAGCGAGCTGGCGGGCGAGGCAGCTGTCCCGTCCTCGGGTCCCCCACTGTTCGTTTTTGGAGTTCGGGAGTTATTGGGCGTGACGCCACCATTTGCCGAAATATCGCTCGGGGGTGCCTTGGCGGATTCGGCCTCCTCGGATATTGGCGTGAAGAAGTCGGTGAGGGTGGGCGGGTGGCTGGGTTCGCGGCGATTTTTCCGCGATTTGGGGCCTTTGGCAGGGTCTGGTGACTCAGGAAGGCGGGGGCCGACCAGTCGGATGAGAAGCATCGCGACGCGGCGGGTCTCGATGGGGTTGTCATCCATATTGTCGAGCGTGGCGGAGAGCGCTTGCAGGGCTAGGAGCTTGGCCTGATGCACCGCACGAGCCGTGTATTCAGCCAGAACGACATCAAACTGGGCGAAACCCTCAACCACGGCGGGTGAGGCCAGGAACGCGGCGGCTTCCAAAGGTGTGATATTTGCGGCTTTTGCGAAGGCAAACAGGTTGAAACGAGAACGCTGGAGGTGAGTGATGAGTTGGAGGTGACGATCGGACAAGGGAGTACGGTTAGTTGCAGTAGTTTCCATACGGATAGCGTACCAGAATGACCTGTGCATGTCAAGTTGTATTTTAGAAATTGGCGATTTTTTTATTGGATTTTGTGAGGATTAGAGGAGTGGGGTCGGGGA
>CAYVFW010000389.1:0-2268 GCA_964450325.1 uncultured Phycisphaeraceae bacterium | reverse complement strand
CGCTAAAGACATCGCGATCTCGCTGAAAATATAAGTGTTTATCATCCCACCCCCACCGCGCCCGATAGCCCCCCAGCGGTGAGACCCGCTGCAGCGGGGTGCCCGCCGGGTAGGGCGCGACGTAAACGTCCGAACTGCTGCCCTGGTCGCGTGTGAAGGCCATCCACATCCCGTCTCGCGAAAATGTAATTCCAAACTCGCTCGCGTCGGTTGCCAGCAGTTGCCGCCGCGTGTGGGGCGGTTTTACCAAGACCATCTCGATATCAAACCCGATCCCGACGAATCGTTCGACCGCGACTGCCATCTCCCCACTGGTGGGATGCCAGGCATAGAGCCGCGCTTGTTGATCAAACTTAACTAAGAGCACCGGGTCGCTCAGTCCACCCGCATCTACGGTGAACAGACCAATCTGCCCAGGTGTCAAGCTCGTCGCTGGCGTGGGAATGATGGAGGGCAGGGGAGAGACGCCACAGAAACCGATCGTTTTACCATCAGGCGACCAGACGAGCCGATCCGTACTGATACCTCGTGTAAGTTGTAAGGAGGAGATTGGCCGCCGCGAGGTGTCAAAGACCCAGATGTCGGAAATGTCCGTTAGTTTGCACGCAGCGATGCGCACGCCGTCGGGCGCGACCACGGGATCGCTGAGCGGTGAATCACCACTTACGATAATCTCTTCGGCACCGCCTTGGTCAACCCATCGCAGCGAGCCGAACGGGTCGGGCGATGCCGGAAGATAAGCAACCATGCCCCCCGCCGCTCGGCTCATCCGCACGCTCGCTGCATCCAACTTCCCCGACCTTGCAATATCCGACGCGCCCGCAACTGCTCTCTCAGAGCCAGCGATCGCGCCGGTGGCCGGATCAAAGCCCACCATAAGCATTGTGCCGCCCCGCAGCATCCCCAGCGTGCTCGCGCCAATTAACGCCCCCTCGCTGGCATTCTCGACGATGACCGCCCGTTTGCCCGTCCTCGTGTGAATGGTCTCGATGCGCTTAACAGTTCGTAAGTTACTTTCGACCGTCGCGAGTACGGTCAGTCCGTCTGGCAGAAGGTCCGTGACCCGCACCCTATCGAGCCGCTCAGTCCCGCCCGCGCCCACTTCAAACGTAAGCGGGATAGTCGCGGCCGCCCCGGTCGGAAGCTGCCAGAGACCGCCCATCCAGCGGATGCAGAAAATAACTCGCCCATCGGGCAGCCAGCAAAGCCACCGTGCTTCTTTATTAATCTTCGCCATCGTGGCCAGCCCCGAGCCGTCGGGGCGGATTTTGCGAAGTTCACCCCGTCCTGAGTCAACATAACCAATCCACGCGCCGTCCGGCGAGAAGAACGGGCTACTAGCACCCTGGGTGCCTTCAATAACCTCAACGTGGTGATCATCCAACTTACGTTTCACGAGTCTCGAAGCCGCATACTCACCCACCGCGACCACCAGCAGGTCACCCGAAGGTGAGATCGCGATCGGATTCATTTCGTCGGGCACCACAGCATCGGCGGTCAACGGAATCTCGAACGCGGCCGCAGCGTATCGAGTCAATCCGCTCTGCAAGGGCAGTTCCGCAGCGCCACTCACGAGAGCAGTATGCCGAGATTTATTGAGCTGCGGCCACCCAGCCAACAGGCCCAACGAGGCGGCCCCGATGAAGCCAACCCCCGCAGCCACGCGGCCCCAGAGTGGCCACGAGGCCCGGCGTGCAGGCGCGGTCGGTTTGCGCTGTAACTCATCGAGCGCTTCGACAAGCAACAGTCGGACATCCCCAGCATCGCGCTGGCGGAGCGAAACATCCTTACGTAAGCAACGCCTCAGCAGCGTCAGCAGTCCTAGCGGTGTTTGCTTTGGGAGCAATGTATAATCCGGCTCTTCTGTTACGACTGCCTGCAAGGTCGCCATCACGCTCTCACGTCCGAAGACCTGCTTCGCGGTCAGCATTTCATAGATCACGCATCCCAAGGCCCAAATGTCAGCGCGTCGGTCGGGAGTAACACTTATGTTCGTTCGCGTCCGGGCCAGAGGTTCTCCCGGGGCGCGCGGTGTCGCAGCCACAGGGCTTGCACTCCCAGCCTCAGGCGCTCGCACGTGACCCACGTGACCCACGTGATCCACGTCACCCGCGTGATCTACGTGATCTACGTGATCTACGTGATCTACGTGATCTGCGTGGTCCAATTGGTCGACATGATCTACAAGCCCTGGGTGGTCCGCCGCGTCCCGCATCGCCAGCTCAGGGCTGATATAAGCCGCCGTCCCCATAAGCCCCCCCGCATGGC
>CAYVFW010000388.1:0-2288 GCA_964450325.1 uncultured Phycisphaeraceae bacterium | reverse complement strand
TGGGCGTTGCAAGCTTGAGTGGAGTCAACCTTAGTACGAGAGGATTGGGTTGGACGGACCCCTGGTGATCCAGTTGCACTGCTAAGTGCACAGCTGGGTAGCTACGTTCGGCAGGGATAACCGCTGAAAGCATCTAAGCGGGAAGCCCCCCACAAGATGAGGCTTGCTAGTAGAAATACGTAAGACCCCTGGTAGACCACCAGGTTGATAGGCCGCATGTGTAAGGGTAGTAATGCCTTGAGCTGAGCGGTACTAACGGTCGAAGCTCGGCCACCAACCACGCATCGTTCTTCTTGGTTTTCCAAGTTGAACCTCTGCCGGTTGTTGGTACCAAAGCCGTGTTTTGTACAGCGCTGTAGTTTAACATTCTTGTAGTTTCTTTTTCATCTCCTGCATTCTTCGGCCTGCAAGTGGCTTAACCCACGTGCGACCGCCTTAAGATTCTTGCGTTCCGGTTGGCTTTCGCCTTAGGGCGATGGCTTCAGCCGGCGAGCTTCGCCCAAAGGCAAGCACGTCGGATTGTCGGTGTATATGAGCAAAGGGAAACACCTGTTCCCATCCCGAACACAGCAGTTAAGCCTTTGCTGCCGATGATACTTCTCTGAGGGAAAGTAGGTCATCGCCGACTCTTGAACCCCGTAAGGTAAACCTTGCGGGGTTCTTTTCTTTTTTGCTCGTGCCTCGCGATGCGCTGCCTTAAAGCCCCAGCCCGTCAGTCTTGATTTCATTCCCGTGGCGCTCGCGCTGCCAGCCCCACTCCGGCCGATCAGTTTCGGCATAACACAACAGTCGGGGTAACCCAACGAGCCGGACCAAACGTCCGAGTGCCCCCTCATGTGCGAGTGACCTTGGGCTCAAACAGACCCGGGTTTGCTTCGCTCCACGAGCCTTCAGTCGAGCGGATTGGTTTCGGCATAACAAAACTGCCGTGACGAGAGCCCAAGGAACTCAACCAACCGTCCGAGTCTCCTTCCCTTTCGAGTGACCCTGGCGTCCGAGTGACTTAGCAAGGTCGGTTGGTCCCGCACCCTTTGCGACCTCCATGTTTAGTTGCCACTTCGCGAACCAGATTCCGCCGCCTCCAGATTTGGGCGGTCAAGGTCCTAGCAGTTACCGCCTCGGTCTCCGACCGCGGCTCGACTCCTTTGGTCCTGTCCAGATTGCCCCACCCCAGTAGCTCGCACTGAAGCACGGCCTGACATCAAATCACACCCCTTGCCGCGTGCGGGTTTGCTTCGCGTTCCTCGGAATCGCTGAGTTCTGATGACGGCGCAGCCGCCCTATGAGCTCCCCCCAAGCAAAACAAGTCTCGCCCACCCCGCTGCATCAACCTGCGCGAGCCTCTTTGCAGATGTAAATAGTAATTCCCAAGACGTGGCGGAGCACCGGCACGGTCTCTCGAAAATCTCAAAAATGAAAAGCCCCCAGCTCGCTGCGAGCGGGGGGGGCTGATCAATCAGCGTGTGTGCCAGAGTGTCTGAGTGCTTAACTCACCGAGCCTCGCGCTCGTTGCAGCACGCATTACCGCGGGCGCATGTTAATATTGAATCCTGCCGCCGTTCGGATTGAGTGATTGTAAACAAGGGCGCGGCTGCCGCACGTGCCCTGATAGCTTATATTACGTCCGTACCTGCCCGTGGCGGTAATGACCCATTCGCCACCAATCAGATTCAACCGGTACGCGCCACGAGAGTCCGCAGTTGTGCTTACGGTCCTCCCATCTGCGGTGCGCTGTGCCGTCACAGTCGCGCCCGGTGCCTGGTAGATGAATCCGGGCGGGAGATACCAGATCGTGCCCGTGATCGACAACGAACCGCTGGGGATCGGCGCGGGAGCCGCGGCGTGCACCGTGCCGCTCTGCGGAAAGGTAACAAGGGAAGTCGCGGCGACAGCCGCGGCGACAACAGCAAAGAGCATAGTCTTCTTCATAAGTGTCTCCACTACACCAAGTTAAGTAATACCTACAGCGTGGGCACACACTGCCCTGCGCATGGGTGCGGTTGGCAGCGACGACTGCCGCAACATACTTGCTTACATCCGCCGCACTTGTTCGCATGAAGGTCCGGGTCTTAACCATCCGGCTTCATCGGGCGCTCCTGTCATTCATCGCGTAAACGGCCCGCGTCCGCTCCATCTTCGTCAAAACGCGGCGTTCCAACACCTAAACCCCCGCCCCAAGGCCTGCCGCGGTGTCGAACATAACTACCTCCCCACCTCAACGCAAGGTGCAGGCAGGTTGATGTGCCGCGGCGTGGAGGGTGAGGGTGGGGGTGGGCGTCTCGCCCGCC
>CAYVFW010000387.1:0-2294 GCA_964450325.1 uncultured Phycisphaeraceae bacterium | reverse complement strand
TTTCGGGCTGCGTAGCGGATGCAAGTTGCTGCGCGGTTGCAGGTTGCTTCGCGGGTTGGCGTGCGGAGGCGGTTGGTAATACTGAGCGCGTGGGGGCGGCGGGTTGCCGAGCTTCTTGCTTATGGCGCGAAGTGCTCTACAGTGGGCGATGCACTACGCCGCTGCCCTTATTAGTTTCGTTGTGGCTAGCACCAGCGCGTGGGGCGATCCGCCGGTGGCACAGGGGGAGAGAGAGGGCATTGTTAATGCGACCATGGCCCCGCTTCGCGCGCCGGCGGTACCGCTCATGGTTAACAATCCGTACTTCTCGGTCTGGTCGCCCGCGGACCGGCTGACGGACACGTGGCCTACCCATTGGACCGGCAAGAACGCGGCGTTGTGCGGGCTGGTGATGGTGGATGGGAAGTGTTACCGGTGGTGCGGGCCTGAACCGGCGGGCGTGGAGGCTGCCGAGCAGGTGTCGGTGAAGGTTGAATCGCTATCGACAACTTACACTTTTCGGGCGGGGGGCGTTGAGCTTCAGGCTGTGTTTGTAAGTCCGTGCTTCGCGGGTGACCCGGATTATGCGTCGTGGTCCGGGGCGGTTTTGTATCTGGGCGCTCGGTGTGCGGACGAGGCGGAGCACACGGTTACGTTTTACGCTGATGTAAGCGGCGAGTGGTGCGTGCATGATGACTCGCAGGAGGTGGTTTGGTCGCGGCTGCGTGGGCCGGGCGCGCATTTACTTTCGATGGGCACCGCGGAGCAGCGGGTGCTGGAACGCAGCGGGGATGCGACGCGCATCGACTGGGGCCGGATGTACCTGGGCGTGCGAGATAAGTTTGGGGTGAGCAGCGTCATCTGCTCGGACACTGTAAGTCGTGAGGCGTTCGCCAGGTTGGGCGTGCTGCCGGCGGCGGATGAGACGGATTTCCCGCGACCGGCGCGAGATCGGTGGCCGGTGCTGGCGGTCTGCCAGCAGATGGGACGGGTGCGGCCCGCCAAGAGCGTGGGGGATGCGCCGACGCACGTAGAGATGCGGGTGGTATTTGCTTATGATCAGCAGCGGGTGGTAGAGTACTTTGAGCGGCCGCTGCGGCCGGTGTGGGCGGCCTCGGCTCAGGGCGGTAGCGACTTCGCGGCGACTGTGACCGAGGTGCTGCGCGATGATTCGGAGCTGCGGGCGGCGGTGGTGACGGAGAACGCGAGAATCCGCGACGCCGCGGCGGCGGCGGGTGGAGTTAAGTACAGCGCTTTGTGCGAGCTGGCGTATCGGCAGGTGATGGGGGCGCACGGGTTGGCGGCGGATGCCGACGGCACAGTGCTTATGTTTGCGAAGGAGAACAGCAGTAACGGGTGCATCAGCACGGTTAATGTTATATTTTCTTCTGCGCCGTTTTTTCTGTGCGAGAACCCCGCGCTGCTGGAGGCGCAGCTGCGGCCGGTGCTGGCGTACGCGGCGATGAAGGATCGGTGGAAGTTTAACTTTGCGCCCCACGATCTTGGCGTGTACCCCAAGGCCAACGGGCAGGCGTACGGCGGTGGGGAAAAGAGCGAGGCGGGGCAGATTCCGGTGGAAGAGTGCGGGAATATGTTAATACTAATGGAGGCCCTGCGCATAGCGGATGAGAAGCGGGGGCTGGCGCTGGCCAGGGCGTACTGGCCATCGCTTACGTTGTGGGCGGAGTATCTGAAGGTTCACGGGCTTGACCCGGGGGACCAGGTGGGTACGGATAGCTCCGCGGGGCCGTTGGCGCGGAATGCTAATCTTTCGATCAAGGCGATCATCGGGCTGGGGGCGTATGCGCGGCTGTGCGGGGCGGTGGAGGATGAGGCCCGGGCGAGCGAGTGGCGGGAAGTGGCGACCTCGTTCGCCGGGCGGTGGGCGGGCCTGGCCGCGGGGGATAGCGGGCAGACAGTGCTGGCGTTTGGATCGGGGGCGACGTGGTCGCTGAAGTATAACTTATTCTGGGATCACGCGCTGAATCTGGGTTTGTTTCCTGAGAAACTGCGGGCTGATGAAGTTACGTTTTACCTGGGCAAGGTGAACCGGTACGGCACGCCGCTGGATAGCCGCGCGGCGTACACCAAGCTGGATTTCCTCTTCTGGGCTGCGGCGATGGCACCCACCAACGCGCAGTGGGAGGCGATGACCTTCCCGGCGTATGATTATATTAACTCTTCACCGGACCGGGTGGCGATGAGCGATTGGTACGACACGAAGACCGCGAAGGTTGAGGGCTTTCAGTCGAGGAGCGTCGTGGGTGGGTTGTGGGCGAAGCAACTGCTGGCTCGCCCGGGGTTTGGGGGCACGC
>CAYVFW010000386.1:0-2315 GCA_964450325.1 uncultured Phycisphaeraceae bacterium | reverse complement strand
CTTTCTGCACGGCAACGACGCGCTGGGGATTCCACCCGAGGTACAAGGGCCGGAGCGGGAGAAGGCCAAGCCGCACAACGCGATGGAGCCCGCCAGGCCCGCGGACATACTCAACTACTACTTCAGCGTGCAGACCGCGAAGGCTGCGGGCACGCTACGTGCCATCGGCGAGGTGAAGGTGATGCTCGTGGGGCGCGGTGGGGCGGGGAAGACGAGCCTTCGACGCTTTTTCCTGGGTCAGGACCACGACCCCAAGGAGCCCGAGACACCCGGCATCGCCCTGGACGACTTCCCGCTGAGGTGCAAGGGCCGGGAGATCACGGCCCACTTATGGGATTTCGCCGGGCAGGAGATCACGCACGCGCTGCACCAGTTCTTTCTGACCGACGGCAGCATCTACATCCTGGCGCTGGACCCGCGCTCGAATACGGAGATGGCCGATGCGCTTTACTGGCTCGACCAGCTCAAGCGCTATGCGGGGATGGCGCCGGTGATCGTGGCGCTGAATCGGCAGGATGCGCGGCAGGGCGGCTACGACGTGGATCGTGACCTGCTGAGGGAACGGTACCCGCAGATCCGTGAGTTCGTGAAGACCGACTGCTCGAAGCGGGCTGGCTGCCCAGAACTGCGCGACACGCTGGTCCGGGTCATTGTGGGCCTCTCGGAGATGGACCCTCCGTGGCGCGAGGTCCCGAAAAACTGGATTGAGGTGAAGGAGGCGTGCTGGACGCTGGGGAATATCAAGGGTCAACACGCCCAATTGCCCAAGCACAAGCTCACGTTCAAAGAGTTCCGGGCGCTCTGCGTCCAGCACAAGATCGCAGAGCCGGAGAAGCAGGAGTCTCTCGCGAGGATCTTGCACGCGCTCGGGGTCGTCCTGCACTTCGTGGAAGACCCTCGCCTGCGCGACACCTCGGTGCTCAATCCCCACTGGGTGACCGACGGTGTCTACCGCCTGCTTCGCTTCAAGGACAGGCCTGCGAGCGATGGGATGCTCACGCTCGATGAGGCGCTCAGCGCGCTTGAAGACCAGTCCGCAGAATCTGCTCGCTTCCTGTTGGATCTGATGGAACGGTTTGAGATGTGCTTCCCGCTCGACGGGCATCCAACCTCCAAGCGATGGCTGGTTCCGGGGTCGTTGAACCCCTATCAACCTGCGGGGCTGGGAAAGCAATGGCAGGGTCCGGGCGCGGTACGGATGCGATATGACTACGGCACCCCAGTCGCCGAGGGGATCATCCCTCGCTTTATAGTTCTCACGCACCCTTTGAAGGGAGAGCAGGCTTGGAGGAACGGTGTGGTGCTCCGGGACGGAGACGCGGCCGTGCTCGTTCGGCGCGGCGAGAAGCCCAACCACATTGAAGTGGCCGCGTTCGGCCCCGAGGAGGACCGTCTGCACCTGCTGGAGGTGGTCCAGGGAACAATGTCCCGCATCAATGCGGACCTTCCGGGCAAACCGCCGACGATCGAGCAGGAAATCGACGGCCTGCCCGGGATGTACAAGCGTATCGACGATCTCCGGGCCGCCGAGTTGGAGAAGGTGCCGGTGATGGTCGCGGCCGAACGGGGTCGGGCGAGGATTGAGCCGACGCCGCAGTTGGACCGGACCTCAGAGCCGAAATCACGCGAAAGGGACCGCGTACCGCTGCGGACATTCCTGAGCTACTCGCACGCCGACCGGGCCGCCAAGAACATCTGGGCGGTCAATCTAAACGTGATGCAGGCCAAGGGCCTCATCACGCAATGGCACGACGGGATGATCGATCCCGGGGTGGAGTGGAAGAAGGAGATCGAGGGCAAGCTCGAGTCGATGGACCTCTTCATCGGACTGCTCACCAACAACTTCGTCGCCTCGTCGGTTATCGAGAAGGTGGAGTTGACGGCGACGAGGGAGCGGCTGAAGGAGAGGGGCCAGCGAGACTTTCTCTTCGTGCTGATCTTGGTTGACAACATCAGCCTCGATGGCTTGAAGATCGCGCAGTACCAGTTACTTACGGTAGACGACAAGGCGGTGTGCGATCGCAAGAGCAGGAAGGTGGGGTTCAATCAGGTCCAGAAGAAGCTAGAGGCGCTTATCGAAAAGCACATGCGAACGAGGCTGGATTCCGACGTTGGCAAGCCGATCGTCGCCATGCCACCTCACACAACGCCCGGCGGCGCGATGGGTGTAACCATTATCGTCGAGGGCGATTACAACGTAGGAGGGAAACACATGGGCAACGACAACAGGATCAACATCGGCGGCAACGTCATCAACGCACAGGTCGGGCAGACCCTCACCAACTGCACCAACATGGTGAATCAGCAGGCCCCGG
>CAYVFW010000385.1:0-2334 GCA_964450325.1 uncultured Phycisphaeraceae bacterium | reverse complement strand
AACCAAGAGAATTTGAGCGCGCCGACTCCACTCCCAAACGGCTTTCTCACTCGCTCGGATTCTTCTACCGCTGCACCATACTTGCCACATCTCTCCAAGACTAACATCGACGCCTTTGCGAACTCGGCCCCCCTTGCCCCCGCCCAACCGCGTGAGGGTGGGCTACCTTCCCCTTACCGCAACCTCGCCCCCGCCCGCTCACTCTTCACGCTCGCTTACGCCGCTCTTCGTATCTTCCCGGTCACTCTCAACGCTGAACACCTATGGATCGCCGCCTCATAGCTTACTACGACCGTGAACTCTTGCACCTGCAAACCGTAGCGAAAGAGTTCGCTCGCGAACATCCCAAGATCGCCTCTCGCCTAGCGCTCGATGATTTTCCGTGCGTGGATCCTTACGTTGAACGTCTGCTCGAAGGCTTCGCGTTTTTAGCCGCCCGAGTCCACCTCAAGATTGACGCAGAGTTCCCCCGGTTCACCCAGAATCTGCTCGATACCGTCTATCCACATTATCTTGCGCCAACGCCTTCGATGTGCATCGTCCAGTTTCATCACGATCAGGGCGAAGCTGGTCTTGTGGATGGCCACCCCATCCCCCGCGGCACCGTTCTCCGCAGCCACCCGATGAAAGACGTCGCCAGTTGCGAGTTTCGCACTGCGCATGATGTATCACTTTACCCGATCGTCGTCTCCGAAGTCCGCTATTTCACCCGCGATGTTGGCACGCTCGAGCTCGGAAAAATCTGGGGCGAGGGCGATACCTACTCAGCCTTCGCGCCCAAGGGCTCACCGCAAGCGGTAACGAGTGCAAGCAGCAGCCGCGGCTTATACCTAGGGCCTCCGGGAAGCATCAAGGCGGCCATCCGCGTGCGCTTACGCACGACCGCCGGAGTTCGGTTTAACGAGATCAACGCCAAGAACCTCGTCTTTCACCTTCGTGGAGGCGATTCCCGCCCGTACCGAGTGTACGAACAGTTGTTTGCCCATGCCCGCAACATAATCATTCGCCCCGTGGCCGAAGGCACACGCACCGGCACATGGCAACAACATGCCGACGCAGCCGGAAAGCCCATCAGCGTTCAACGCGTCGGCTTCAACGCCAACGAATCGCTCCTGCCATACGACGCGCGTAGCTTTCAAGGTTACCGCCTGTTGCATGAATACTTCGCGTTTCCTCAGCGCTTCATGTTTGTCTCCTTCGGTGATCTCTCGCACGCCTTCTCGCAATGCGCCGGTCAGCACCTCGATATAATTATTCCACTGACGCAGGAAAACGCCGGCCTTGAAGGTAAGCTCGACGCGGAGACCTTCGCGCTCCACTGCGCCCCCGCGATCAACGTGTTTCCAAAGCGAGCCGACCGAATCTTTGTCGAGGACAACGCGAGCGAGTTTCATCTGATTCCCGATCGTACCAAGCCCTTAGACTACGAGGTCTATTCGGTAAAAAACGTTACCGGCTTCGCGGTCGGTGGCGAGGAGCGCGCTTTTCGCCCCTTCTATTCGGCGAACGATGTTGACTCAGACGGCGCGAATCAATCCTCAGCTTACTATTGCATCAACCGGGTACCCAGGGCGCGCTCAGAACGAGAGCAGCGTGAGGGCACCCGAACCAAATACCTTGGGAGCGATGTTTATATATCCCTTGTAGATTCCGCCAACGCCCCCTACTCGGCCAGCCTGCAGCAGTTGGGCGTTGAAACCATGTGTACCAACCGCGATTTGCCCTTGCAAATGCCCTTGGGCAAGGGCAGAACAGACTTCATGCCCGATGTGGGCGGGCCGATTACCTCCGTCCGCATCGTCGGCTCGTGTACCCGCCCTCAAGTGAGCCACGCCGAAGGCGATGCCTCTTGGAGATTGATCAGCCATCTCTCGCTTAACTATCTTTCAATCACCGACGAAGACCACGACGGCGATGGAAACATAAGCTACGACGAACGCCAAGGCGCGGGCGCGCTCCGCGAGATCATGAAACTTTACGGCAACGTGGGCGACCCTGTCATCCAAAAACAGATCGACGGCGTCAAGATGATCCAGGCAAAGCCCTGCACGCGCCGAGTCCCTGCTCCCGGCGTGGTGGCCTTCGCCCGCGGCCTGGAAGTAACTATAACCGTTGATGAGGCCCTCTTCGAGGGAGGCGGCGTGGTCGTTCTAGGTGCCGTGCTCGATCATTTCTTTGCGCGTTATGTTTCGATGAACTCGTTTACGGAAACTATTCTCCGCAGCGAAGACCGTGGCGAGATCATGCGCTGGTCCACCCGCATCGGCAGCCGCCCCGTCCTCTGAAGATAACATAAGTATCGCCATCCCCCGCAACAGTGCCCCCCCCGTTCAC
>CAYVFW010000384.1:0-2352 GCA_964450325.1 uncultured Phycisphaeraceae bacterium | reverse complement strand
CGGCATCGACCTTCGCCAGTCGCTCGCCCTCGGCTCGCTTTGATGCAATCACAAAGCCGAGCAATGCCACCGCCGCCAGCACCACCAGCCCGGCGGCGGCCCAACGCAGCCCCCGGACCAACCGCAGCGCGCGGGCCGTCTGCTGCTCAGCACGGGCCCGCTCACGCTCGGCGCGAGCGCGCTGTTCTTCTGAGGCTTGCAGGCGTTCCCTCTCCAGGGCGAGGCGGTCGGCATCGCTGAGGAGCGCATCTTCAAGCTCGGTCAGGCGGGGAACTAATGCCGCGCGGTTGTCCAGCTCTGCTGCGAGCGCGGCCGCGCTGGGGTAGCGCCGCGCTGGCTCGCGGTGGGTGGCGCGGCGGATCACGTAGCCGAGCACGCGATCGAAGATGTGGGCTTGCACAAGCTCGCGAGACGGCCGCTCCTGTCGCCCGGTCAGGAGCCAGTACAGGATCATGCCGAGGGAGTAGACATCGGTTTGCGCGCTGGGCGACGCGGGCGGACGATTGTCGGCCGAGCGCTCGTAGAGCTCCGGGGCCATGTAGAGCAGCGTGCCTTGATGCGAGGCCGCATCCATGCCCTTGGTCTGGATGGTCCGTCCGCCCGCGTGCGCTTGAAGCACGGCAGAACGTTCATGGTCGATGAACGAAGCGATGCCGAAATCGCTGACGTGCGGAACGACGGCTCCGGCGGCGTCTTCACGCATTAGGATGTTGGTGGGCTTGAGGTCGCGGTGCAGCACGCCTTGGCCGTGGGCGATCTCGACGGTGCGGGCGATGGCGGCGACGAGCTTGGCCGCGTGCTCCGCTCGTTCTGTGGCGGGGAGCGCGGCGGGCTTCCACCACATCGCCAGATTGCCGAGCGGGAAGTGCTCAAGCTGGATCCAGTAGGGCGGGAGCACAGCGGGCTCGGACTCGGCTGAGCTGGGCCTGCGGCGAACCGGCAGTTTGCTGTCGATGATCTTGCAGAAGCGGGCATCGGCGCTGCGATTGTCCTGCAGCGTGGTCGCGGCCTCGACCTCGCGGGCGAAGCTGCGCGCGAACTCTTCGATAATGCTGAGTTTGAAGACGGTGCGCTTGCCGCGGTGCTCGGCAAGGGCCACGCAACCAGCCGCGCCGGTAGAGAACAGTTCGCGGATGATCCAGTCTCGATTGGCGTTGTCGCGGATGGACTCGCCGACGAGCGGGAGGCGTGCGAGGAGCTTGCGGTCGCCGCGCTGGACATCGCGGATCTCCGTCACGCCCTCGTACGTGGCCCGGAGCAGCGCTTCGATGTTGGCCAGACGAGCATCGAGACTTGAGACTGCGCGAGGCAGGATCAATCTGGTCTGATCAGCGCTGACGCGGAGCGCGGCGAAGGGCTGAAGGTCAGGCAGCACGAGCCGAGATTCGAGCCTTGACGGGAGGGTCACAAGAGACTCACGCAGGGCCGCGAGCTCCGCCTTGATCGCGGTCAGCTCTGCCTCGGATCTGGTTGTCGAAGCGTCGATGCGTGTGAGTTGCTGGCCGTGATCGGCGAGCGTGTTGGCCAGCGTGCGGATGAGCATGAGCTCCAAGGCGGCATACGCGGGCTTGTCGTTCTCACTGGCGAGCTTGGCGTTGTCGAAGAGCAACCTCGTGAACGACTGCGCCAGCTTGTCGGCAGCAATGCCAACGGCCAGGATCATTGATGGGGTTGCGTTCGGACCCGCGGCTTCTTTAAGGAACGCCTGCCATTCGGTGCTGCTCGGCCGATCGACCTTGTCGGTGTCCTCCCAGCGGCCGGTAAAGAAACGTTCGAGCTGCGATTCGTTGAGGTTGAGCGTGTCCGCGACCGCAGAGTCTCTTTCAAACAACGCGACCGCCAGCGTTTCTAGATCGTGGAGGGCCTTGACCGTACCCGGATCCAAGATTGACCCAGCGATGCCTTGGCGGATGCCAAGTTTGAGCGCTTGAGAGACCAAGCGGCGGAGATAGTGATTCCGGAGGACATCGGACGGATCGTTCAACTCGTATTCGAGTGACTTGTACTTGTCGTGGAAGCGATTTGAGAGCCAGCCGCCCGCGAAACTGCTTCCGAATCCCACTAAAGCACCGACGGCGGCCCCGAGAGGACCACCGAATGCGCCGCCGAGAACGCAACCCTTTGAACCCAGACCCATCGCCTCGGCGGCGGTGCCCGCAGCGATCACGGTGGCTCCGCCAAGCAGCATCTTGATGAGATTTGCGTTCTTGGCCATATGCCATCAAATATAGCGTGCTTGGTCGGCCATGAGGAGGCGCGCCCGTAGAGGAACGGCTTGCGAAGCGCAGACCGCCAGCACTGGCCTTTGGGCCGCCATTGCGGCTGGCGAAGGGGGCCGCGAGGCGGTATAAA
>CAYVFW010000383.1:0-2364 GCA_964450325.1 uncultured Phycisphaeraceae bacterium | reverse complement strand
GCTCTGCGACTTCGATGTTCTTAGGTGCTGGTTCGGTGAATGCACAATCGAAGCATGAAGAGCCAGCCACCCGCCAAATATTTATTGACACTCCTGCGGTTCCAGACTTGACACCGCCCGCGGCGGTGCGTAGTCTGAGCCCTGCACGCCTGCCTTCTGTGCGTGCGCGAATCCCGTGCGCGAATCCCGGGAAGAAAATCGGGAGTCGCAGCTATGGCATTATCGAACTTAATTCTTTCCTTTGCACTGGCCATGGGGGTGGCGGGCGCGACGGCTTCATCTGCCCAGGCCGACTACCGCGAGGATCGCAAGGCTTTCGTCACCAACGTGCTAGAGACTGACCCCGGCGACCACGCGCCAACCGTCTCGGCCTTGAAGTCCGTGATCGAGGACGGCTGGAACTTCCATCCGGCGATGGAAAACTCGGCGTTGGTGGGCTTCATCGCGCAGCAGAGTACTGGTGCCGCAGCGCCGAACGGGTACACAGTGGTTTGGTTCGGGCGTCTGGCCGACGACTCCTTCGCCATGAAGGGGTACGACGGCCTGAGTCTGATCGAAGCGGCTAAGAAAGTGGAGGCGGGCCTCGACAAGACGGGTCTGTTCATCCATGCCGAGTTCGCCGACCAGATGTACGGGGACACGGCCGAAGGCGTTGCCGAGCCTTCCGCAACCTTCACCGACATGTCAAACGGCCTCGCTGTGTCCGACCCTTTCCAGGCGGTGGCCGGCGATTTGCCTCCGGAGTTGATGGCGCTAGTTGTTGAGATGGGGGCGCAGGGCGCGACCGGCCTCTCGGCGGCGGCGGTTGACGCCACCAATCCTTGCAACCCCAACACGAAGCTTGACGATACCCTGAATTCTCTGATCTCGCAGGTTGAAGGGATCGTTGCATCGGAAGGTCAGAATGCGCCGTCGCCGTCGGTGAACGCGATCTTTGGCTGTTGCTGGCCGACGACTACCGTGACGACCTTCTTTACCCCGTCAGGACCTTGGACCTCGACCAACCCTACCGGTGCGGTGTGCAACTACTCCAGGCCAACAACGGTCTGGACCATCACATCCTCGGTCGCGCTCAACTGTACCACGACCTCCACCTCCGTTGCGACGGGCGCGGGAACCCAGACGGGGTCCTGTCCCGGTAATCCCAGCGGCAACTGCCCGGTCAATCCTCCAGCCAGCTGCCCGTGATCTCGCGCCAACAGTTTTGCTCAAAGATCATCCGACGAACGGCGACCATTGTTGCAATGGTCGCCGTTTGGGCGTTAGCCTGTTTTTTCTACGTCGCGTCACGAAGCCCACCCGTGGATGAGGCAGCGCGGTGGGCTGCGGAACGAACTGCGAGCGTTCTGCCTGTCAGAAGTTTCGACCTTGCAAATCCAACACATTGGCGGAAATGGCCGCCCGGTTTCCATTACGGCTACCCGCGCCACGGAACCTTCTATATTGACGATGGAATGATGGTGCTTCTACTCCCGGCGCATGCCGCGTGCTGCCTCGCCTTTGTGTGGCTCGTATTCCGGTGCGGCTTCCCGCACCTAAGTTCTGACGCTTCGATGCGACGACGAATCTTTTGGGAGGTCTTCTGGCGATCCGCTTGGCGCAGCGCGTTCTGGTTGGTGCTGCCCTATTTCATCAGTGCGTACTGGTACGAGGCCAGCAACCCAATCCTGGCGACGCGCGGGCCGCCCCCTACACCAATGGTGTCGCTGATCGACCTCACCCCTCAGTCCCTCGCGATTCCGGCTTGGGGTGCGCTGCTCGGCTATCTTGGAAGCGTGTCGCGCGTAACTCGGAACCGCGCGTGGCGGTCGGCATCCGGAACCTCAACGGCCGCGGCACCTTGGCTGACGACCTGTGTGCGATGCGGGTACCAAGCGAGCGGGGACAGGCCATGCCCGGAGTGCGGCCACCCTCACCCGCTCACCGTAGGCTTCGTTTTCTTCAACGAACTGCACGCCCGGCTGGCGCGGCGCCATGTTGTCGATCTAGTCCGCCTGCTGCATGCGTGCCTCGTGGGCGCGATGTTCCTGTGGCCGCTCATCGTGGGAGTCGTGGTAGCTTTTCTGTAGATACAATTTCCCTACGCCGCCGCCGTCTGCACCGCGATCTCCGGCCACGGCCCCTCCTCGCCGCGTCCCCTTAGTGTTGATCCAGCAGGCCATGGAGACGGAGCCCCTCCCATTTTGTGCCGCAGCGCCGTAAGTGGCATCGGGCTTCCGCCCGATGTAGACGCTCATAATTGAGTGCCGTTTCAAAGTCGCAGGCGATTAATTAACACGCTCGCAGGGGCCAATGACACCGCCACCGTTGGTGCTGCGGATCTTGTGCCGCAGCGCCGTAAGTGGCATCGGGCTTCCGCCCGAT
>CAYVFW010000382.1:0-2367 GCA_964450325.1 uncultured Phycisphaeraceae bacterium | reverse complement strand
CCCTCTCCCCAACCCATCACCACGCATCGGACCCACGTAGATACCGATCAAAAACCATGCACAAACCCTCTCTAGGCTTTTTCCAGCCCCCCAACTGTGAATAAGTTGTGAACAGAGGCGGTACCCCCACACTCGGGCGACGAAGCATTGAAGACAGACCCCTTTTAAGTCGATATAATCGCCTGAAGTAGATGGCAGGACCAAAGCGCACGAATGCGCGGCGACTTCAGAGCATGAGGGTTGGTGGAGGTGGGCACAAACGGGCACGAACAAGCGACGCGGCACAGTTGGCGGCACCTCCGTAACCGCCTAGGCGATCTTGTCCCCACCCCGCCCCATCATCGCAGACCTTGTTACCTTAACCTTTCTCTTCCCGCAAGTACCGGCACACCGCCTCTCTCTCCCGACGAGCGATTAAGCACCGATGGATACCAAACCCACCGATAAAGATTTCAAAGGCCGCAAGGTCACGACTTGCTCCTTCTGCGGCAAAACCAGCCGCGAAGTTGGCCCAATGGTGGAAGGGCCAAGCTCGGTCTATATCTGCACGTCCTGCACCGATCTCTGCCAGAACATCTTCCGCCAGGAAAAACGCAAGGTCAACGCGAGCTCCACTTGGCTGCGTGAGATCCCCGCGCCGCGCGAGATCAAAGAGTACATGGATGAGTATGTCATCGGCCAGGATCTCGCCAAGCGATCCCTCGCCGTCGCCGTTCACAACCATTACAAGCGCCTGCTCCACCTTGAAAGCTCCGAGGCTGGCGCCGTCGAGATCGACAAAAGTAATATCCTGATGATCGGTCCCACCGGCTCGGGCAAAACCCTGCTCGCCAAGACCCTCGCCCGAATCTTGAAGGTTCCCTTCGCCATCGGCGATGCCACCACCCTCACCGAGGCTGGTTACGTCGGCGAGGATGTCGAAAACCTAATTCTCAAGCTCCTGCAATCCGCGGACTTTGATCTTGAAGCCGCGCAACGCGGCATCATCTACATCGACGAAATTGACAAGATCGGTAAGACCAGCCAGAACGTCTCGATCACTCGCGATGTAAGCGGCGAAGGCGTTCAGCAGAGCCTCTTGAAACTGCTCGAAGGCACCACGGCCAACGTTCCTCCCCAAGGCGGACGCAAGCACCCCGAGCAGCAGTACATCCAGGTTGATACCACCAACATCCTCTTCATCTGCGGCGGCACATTCGTCGGCGTTGAAGATATTATCCGTCGGCGCATCGGCAAGAGCCGCATCGGTTTCAGCACCGAATCCGCCGAAGTTGAAGATGCCGTCGAAACCGCCAAAATTCTGGCTCAGGTCACCGCGGACGATCTCATCGAGTTCGGCATCATCCCCGAGTTTGTTGGCCGTCTTCCCGTGCTGGCCCCCCTCATGCCCCTGAGCGTTGAGGCTTTAATCAGCATTCTAACCGAGCCTAAGAACGCGCTCTGCCGCCAGTACGAGCACCTCTTCAGCCTCGAAGGCGCGAAACTTACGTTCACCAGTGGCGCGCTCAAGCGAATCGCTGAGAAGGCCCAGGCCCGCGAAACCGGTGCCCGTGCCCTGCGCTCTGTAGCCGAAGAAGTTATGCTATCCTTGATGTACGACCTCCCGGAGATGGATAACCGGGGAGTGGAATACATCATTGATGAGGCGGCCGTCGACCGCCGCCTGACCCTCCGCGACCTCAAAGTGCTCCGCAAAGAATCCGCATAACCCGTCGGCCCGCCGTCGGTAACTGCTCACCTCCTTACGCGCCGACCAAAACCGGCAACTTACTAATTATGTCTAGCACGCCCTGCATCTCCGTATACGGTGATATGTAGTGTGCGTGCGCCTTGAGCCCCTCCTCCGCGTTCGCGGGCACCCCGAAAAAACCCACCGCTTCCGCGATCGCCCTGTCGCCCATGGTGTCGCCGATCCCCGCCAGCTCCGCCCGTTCAAAGCCCATCTTAAGTTTCATCCGCGCAATCCCCGTCGCTTTACTGACATGCTCGAGGTCGCAGTTAATCCACGCCACAGTGCTCGATACCCGCAGGCCCCACCCCTCCAGCGCAAACCGCTCCACCAGTCGCGGTTTCAAACTTAATAAATAAGCCGTCTCCGCGTGCCACAGCGAGATAGATGCAGACTTGCCCGGTTGGATCACCACTCCACGCGGCACCAGCTCGCTCTCGATCCAGCCCGTCGCCTCGCGCACCGCCCGCAGGTGCTCCCTCGTAATATTCGGATCGCGCTCAAACGCCGCCCGCCCCTCTCGCGCATCATACAGCCACACCCCCATCTCCGCGATCGCCGGGCACCCATCATTCCCGATCACGCGGCACACCGCCTCCACAAACGGCTGCGGCCGCCCCGAACATAATGTAATTATC
>CAYVFW010000381.1:0-2375 GCA_964450325.1 uncultured Phycisphaeraceae bacterium | reverse complement strand
TGAAGCGTTGCCGCCCGCTGGTGATGCTCCCCACCCGCGTCAGCAGCCCGTCGCTGGCCACCAGCAGCAGGTTCGGCGCGAACAGGTCCGGCGCGGTCTCTTTGTACCGCCGAACTGGTCGATCGCCATGTTCAGGTCGGCCGCGGCGTTCGCCGGGTCTTTCAGCTCGATTACCACCAGCGGCAGCCCGTTGACGTACAGGATGAGGTCCGGGCGGATCGTCTTCCCGCTCGGGCCTTGGATGGTGAGTTGCCGGACGACGAGAAAGTCGTTGTTGGCGGGGTTGTCAAAGTCGATCAGTCGCGCCCGCCCGCCGCGGGTTTCGCCGGTCTTGGGGTCTTTGTATTCGACCGGCACGCCGTCGGTCAGCAGGGCGTGAAAGTGGCGATTGTTCTCGATCAGCGTGGGGTGAGGCGGGCGTGAGAGGGCGGCGACGACAGCGTCGATCGTCGCGTCTGGGAGGTGCGGGTTGAGCGTGCCGACCGCAGTCCTCGCACGGCCACGCAAATGCGCGGCTGACAGGTCAACCCGATCGCACCCGTCGTCGACGTCGGTCCCCGCCCGCAGGGCGTAACCACCGTCTCGTAGAGCATCAAATGCAATTGATTCGACTACTTGCTCTGTCGGCGAGGTGCGCATCAGGAATTGACGTCTACCGGGTCGGCAAAACGTAGTTCGGTAATTTGCGTCAGGCGCGACACGCGAGGGCCTCGATTCAGATGTCCTTTCACGACGAGAGGTCGCGTGGGATTGTGCGCCTCGTAAGCCTGCTGATACTGCTCCCTATTCAGGCTTGCTTTCGCCCGAATGAGTTGGTCGTCATCGAAGATCGTAAAGACGACTTCTCCATCTCTCGCCCCGGAATCGCTTTCGGTGCCTTTTAATTCGTCGACAAACGCGATCCACGGCTTTGCGTGCGACTCTTCAGTCGGCCTGAGTTGGCGGTAGATGTCTTCGATGGGCTCGAACTCGTCGCCACTAAAGATGATTGATCGCGTAGTCGGAGCGTCGCCCGCGGCGAGCGGCTCGGAGGGTGCCCAAGACGGGATAAACTCTAAGATGCCACCTTCCTGAATCGGCCGCATTTTCAAAAGCGCTTCGCAAAGGTTGGCACTGACAAGATGCTCGGGCTCGTCCACGACGCTGTTAACGCGGTCTTCCTCGATCGCCTGGTCGAGATAGGCAAGCGCTCGGGTGAGCAGACTTGTGGCACGGCGGGCGAACGGACGATTGGGGAGGAGCAGCCCCGCCTGCTCCTCGTCTACCGCCCGCATCGGACACGAAATGCTTACTACAAAGCTACGCTGCTCGGTTTGTCCCATTTGGCAGGCTTCTAATAGCTGCACCGCCTCAGTCCGGCTGAGCTTCGGGTGGTGCTTGCGAGGGATAAGGACCGAATGGGCAGCCGAGAGCAACGACTGCTTCGCACCGGCGAGAAGGTCGATCGCCTGGATGAGCGGGAGCGTGCCACGCTCGGCGCGCTGTGACGCGACGCGAAAGCGCAGCACGTCGGCGTCGTAGTTCATCAAATCCGTGACCACACTTGCCGACGGCCGCTGCTCAAACTCCACGAGGCGTTCCGCCGCGTCGCGCATTCGTTCGGGGAAGTCCGGCCGCGAGGTGTCCATCGGCACCAGAAGCTGGTCGAGAGAGCCCGGCTCCGGGCGATTGAAAATCATCAGCCGCCCCGTCGGTCGACTCTGCGCCCACCCCTTGGCCTTGGCGTAGCCCATCACGTCCCGAGGAGGAATCCGGATCAAACTTTGAAGAAGTTGGTCAGACATGGTCTGCATGAGCGTTTCCCTCAATATCGTAGTCGATCCACTGCTCCAGAGAGCGCGACCGTGCGAGCTTTCGCAGCGCCTCCGGCGTCAGCACGTGCTTTTCCGGGATGTAGACTGTTATCGTCTCTTGGTCAGCCCTTGCTGGAGCCGGAGCGTTGCGAAGGCTCACCCACCGGAGACATCGCCGCAGAATGAGTTCCTCGGCGCTGCACGACAGCCAATCGGCGTCCTCGTGTGGCATTTGGAAGACGGCGAGGTAAATCGGCGAGTCGTAACCGGCCTCAAGGCGGAAGTCGTTGTAGTGCTTGACATCCAAGGGGAAAGAGTACCGACCGTTGGCAGAGGTCAGTTGCTGTCGAGTCGCCTTGAGCTGAAAACGAAGTCTGAAGTTGAAGAGCGTGCTGGTCGGGTCGAGCCGTTCCTTGACGTCCGCGTGAGCATCCCAGCCCCAATTGTCCTGAATCCGGTCACTGTGTTGATAGGCAAAACCCGCACGCGCGCAGGTTGCATGCAGGACGGCCAGGCTCAGTTGTTCTTGTTGGTCTGTCAGGATCATGGATGCTCCACTTTATGCCGTTCCTTAATCGCCTC
>CAYVFW010000380.1:0-2378 GCA_964450325.1 uncultured Phycisphaeraceae bacterium | reverse complement strand
GGCGGGCGGCTTGGGGGATTGAGGGTGCGGATGAGTTATGTTACTTTGGGGCGGCGCGTCTGGCTCGTACTCCGCGCAGTTGTGGCCGTGATCCACGCTGCCGATCGCGGCGGTTGTCAGGGAGGTGAGTTTTGTTATCGCGGCGGTTCGGGTCGCGTTGTCGGGGGCATCGTCCACGAGATCGTCGGCGTAGCGCATCCAGGCGTAGACGGCGTACATCGCCCAGCGTTGGGGCGAGGGTGTGAGCCTCATTCCGTAATAAAAGTTCTTGGCCTTTGATTTGACGATCGCCGCGCAGTAGCGGTTGGAGGCGGCGACATCATCGGCGGAGAACGTGCGACGACCCGGCTCGCTGGTGGGCGGCAAGCTCGGGTTGGTATCCAGAGTTGCGGTGGATTGCGGCACTCGGGCGATGATATGTCGCGGCGGTGCATTCAGGCGGCGGCCGGAGAAGGGCTGGAGCGAGGATTAAGAAAGTGGCCTGTCGTACCGGGGGCTGATAAGGGCGGTGAAGATAAGCCGGAGTTTGGACCACTTGCTGAGCCGCGGTCGGTGCCAGAGAGTGGCGCCGCGCATGGCGATCACGGAATCGAGCACGGCGCGGCCGCCCGCATCGAAGAGTTGCACGACACGGGCCGCCCGGCGGGCGTGGGGAAGGGTGTGGGCCTGCATCAGGGAGAAGATTTCACCGCCGCGGGCGAAGAGGTCGCTGGTTTGTGCGGCCAACGGGAGCAGGGCCGCGCCAAAGGCGGGGTGCGGGGAGGAATGCAGCGACGATCGTAAGTACTCTTCGGTGAGGCCCGCTTCGCGCAAGGGGAGATAAATGCGGTCGCGCTCCACGAGGTCGCGGCGGACATCTTGCCAGAAGTTGGTAAGTTGTAATGCGGTGCAGATGTCATCGCTGCGGTCAAAGAGCGCGGGGGAAGCGGCGGGGCGAAAGCCGAAGAGATGTAAGACGATTCTGCCGACTGGGTTCGCGCTCTTGGTGCTGTAGTCGATGAGTTCGCTCAGCGTGTCGTACCTTATTTTATGTTGGTCGGCCTCGAAGGCGGTGAGTAGATCCGTGAAGAGAGTTATGCTTAAGTCGTGCCGGGAGCGGGTGAGGGAAAGGGCGGTGAAGAGCTGGGTCCAGCCGGGTTGCAGTTGAAGCAGAGGATTTTGCGAGGGAGCTGGCCTGATCCACGCGGCGAGGGGAAGATCCAGTGCCAATCGCATTTGGGCCAAGAGCGTGAGGGAGCGGGCGCGGGCGGCGGGGCCGATGCCGGTTTCGTCCGCCGCGTCATCGGCGATGCGGCAGAAGGCGTAGACGGCGGCGAAATCGTCGCGGAGTTCGCTGGGGACGAAGATGCTGGTGACCGAGAAGTTCTCGGAGTTGCCGCGGAGGACGCGGCGAACGTAAGCGTACGCCGCGTGAACCTCAGGGTGGGAAGCATCGATCATAAGCGGGGTTGCACGCAAAGGCGTGGTTATTTGAAGACGGAGGAGACCCCGCCCACCACCCAGTATGCGATGTCGTTAAGCACTTTGGCGAGGATTACACCCTGCACGATGATGGCCATGAAACTCGTTACGAAGCTCTGGGTGGTGGCTGCGCCAACGCCCTCAGCACCGGGCTTGCAGTTGAATCCCTTGTAGCACGCCACCATTCCGATGGCGGTGCCGAAGAAGATGCTTTTGATCAGCCCGTTATATAAGTCGATTCCGTAGACGAAAAGCTCTGAGTAACGGACATACGCGACGGGGTCTGCTTTATAGAATTTGGTTACAACCAGCCACCCCCCCAGCACGCCGCAAGCGTTGCTCACGATCGTGAGAATGGGGATCATCAGTATACATGCCAGCACGCGGGGGACGACCAGAATGCGGACGGGGTCGCTGGCCATGGCGCGCATGGCATCAAGCTGCTCGGTGACGCGCATGGAGCCGATTTCGGCGGTGAGGGCGCAGCCAACCCGGCCTGCGAGCATGATGGCGGCCAGGACGGGGCCGAGCTGTTTCACGATGGATAAATTAATTACACCACCGAGGCGACCCTCTTGCCCAATGGCGCGAAACTGAGGGAACCCTTCGAAAGCGAGCGTCATCCCGGTGAAGGCCCCGGTGATGGCCAACACCGGGATCGACCGGGTGCCGACTTCGTAGAGCTGCCTGCCTAAGCGGTCGCGGCGGAACCAGGCGCGTGGATGAAAGAGCCCGCGGATTACATCGCGAAAGAATTCGCAAAAGCGGCCAAATCCGGCGACTCCGTGCAGCAAGGCGCTGCCGAGTGCGGCGACGGCGCGGATGAGCCCCACGCTCAGCGTGGTGAGTATATCGGCGGGAGCTTCTGGGGCGGGCTGTTGGATAGCGGCGGAAGTTTAGGGGTGGCGGAGCAGGGG
>CAYVFW010000379.1:0-2384 GCA_964450325.1 uncultured Phycisphaeraceae bacterium | reverse complement strand
CCCCCAGACCGATGGATCCATCACCGGCCCCACCCCCACATACTTCATGCTCACTGATCCCGACGGCAACCCGTTCCTCACCGACCAGCAAGTCCCCAGCCTGCCCAACCCGAAGAGGTGACCGGAGGGTTGCGGTTGCCGCATCGTCTGGCGCGAGATCGGCGGCACGAAGAGCCAGCCTGTAGACTACACGATCCTCGCAATTCCGCCTATCAGCGCCGCAAAACTTGGCGACTTCGGTTTGTCAAGGTCGAGATGCGGAGAAATCGCTCTCGCCCATTCGGTCTTCTCTCGGCCACGGCAATCGGCAGGCATGTCACCGAGACATTCCGCGAGCCGCTCCCACGCACCGCAGACCACATCGGGCGCGTGGTTGCCCAGAATGGCGACGTCAGCGTGGCGATACGCTGCGCGAACGGCGCTCGTGTCGGCAATAAACCAACTCTCCGTTTCCTCGACCGCGATACGAAACAACACTCTCGGCGGCTTTGTCGGCAGCGCCGTGTAGAGGTCCACCAAAGACTGCTTGAGTTGACGACAGTCATCATCGTCGGCATCGACAACGACGACCACCGCGACCTCAAACCCGCCCTGTGATTGCCGACCCATGTTCTTCAGCTTGATCGGCAACTGGGCGAGCAAAGTTTCATCGCCCGGCGCTGGCTTTTTCAGCCGATGGGCCAGTAATGGAAGCTTGCCCTTGCCCCGATGGGGATGAATGCGAAAGTGCTCACCCTCAACGAGCTTGAACCGGCGGGTCAACACTTCCCTGATCGCGGGAACATCTGAGCTTCCCTCGCAGAGTACCTCGATGAACCTCATGGATTGCCACCTCCAAGGTGGTTGCTGTACCAGAGGCTGCCGAGCGGAATTCCATCCTGCACCATGTTGACCACTGTCTGGTCGTCGGCGGCGCATTTGACCGTGCTCGCTCCGTCCTTGCCCTTGGACAGCACAAAAACCTCCTGAGGCGCGAGCGCATCGACGAAGTAGTTCGCGTGCGTCGTCACGAGAACTTGGGGTCCATTCGTCTTGTTGGCGCGACTCCGCATCTCGCCCGCCAGCGGCCCAAGCAACTGGTGGTGCAGACCGTTCTCCGGCTCTTCGATGCCGATCAGCGGTGCTGGCTCAGGGTCTTCGAGCATCAGCATGTACGCGAAGTACTTGAGAGTGCCGTCGGACATACTTGTGGCGTAGAAGGGGTCTTTGTAGCCGCGATCATTGAACTGCAGGAGAAGCCGCCCGTCCTCGGCTTTCTTCCAGCCGATCTTCTCGACGCCGGGGATCTTCTTGGCGACTTCGGACAACACGGCGTCGAACCGCTTGGGGTGTTCCTTCTGAAGGAACTGGACGTAGTTCGCAAGATTGTCCCCACGCGTGTTCAGACGGCGTTGTGCACCGGCCATCGGCATGCCACGAGCCAGATCCGGCACAAAGTAGGAGAGGTACCAGCCTTCAAGAAACTCGCGAAAGCGAACGATGCGAGGGTGATCGGTGAGATTGCCGTATGTGGCGATAGCGAGTCGTCGTGAATCTTCAAGCTTCACTCGAATCTTTTCCGTGCCAGCGCCGGAATCTTGCAACTCGCCCGCCCAGGCGTCACCCACACCTTTCTTGAGGTTCACAAAGCTGAAGGGCTTTCCGGTCTTTCCACGACGCTGTCGCAGTCGCTCTTTCTCGACGTACGGCCTGCCAGCCTTATCCGCGTCCACCCAAAGCGAATAACTGATCGGTCGCTCTTCGTCACTCTCGCGGTAATACAACTCAAACTTGATCGCTTCCTTGGTACCCTTCGTCCGTAGACGGTCGAATCCACCCCGCATCCCGCGCTCGCACGCCTCCTCGGCACCATCGGCTAGGCAGTCCTTCAGAAATCCGAAGGCATCCAGCAGCGTGCTCTTGCCAGACCCATTGGGACCGATCACCGCCATCATCGACGGCAGCGGCGACCCGTCTTGATGCTCGAACGTCTTCCCAAGCGTGACATCTCGCAACGCCCGGTAGTTCTGAATAGTAATGCCTTCAATCCGTGCCATTTTCGCTCCTTCGAGTCGAGTCGGGACATCGTACGACTTGGAACGGCCACATGGGTTTTGCCCGCTTCGCGAGTGCGAACGGCTTCTGGCATCCGCGGACCATGCTCGCCCGGCTTCGCCCCGATCGCGCGGCGTGCATCGGTTGTCGGCGATCGATCATCGCGCTCCGTGCATCGCTCAACGGCCATCGGTCATCGTTGAACGCGCCTTGTCCATCGGTCAACGGAGCGCGTTGACAGGCGCACGCGCTCCGTTCATCGTTCAACAAGAGGGGGCGATTGTTTTGAGGGACATCTGTCGCTGGTCCGCCTAGGCGATGGGACCGGGGCGGTCGATCGGCACACCGTG
>CAYVFW010000378.1:0-2390 GCA_964450325.1 uncultured Phycisphaeraceae bacterium | reverse complement strand
ACTTTATATTACACCGCTCCGGGCGGTTTCACGGGATATCGAGCTCGCGCTGAAGGCCCCCGCGGCGGAGCTGTGCCCTGGCATTTTAATTGAATCGCGGACGGGGGACACCAAGCAGAGTGTGCGGGCCAAGCAGCGCACGCGGCTGCCGCACGTGCTGGTTACGACGCCTGAATCGTTATGTTTGCTTTTGACACGCGAGGATGCGGGCGCGCTGCTCTCGGGCATTTTGTGCGTGATCATCGATGAGTGGCATGAGTTACTATCGAGTAAACGAGGGACGCAGGTAGAGCTTGCGTTAGCGCGACTTCGGGTGTTTTCACCTTCGATGCGGACGTGGGCGTTGTCGGCGACGATTGCTAATGTTGAGCAGGCGGCGAGAGCAGCGGTGGGAACGGGGGACGCCGGGGATGCCTGGGGCGCGGGGGTAAGGGCTGAGCTGAGTGCTCCGATTGTGGTTGTGGCTCCGATGGAGCGCGAAGTGGTGGTTGATTCGGTGATACCTAAAGACTTACGTCGGCTGCCGCTGGCGGGGCACTTGGGTATGCAGATGGTGCCCGACGTCGTGGAAGCATTGGACCCCCCCACCACTTCGACGCTTGTGTTTACCAACACGCGATCGCAGGCGGAGCGGTGGTTCCACGCTATTTTGGTTGAGAAACCGGAGTGGGCGGGGATTATGGCGCTGCACCACGGTTCGATTGACCGTGAAGAGCGAGAGCAAGTGGAGGCGGGGCTTAAGTCGGGTTCACTTAAGATCGTGGTAGCGACATCGTCGCTTGATTTGGGCGTTGATTTTTCGCCGGTAGCGAGGGTGATGCAGATCGGCAGCCCCAAGGGCATCGGGCGGCTGATGCAGCGGGCGGGCCGCGCGAGCCACCGGCCGATGACTCCGTGCCGCGTAACGTGCGTGCCGACGCATGGGCTGCAACTCTTTGAGGTGGACGCGGCGAGGCGGGCGGTGGCGCGCGGGGATGTTGAAGCGCGGACGCCTGCCTCCAAGCCGCTGGATGTGCTGGCGCAACATATGGTAACGTGCGGGCTTGGGGGTGGATTCATCGCGGAGGAGTTGTACGCGGAAGTGCGGGGAGCGTGGGCGTATCGGGACTTAACTTGGGAGGAGTTTGCGTGGGCGCTGGCGCTGGTTGAGCACGGGGGCGGGACGCTGCGGGCGTACAAAGATTATCATCGGGTGATGCCAGTGGACGGGCGCTATCGCGTTGTTAATAAGCAGATTGCGCAGATGCACCGGCTGAACGTGGGCACGATTGTAAGTGATACGACGATCGAGATAAAGTATCTGAACGGTCGGACGCTGGGGAGGATCGAGGAGCACTTCGTCGCGAATCTCAAGGTCAACGAGAAGTTTGTGTTCGCGGGCAAGACAGTGAGTTATGTTTTCATGCGGGAGTTGACTGCGTTTGTAAAACCCGCGCGGGGGCAAACGACGCACACGCCCATCTGGGGCGGGACGAAGCTGCCGATCAGCGAGTCGCTCGCGGAGTCGATCCGCGAGGCGATGGAGCTCGCGGAAGGGGGCAAGGTCGAATCGCCGGAGTTGCAAGCCGCCGCGGGGATTATTGCGACGCAAAAGCGGCTGTCGCGGGTGCCACGAAGAGATGAGGTGTTGGTTGAGCACGGGGAGTCTCGCGATGGGCGGCATTGCTTTGTGTTTCCGTTTGATGGGCGGCTGGTACACGGGGGCGTGGCGGCGTTGCTTTCGTACCGGATGGCTCGGGAGCGTGCGGGGACGTTCTCGATTTCGGTGAATGATTATGGTTTTGAGTTACTCTCGGCGGGGGCGTATCCGTTCGAGAAGTTGGTGAGGCCGGAGTTGTTTTCTACGACGGGGCTGGTGGACGATGTGGTTGCGAGCATGAACATGAGCGAGCTGGCGAAGTTACAGTTCCGGGAGGTGGCGCGGGTATCGGGCCTGGTGATGCAGTCGTACCCCGGGGTCTTTAAGACGGCGAGACAGTCGCAGGCGAATGCTGGGCTTTTGTTCGATGTGCTCAGCGAGTTTGATCCGGGTAACTTATTGTTACATCAGGCCAGGCGCGAGGTGATGGAGAAGCACTTCGAGCAAAGCCGGCTTATGAGGTGCCTGAAGCGCATCGGGGAGAGCAAGCTGGTGCACGTGCATACGGAGCGTTTCACGCCGCTTTCGTTCCCGCTGGTGATCGAGCGGCAGGCGGCAAAAGTGAGTAATCAAACGATTCTGGAGCGGGTGGAGGAGGCGCGTGCAGCATGGGGAATCTGATAAGTGCGTTGAGGGCGGGTGCGGGGTGTTAAGAGTTACACTAGAGGGCGAAGAGGTGGAGCTGCTTGCATCGCGGGCGGCGGTGTGGCGGCGCGGAGTTGGTGTGAAGGGGGGCGGGGGACTAGTGGGA
>CAYVFW010000377.1:0-2392 GCA_964450325.1 uncultured Phycisphaeraceae bacterium | reverse complement strand
GAGGATCACTTGCGTATCCAGGTCATCCGCTCGGGCCTTGCGCTCGCTACGGCGTGGAAGCAAGCCGAGGAGATCGACGACCGCATCGAGGCGGGAATAGATTATGCTTACTCCTCGCGGTTTGGTTACCTTACAGCCTGCCCCACCAATGTCGGGACCGGGCTGCGGATGAGCGTGATGCTGCACCTGCCGGGCTTACGTTTAACCGGGGAGATCGAGAAGGTGAAGCGGGCGGCGCAGGATATGTCGCTCGCGGTGCGGGGTTTCTTCGGAGAAGGCTCTGATGCGCTGGGCGATTTTTATCAGTTAAGTAACCAGACAACGCTGGGTAAGAGCGAATCGGTGATACTCGCGGATCTCGAACGCGACATAATTCCGCGTATCGTGGAGTACGAACGGTTCGCGAGGCGAGAGTTGGTGTCGCGGCGTCGGATTGGAATTGAGGATCAGGTCATGCGTGCCTGGGGGCTGCTTACGTGCGCTCGGCTGCTGAGCACGGAGGAAGCAATGCAGGCGTTGAGCTTGATTCGTATGGGCGTTCTGGTTGGGATTGTTAAGGATCGCGCGGGACAGCCGCTTGATGTTCGGCAGATTAATCAGCTTACGTTACTCGTGCAGCCCGCCCATCTGCAACGGGCGGTGGGGAAAGAGCTTGATCAGGAACAGCGCAAGGTGGCGCGAGCGACGCTGGTGCGCACGCGCCTGGGTTTCGGCGGGGGAGCGAGCCCGGTGGCTTGAGTGAGCGCGGTGGCTTGATTAAGCGCGGGGAATGGCCGGGGAGTTGCTCGCGGATTGCTTGCCCGGCTTGATCCTTCGACCACATGCCATTGCGGTCCAATCTCAAAGGCGAGGTGGCGGACGGCCGCATTTTATTATGTTGCGCGCAATCATCCAAAGCCTTGGGGAAGCCGGGAAGGGGCGAGGGCGCTCCGGTGAACACGTGGGCAAGGAAAAAGGCCGCAACTTGACGTTGCGGCCTTGGTTACTTATGCTGCTGGCGGGCCTTAAGTTACTTCTCGTCTTTGACCTTAAACTCTGCGTCGATGACATCGTCGCGCTCGCCACCGGTGGGCTTAGGTTCGGCGGTTGACCCCTCGGGGCTCTGCTTACTGGCCGCTTCATAAACGACCTTGCCCAGTTCCATGCTGGCCTTCTCAAGCTCCTTCATCGCGGCGTCGATCGCGGACTTATCATCGCCCTTAATCTTAGTTTCGAGGTTTGAGATCGCGCTCTCAACTGCCCCACGGGTCTCAGCGCTTACCTTGCCGCCGTGCTCTTCTAGCGCTTTGCGGGTTTGGATCACCGAGGCATCGGCGCGATTCTTCAGGTCTACCAGTTCGCGGCGGGCCTTATCTTCCGCAGCGTGCAGCTCCGCATCCTGCTTCATCCGCTCGATCTCTTCCTTTGAGAGACCGCCGCTGTTGGTAATCTTAATATCGGCCTTCTTGCCCGTGCCCTTGTCTGCGGCGGTCACCGTGAGAATGCCGTTGGCATCAAGGCTAAACTCGACGTCGATCTGGGGCGTGCCCCTTGGAGAGGGGGCGATGCCTGCCAGCTCGAACTGCCCGAGCGTGCGGTTATCTTTAGCAAACTCACGTTCGCCCTGGAGGACATGAATCTGCACGCTTGGCTGGCTGTCCGCTGCGGTAGAGAACATCTCTTTTTTGCTGGTGGGGATCGTGGTATTCTTCTCGATGAGTTTGGTCATCACCCCGCCCATGGTTTCAACACCCAGGGAGAGAGGAGTTACATCCAGCAGGAGAATATCTTTCACATCGCCAGCGAGAACACCGCCCTGAATCGCCGCGCCCACCGCGACGACTTCGTCGGGGTTGACGCTGCGGTTGGGTTCGCGCCCGAAGAGCTCCTTGGCGATCGTCTGCGCTTTGGGCATGCGGGTGGAGCCGCCGACCAGCACCACTTCGTCAAGCTTGCTTACATCGACCTTGGCGTCGCGGAGTGCTTGCAGGCAGGGCTCCCTTAGACGCTCGAAGAGATCGTTGCAGATCGACTCGAACTTGGCTCGGCTGATTGTAATTTGTAAGTGCTTGGGTCCGCTGGCATCGGCGGTGATGAAGGGCAGGTTTACCGTAGTTTCCTGCGAGGCGGAAAGCTCGATCTTGGCTTTTTCCGCTGCTTCCTTCAAACGCTGGAGGGCCATCGGGTCCTTGCGAACGTCGATGCCTTCCTTCTTACGAAACTCTTCCGCCATGTGATCAATGAGGCGCTGATCCCAGTCGTCGCCGCCCAGGTGCGTGTCGCCGTTGGTGCTTAATACTTCGAAGACGCCATCGCCGATATCAAGGATCGAAACATCGAAGGTGCCGCCGCCCAAATCAAAGACCGCGATCTTCTGGTTCTTCTTCTTTTTGTCCAGGCCGTAGGCGAGTGC
>CAYVFW010000376.1:0-2394 GCA_964450325.1 uncultured Phycisphaeraceae bacterium | reverse complement strand
ACACATCAATCACCAACGCCATCCCGCCGCGGAGTGATTGGGGCGAGAGGAGCGACGGCAGCAAGTGAACGCAGACAGGCGAAGGACCGCTGCCACCTGCGAGTGATGAATCGACCTTCGGTCGATGCGGCGATGGCGCTGAAGCAGACTTTGGCACCCTCCACCGTACGCCCGCGGCATCAATGCGAACCGCTCCCATGGCAATGAGAATACGACTCTGGCACAACGATCCTGAGAACCACGTACGCCACCGCCACCGCAAACTCCAAGACGTCCGATGCAGTCGGGGCCCCTCTAAACTCGATGGGCTCGTAGGCCCTTTGGCACGGGCCAGTCGCCATACCGCCGCAACCACCCAGCGGAGCCATCAACACAATCGCCAATGACCAGATGAAGACGTGCCTGCGCCTGCCAACCTGACTGAAGATGACGGATTCTCCCGCCCGCGAGGGAGGCCTTGAAGCAGGTACCCGAATCTGTCCCAAAGACACCATGAGCATTGCAGCGCTCCTCAGCCACCGTCCGCCCACCACCGGGCTCCGCACGCCGGACATCATACCAACCCTTTACACATCGAGCACATCGTCATTCTCGTCAAGCTGCCGTACGTATTCCGTCTGGCCCCGGTTGGTATACGTCGTCTGGATCTTCCGCACCCGTCCGTCCATTCCAGTTCCAAGCACCAGAACCTCGCGCTCCGTCACCCGCCCCGCCGTGTCGAACGAGTTGATGATCGCGCTCCCCGCCGGGTCGAGCGTCACATTCACCTGTCCCTGTCCGTTATACCTTGTCTCCACCGTCCGATCCGCCGCGGCCTGCGCGGGCACCTGCTCAGGGTGAACCACCTTGGCCAGCAGGTGCCCGGTAGCGAGCACCGACGTGCTCGTCGTCGTCCCGTACACATAACGGCCGCCACAACAGGGCCGCTGACTCGCGTCGCCCGAACTGGGCTCCTCAGAAAATAAGCCCTTCTCGGCCGTGTTTGAAGACCAGCCGGAACGGAAAGGGAATAGGCGCCCCACCTACCTCGATAGTGACGAATCGCTTGTAGACGTTCGAACGAGTCGCATCGATCGTGCCCAAAATAATCTCTCGGCCCCCTCCAAACTTACCCATTACGTGCAGCCGATCCGTCGCGGCAATCCAAGTGCGGCGCACGACCACGGTATCGTTCTCCGTGGTCTCGATTGTGATGGAGATTGGAGTGACAGCGCCGGGGAACCCTAGTTCTTGAAATCGCTTGGTGTCCTGAAAGTCATCAAGTCTTCCAGCGAATCTCCGTCGAGGAATTCCAGACACATCAAAGGTTCGTCGACCAAGAAATCCTGCGTCTACCGTCGGCAGTTCGAGTTCGAACTCATACTCCGAACTTGGTTCCTCGTAAACAATGAGTCGACCATCACCTTTATAATCTCTCAACGCATTCCCGCAGCCACCGGTACCACAAACCCAACATATGAGACTAAGTGCAATCACTCGGGAAAACAAAGCACTCATCTGCGATCGAATAACCATTTGTGCTCTCCGATAAAACTACAGTGAAACGGATTGCTACGCGCAATCAACATTCGATCCCGACACATGGCGAACACACGGCCCGGCGGCTAGTAGCGTTCACCATGGGCAGTCGAGCGCTTCTGGCTGCCGACCATCGTCAAAGTTGCACCGCTGAATATATTTCGAATTCTGTCCCGGCGAGCCCTTCGGGCACTTAAAGTAAGGTGCTGGCGTCCGCAAGCCGCCACCCCCCCCCTGGCCCGTCACCTGGCTGCTGAGGCAGCCAAGCGTCTATACAGCATCTGCCCCACCCTGTAGCTGGCGGAGGGGCCCCGGTGTTTTCGCCGACACAGCATTTAAGCAGTGAGGAAGCATACCAGTTGCTGTTACAGTTGAGAAAATTGTAGTTCCAGGGATTCGATTGGTTGGCGATTTCCGCTTTTGCGAGACAGTCGCAAGCACTGGCATTCTGCCATGTCCGGTAGCGGCGATATCCCGAGTCCCCGTCTATTGGACGGTCAAAATCGTAATCCTGTCGCCTTCGCACTGGTCCCGAAGGCGGAAACTGTGGGTCTTCCGGCCCGAGCCCGTAGTAGTTACACACCCCGAATTTGCAGCATCCGATCGAGCAGTGCATTGCCACCTGGAGCCGAGGTACCAACCTTCTCCAAATCGGCAGTTCACGACAGATTATAAATACACCGTCAGTGTTCCTCGCATCACCGTCTTCAAATTCGAGCGGCCATAGGTCAAATTCATCCGTCGGCCCTATGCCTGGGTCATTGGGGTCGATGTGGCTCGGGCAAGGCACATCGATCCTTCCGAGCGCTGAACTGTAGGCCCTCGTGCGACTTGCGAAAAAGTGCAGTTCAGCCACCCACTCCATCCCCCTCCACC
>CAYVFW010000375.1:0-2397 GCA_964450325.1 uncultured Phycisphaeraceae bacterium | reverse complement strand
CCCACTGCCGACGCCCCCGCGCCCCTGCCCTCGAAAGCCAATCCGCTCAACACTTCAAGTCCCCAAGATCAGCATAACGCTCACACCAGCGCGCCGACGAGCCAGCTACCACCCGACCATGCGCCCTCAAGCCCACGCCGCGGCCAGTTTGAAGGTTATGTTATTGTCGGCAGTCTGCCCAGCGGCGGCAGCGGCGCGAAACTTTACGTCGCTGAGCCCGATGATGTGCGGGCCGCCGCCTTCGCCCGGGCGGGTATCGACGTCGGGCAGGTCGTAATCAAAAGCTTCTCACTGACCGAGGGAAGCAGCCTCCCGCAGATCGTCCGTGAAAGCCGCTCCCTGGAAGCCGCGAGGAAGATGGGCCTGATCCTCGATCATCAGTTGGAGGCGGAAAAATTTTATTACGTAATGCGTTATGTGCCCGGTGAGAGCCTCACGCTGGTCACTAAGCAACTCCACGCCTCCAGCCCGGCGGCCGTCTTCAATCAGGCAGCCGGCCTGGGTGATCCGCAGCTCAAGGCCGCACTTCAATATGTAATTGATGTCGTCGCGAGCCTGGGGGCCTATCACCGCGGCGGGCTCTGGCATAAAGACGTCAAGCCCGACAACATTATTGTCGCAACCCGCACTGATCGTCGCGCGCACCTCGTTGACTTTGGGCTCGTCTCCAGCCTGCGCAGCGCCATGACGCTGACGACGCACGGTACCGAATACTTCCGCGACCCCGAGCTCGTCCGGCGCGCGCTCCAAGGCGTGAAAGTGCACGAAGTTGACGGTACCCGTTTCGATATCTTTGCGGCGGGCGCGGTCTTGTACTCGGTGATTGAAGATTCTTTCCCCGCACACGGCGTCCTCAGTCAGTTCGCCAAGCGCTGCCCCGAATCGATCAAGTGGATCGTCCGCCGCGCCATGACCGATTACGATAAGCGTTACTCATCCGCGCAAGCAATGCTGGCCGACTTACAGTACGTCGCCCTCGCCGCAGATCCGTTTGATGTCAAACCCTTCTCGCTCCCGAGCGTTGTCGCTGAGTCGGGCACAGACGAAAAAGTTACGTTCGAGCCTGCGAGTAACCCCGCCGTCGCTGCGGCCGCAAGCGCAAGTCCATTTCCTTACGCCTCCGCTTCCCCCCCGCCACTCCCCACCCCACAGGCTCCTGGTCGCTCCGTGCCGCATATTCGTGTTACAAATTGGTGGAGTGGCCAAGTAGTGGTTGATGGCCAGCATTCCGAAACTTCCCCACAAGGCGACGAGGCTACTTCCCCATCCGCTGCTGCCAAGGTCGATCAAGCCGTTGCTTACGCCAAGCGCATGGCGGAGCAAGCCGTCGCCGCGGCACAGGTTGGGATCAACGGCGCGGCCGCTGCGTGGAGTGCGAAATCGCCCCGGCCAGCCAACGCTGTCCCGCCGCCGCTGCCCCGCCAAAGCCCTCGCCGGCCGCTTACCGACCCCTCGCAACGTAAACCCGCAGCCGAACAGCTTCGCGCGGCTCGCGAACGCGCACTCGCCGCTCGCGAACGTGCACGCACCCGCGGCCGTACGGCCGCGCCGGGCCACTTCCGCACCGGCCTCCACGGCGGAGTAATGCTTACGGTCTGCCTCCTCGCTGGCTCGCTCGTTGGGCTGGGCCTGCTTCTCACCGGCGGTCGCTCTGACAGTAACAGTACGTTTGAGCCCAACATCGTTGTTACTTATGAGGATGGTTCAACGCAGCCCACCGGCCGTGCAGCGACAGATGAATCCGCTGCCTTCGCCACCGCCGATTCCTCAGCGGACGATGACCTCGATAGGTCTGTCCGGGCTACTTCCGTTGGCTCCGCAACTTTCCCCTGCACGCTGCTCATCATAAACGATCTTAAGCAGCCTTGGTCACCCTCAACCGCACAAACTATCCAGTCCCTGATCTCCATGCTCGCCCAGCGCGGCATAACCATCCGCGGCGAGAACCCGGTAGCGATGGGTGACCTCTCCGAGACTGACATCAGCCTCGTCGCCCGGCTTCGCCTGCAGGTCGGCCAGACTCCACCCTCGGTAAAAACCTTCGGTACCCGCATCGAAACCTGGCTCACCGAGCAGAGCAACACCACCGACCCAGTGTCCGCGGTACTCTGGCTTGCCCCGCAGGAATCCTCGCCAGAAGAGCCTCAGATTCACGCGATACTCGCGCCGCTGCCCAATCAGCGTGAAACCCGTCTCTGCGAAAAACTCCCTGACTGGTTACAGTCAGCACTGCCGCAAGCACACTAACGTTTTGTCGCGCAGGGCGGGTGCGATTACACTCCACGTTGGTGATTGTGGTCTGCCCCCCCCCGAAATCTGATCCACAACTCTGAGAGTCCCGACCGACCGCGGCACGGTCGCAGGAGACTCGATTCAGATAAAACGGACCAGAAATTC
>CAYVFW010000374.1:0-2403 GCA_964450325.1 uncultured Phycisphaeraceae bacterium | reverse complement strand
GTTGACTTAAGTGCGATTCTTCGAGCACGACCATCGGCGTCTTGCCCGCAACCGTCTGAATCAACTGGTCGGTAAACTCGATCTTCGCCGCGGCGAGGCTGGGGTGAATCTTAAACATAAGTTCATGAATGGCTCGCGTCGCCGCGACCTGGTTAACCCCCGGCGCGACGATCTTGAGTGTAATGACCCCCTGCTTGCTGACAAGCTGGAACCGCTCAACCCCCGGCACCGTGCGGACGGAATGCTCGAACGCAACAGAGTGTACTTTCGTGCCGTCGGGCATTGTAACAAAACTCAAGCTCTTCCCGACGATGCTCTGCACCCGCGTAAGGCCCAGCGGGCTATCGCCCTCAAACAGCCGCACCTCGTCCCCAATCTCGTAACGCATCAGCGGGAACTTCTTGGGAAAAAGACTGGTGAGGCGGATCACCCGCCCGCCGCTGGGTCCAACCTCGTTCGCCTCGATAAAGTAACTCTGCCAGAAGAGATCAAAGTGGCCCAGGCCTTTGGGCACCGGCCGCGAGAATCCCATGATCCCCGTCTCGACGCTCCCGTACTCCATCGCGCACGGGCAGGAGAGAGTTTTGTTCACCCACTGAGGCGAGTCAGGGAACGGAAAACTCTCGCCCGTGCCAAACGCCATCTTCAGGTTCAGGGCCTTAAGCTCCTCCGCCCTGTCCTCGTTCACGCGGCAGAAATAGTCCAGAGCACTGCTATAACACAGCATGTACGCAGGTTTGAAACGTAACATTTCATCGCACGCCTCTCTCAGTTTTGCCGGGTCCAGTTGATAGGCCGAAAAGCGGTAGTAACCCAAGGCCGAGTCCTTCCACACCCGCAGCTTCCCCTTCCACTTTCCCTTGAGCCCCGTCCCCAACAAGTGACTATGCCCCCAGATCATAAACAACCGATCCGAAGGCTTAACCCCAAACCATCGCCGGCACATCCACCTATCCGGAATCGAGTGCTGGGCCTCACTGTTCCAAAATGGAAACTTGGTCGGCTCGCCGGTGCTGCCGCCGGTCGTAAACGAGAAATCCTGCGGCTTGGTCGGGTCACTTAACTCGGCCATCTGCGTCTGCACCATCTTCTTCGTAGTCGGCGCCACCCGATCAACAAACTCCTGCATACTGGTAAACTGCCTGGGCAACCGGCCCGCCGAGACCGCCGCGATGTAAGCCGGAATCGTCGTCTGCGAAACGGCCCAGCAGCGATTGAGCTGCTCAAGCTGCCACGCCAACCGCGCCTCATGCGTCCAAACCCGCTCATAGCCCGCGCTCCGCCGCGTGCACTGCTCGACGATTTTGCGGCTTCGGATGGAGGCGATCAGACCCATAAGAACTCAGAGAGAATGCAGCAAAACCAACGCTGCTTAAGTTACAACTCAAAATATCAGCAAAAAACCACGACCGCCGCGTGCCCATCCCCCCGCTCTAACCCATTCCGCCGCGCCAGATTGCCCGGAGGGTACTCCCACCTTCTCCGCAATGCAGCCACGGCTCGCCTGCAGGCCCATCGAAATGGCTCGTTTGCCCATCATCGGTCATTTCAAGCCACGGCTACTCCCCTCCCCCCCCGCGGCGGAGATAAGTCTTCAGGGAGCGTCGGCCTCGGCCGAGGAGAGTTCGTAGCTGGCAGCGGTCTTCGTGTAGCGCAGCGAGAGGTCGGTCCACGGGTCCGTGACTTCGACGGTGCGCGCGAGCTGGTCGAGGGTGTCGGGGTACGAACCCGTCGCGGCCTTGTGTTTCTCCAGCGCCAGCGTAATGCGAAGAACGGCGAGGCGGGCACGGGAGCGAGAGTTCTCCTCGTAGGTCTTAAGCTGGGTGGGGAGCATGAGCCGGACCAGAGCGTGGCCCGGAGGCAGGGCCGCCTTAAAGGCCGCCACGTCGGACGCGAGGCGTTTGAGCTGAGAGCTGGACGGGTCGGGAGATTCGGCCAAGATGTCGAAGGCGAGGTTGAAGGTCTTCACCGCGTCATCGCGAGTCTCTCGGCCGTCGCCGATCTTCGTGTGGTCGAACGGGTGGTCGCCACCAGCTATCGCGCCCCAGATCGCCGCGGCCTTAGGGTCGAGCTTGCCGTCGCCGTCGAACAACCAGCGGCAGGTATCGAGAGCAAGCAGACGTTCGCCCTCGATGGTCAGGCGAAGCGAGGGCCACTTGGTCTGGCGCTCCAAGGCCGCAGCAAGCCCGTCGATCACCGCGGCATCGGTCCAGCCAGCGCGGACCGCCTTGCCCGCCTGATCGGCAGCGAGCCTGGCGACCGAGCAGGCGACCAGACGGTCGATAGCGCCGGGCTGGTGAGAACAGACTCGCGCGATTGCGAGGGTCTGCTCGAACGCGCTGAGGAACGTCTGTGTGTCTCTTGCCTCCGCGGCACGATGCATGCGGGCGGCGTTGATGCGGG
>CAYVFW010000373.1:0-2411 GCA_964450325.1 uncultured Phycisphaeraceae bacterium | reverse complement strand
CGACGCAATCGGCGAGCTGGAAGGATCAAGCGACATCGCTTGATCCTTCCAGCTCGCCGATTGCGTCGTCGTCGCCTATCGAGTCCTCCCCATCTGTTTCATTGGAGTCTAACCCGGCCGGTCCGCCGTCTTTCCCCGCACCCCCAACTGCGACCATACTTCTAGCACCGACGGCCCGCACGAGCGTTGCCGACGGCATCGGAACGCCGTTCACGCAGGGCAAACGTAAGTGAAGTACACTCTGTTCGCCGATAACTATCGCCCGCTCGGCTTCTAACGCCACTCCCCCGCTACCACCCCCACCGGCTTCTGCCTGCTCGCCACCGATTTGGCCCACCCCTTCAAGAAATGCCTCTGTTGCCCGCGCTCCGATCAGCGCCGACAAATCGATAGAGGATTCCGCGAACGCATGTCGCACCGGCTCGGTGGAGGCTCCTACTGCCCCAGACTGAAACTTCCCGGGCTGAAAATCCCCAGGCTGAAAATCCCCAGGCTGAAAATCAAGATACGCCGACCCCGACTCCATCCACAAATGCAGCATTCCACCAGACCAGTTTGCGTGCAGAACGTTGGTATGCTTGGCCACGTAGTCAGTTCCTCGCGGCTCGCCGCCGCCCCTTGCTTCGCCGTCACACGGTCCCAACCGCAAAGCTCGCGCTTTACAGCTTCCTTGCTCCGCAATTTTGCAAAATCACCCTGCCTCCCGACGCGCACTGCACCGGTCCACAGAGTCGTCGGTCTCCGGAAAAAAAGTTACATCGACAACGCGGGCGGGCGAAGTTATTGCCCCATCGGCCCGCTACATGAAAATGAGGACGCAGGGAGTCGAACCCTGGACCAACGGATTAAAAGTCCGATGCTCTACCAACTGAGCTACGTCCTCCAAACCAGCAGAAACACGCTCTCCCCCGGTGAAACTCGCTTCGACACCATGGTACGCCGCCTCAAACAACGCTTCTTGTGAACAGTTCTCCATGAACGCAGCTAATTCACCCGCAAGTCGCGCTCATGCCGGGGTCCCTGTTCCATCACAACAGCCGAGCATCCTACCACTAAGTTAACAGCTGCATCTGTGAGTAATCCGCCAACTATCAGGTTCGGCTACACCCTTCCGCAGGATGCAAAAAAACCCGGCGCTGTCGTCGGGTAATGCACAGATTATCTTAGAACCCCACCACTCAAACCTAGGACCGCCGACGCCGACCGGCGATCAGCCCGCCCGCACCCAGCAACGCCAAGCTACCCGGCGCGGGTACCACGCCCTGGCATGCATCAAAGTAATACGTGCGGCCGTCAAGATAATCTACGCCGCTGGTGGCCGGCGGATTAGCCCCACCACCACCGTAATCATTGCCCGCGTGATCAAACCGCCCAATCTGATCGAACCGGATGCCATCACCTGCATTAATGCCAACTGTGGCGGGCACCCCGCCAAACCCATTCACACCACCCGAAGCACTGCCCGTCGTCCACCCCATGTTTCCATACGAGAACGCCGCGTTCAGATCAGTGCCGAACTCGTCATCATTGGCCGCCAAGAGTAACTGAAAAGTGTTGCGCACACTGTTGTTGTTGCTGTAAACTCCCACCGAGTCCCAAGTCACTACGAAAATCGGATCGCCGCTGGACCCAGTAATCGTCTTGTGCCACACGAGATTCGTATCCGCGTCGGTGCGGTTGCGAGTATCCACGTCGCCCCAAAACGGCGCGATCATGTCAAACGAGGAGCTTGGAAATCCCGAGGGACTAAAAGTCGAGTAGGGGCCGCTGAACGATACATTACCATTGTTGTTCACATACAAGCTCGGCCGGTCTTCTTCATAGAAACAAAAGTCAAATCCCAGCTGAATGAGCGACGAGCTTCCGTCGTCGTTGGGCGCCATCGTCTGGGTCCAGCCCGCCGTGTTGTTACTATCAAACGGCACCAGCAGGTTCATCGCGCTGGGGTCTGCCAAGGCCGTCCCCGCCGCGGCGGCAATGAAACTTGCAACGAGTAAACTACGGCTCTTCAGTTGATTACCAGTCATCTCTTGCTCCCTTAGTAGTAAAAAGTCGGTCAACAGAACTGAGCTTGTCGCAAGGCGGACTTGCGCTCGCTCTCGTCATATAGGAAAGAGCGATTCGGCCTAACGCCAACGTGCTCTCGTTTCCTTTTCCTGAGTCGTCCGCATCAGCCTGACTCTCCCAGACTATAGACGACCAAATGCAGCGGGGCAACCCTTCAGTACCGGATTGCATGAGTTCACGCTGGCGAATGCCGTTCAGGCCGTAAGGCCGTCGCAAATCGCCTCTTGACGCCCGCTCACGCACAAATTTTCAGAATCTCCCCCCCAGTCTGTGCCCACCGCCGTTAGGGTGTTGTATCATCACTCGCCCCCACACCTTCACGCTCCGGAGAACCGAACATGGAC
>CAYVFW010000372.1:0-2417 GCA_964450325.1 uncultured Phycisphaeraceae bacterium | reverse complement strand
CTCCCTCTTCCCCCCGCTTGCGCCGAAGAAGAAGGTGGTGGTGGGCCGGTGGAAGTTTGATCTTCCTGCTCGCCGCCACTTACGTTGTCCTAACCCATCCGTTGGTGATGGGCCAGTTGGTGCTTTGGCAGTTGGGTAGCATCGCTGGCGGCAAAGTCGTCGCTGAAAACGCTAGCGTGTCACGCGGCGGCCGCGTCGTTCTCAAGAACGCCACGCTACGCGTGCCCGAGATTAAGGGAAAGGCCGGGTCAATTTTCGAGAGCGAGCGGATCGAGGCCCGGGTGGATTTCTCCGCGTTGCTCTTTGGTGGCCGAGTTGTAGATTCAATTGAAGTCATTCATCCGGTCATCCGTCTGAGTCAAAACGTAGACACCGGAAAAGTTAATGTGACATCGCTGGATCCTCGCACCCGCTCAACCAAAAAACCCGGCAAGCCTGCGGCCGCACCACTGGCCCCGCAGGTGAAAGTCACCGAAGGCGTGATCGAGATCGGCGAGCACACCTCCACCCCTGGCAGCGAAACATTCACACTTCTCAAGCGCGTGGACTTTGAGGGTGAAGTCATCTCCGCTTTGGATAACTCAGGCGACAGCATCATTTTGTTCCGGCAGCCGCAGACCCCCGGCCAGCCCCCGCGCAGCGACGCCATCACGATCCGCGGCACCGCAGGGAATAACGAAATTAAGCTTAAGATATCGGGCCTGAGCCTGGCCGAATACCCGGCGGAGGCGCTCCCAACACCGCTCCGCGAGCCCTATAGAAATCTTAATCTCCGCGGCGATATCGCGTCGGGCGAGCTTACCTATCGCTTGGCCCCCACGCCGGGCCTCGAAGCCACTATCGAGCTTGTCGACGTCGGTCTAGACCTCCCCCTCTCCCCGCGGCCCGGCGTGGACAAGGACGACCGTGTCATACCCGTTCCTGAAGAGCTCAAAGACCGGCGACTGCACATGCGCAAAACCAAGGGGAAGTTAACAATAACCGATAAGGGCATGAGGGGCGAGCTTGACGGCCTTCTCGAGGAACTTCCATATAACATAATATTTGATATCGACGGACGCGACGAGAACTCCGCCTTCACCGCGCACCTCAAAAGCACCGGCTTTGAACTCACCGAAAGCCCCGGCATCGCGATCTTCGCCCCCGGGGTGGTCCGCCGTCGGCTCGAGCAGTTCTCCAACCCCACCGGCACCGTCGACGCAGATGTTATCATCACCCGAGGCCAGCCCAACGAAAGTATCGCGGCCCAGGTCGCCGTTAACGGAACGCTCAAACTAAGGAACGGGTCGGCAGCGTTCGAGCGCTTTCCCTACCGCTTTTATAACCTCTCCGTCGACGCTGTTTTTAACGATTCTAAGTTACTACTCAATAATATGCGGGGCGACACGCCCGACGGCGCCACCGTACTCGCCTCCGCCGTGATTTCACCGCTGACCGACGATGCGGGCGTCGTCGTCGATGTCACAGTCAAGGGCCTTCCGGTCAACGCAACTCTCGCCGCGGCGATGAAGCAGCGCGGCGCAATCATCGACGTACTTTTCAATGATGCCCATTACAAACGATTGCTTGAACAGGGCTTGGTGCGTGCCCCCGGAAGTGTCAGCCAAGATGCATCGATCCCGGAGTTTGTTCCGGGCGGAGCCGCAAACGTCGTGGTGAAAGTCACGCGGGTCGAGGGCAGTGAATCCATCTGGAACGATATCGTCGATATTCACTTTGAGCGCGTCGGGCTGCTCCCTGAAGCCTTCCCATATCCCATGCTCGCTGAGGATATCCGCATCCTCAAAGTTGATTATGATGCCACCGTCTCCGGCGGCATTTACCGCGGGCTTCGCGGGGGCGAAGCCACACTCTCCGCGAAGTGCGACCTTGAGCAGCTCGATAAGCCGGGCGCCCCATTCGTCCCGATCCTCGACATTACCTCTAAGGGCATTCCCGCCGACAATCTCCTTCGGTTTGCACTCCCCGAAGCGGCATCGCTCTCCCCGGATGGAAGACCCCTCCGCGATCTCATTCACGACTTATATCTCTCGGGAACGGGCGACGCGACCATCAAAATCTGGCAGCTCTACGGCGATGACGCTGACAGTTACGGTACGACCGGTTATGACATCGCCGTGGCGGTCGATGGCATGGGCGCGCGGCCTCAGCGCTCCGGACCCATCGGTACGCCCCGTGCCGCTTCCGGCTTGTCCCTCTCCGGTATTACCGGCCGGCTTGAGATTAAGCACAGCAGCTTGGCGATTGCGATCGATGGAACCGTCAGTGCGCCTTCAAGTGCGCCGGTGCAGCGGGCCTCCCCTTTCGGCCTTCGCGCAAGCATGACTTACGCGCCCAAGTCCACCCCGGCACGCGGAGAAGTCGATATCGATGTATCAGTTGCAGACGCCGACGTCACGCTCCCGGCCCAAGAGATC
>CAYVFW010000371.1:0-2438 GCA_964450325.1 uncultured Phycisphaeraceae bacterium | reverse complement strand
CCGCTAGAGCCGCCTCCAGACCCGCCGGCGACATCGCACCCGCAAACGCCTTTGTTCGCGTACTAAGCTCAACGTGGATCTCAAGCCCGATGATCGGCCGCACGGATAAAACTTCATTCGCCATACGCGCGCATGGTACCACCCCGCCCGGGGTTTCAGCTATCCACTCCCTCACGCCCGCCCCAAGCCTCCTGCCATACCATTTTCCCAGCGGCTTCCCGTTCTGGCACCCCGCATTCGTTCCCGCACTCGCGCTTTCTTTAACATACTATAACTCACCCCCGCTCGCTCAGCTCTGCCGTCACGCCAATAACTTACTTTTAAGTCCGCACCCTACTTCTCCCGGCGGGCACCAAGCCCACCCACTGCGCCCGTTTAGAACCGGGCTCTGCCCAGTTCGCTTACGTCGCCCGCGTTCCACGCCCCCCGCCCCTCCCACGCCGAGGTAACTTTCATGAATCGTCCGCTCCTCTCTGCTTATCTTCTCGCCGCGTGCGCCCTCCCCGCGCTCGCTGGCCCCGATGTAACCCATTCTGACCTCCACGATACCGCCAAATATGGCCCCGTCTCGGTCGGTGGCTCCGACGTATACGGTTACGCCTGGGGCAGTAACACTTGCAATATTGGCAACCAATCCCTCTCCTGGGTCAACGGCGGATCACCCGCGCTCGCCATGAACGCCTATCGCATCTTCGATGGTCGCATCCAGCAAATCGGCCTTGGCTGGTGCAAGCATTCCTGCTGCGTCGCTAACGGCAACGGCTGCAGCACCCTTACCTGCTCCAGCGTTGGCACAGGCCTCCGTCCCGGCTGCCGCGATGTCTACAGCGCAAGCTTTAACGGCGGCCAAGGCCGCTTGGGTCCCCGCTCCGGCATCAATGCTTACGATTCCACCTTCGCACCCGTTCCCTCCTTCTCCGGCGATGCCGTCAGCCGCCGCGTGCAGATCGGTGTCAAAGAGATGGGCGCAGCCGACTTACCCAACGCCCAGTTCTTCGCGGAAGGCGTTTACGTCTGCCTCGAAGAAGCCCCGGTCGATGCCCTCAACAACGCAACCTATCGCCGGATGACCGTCGCCAACAGCGGCGCTTCCCCCACCTTCGCCTGGTCCGTAGCCGGAACAAGCCAGGTCGGCCGCCCCGCCATCTACGCCTGGGCCGAGCATGGCCTAGGCCCCAACATCCCCGATCCCGGCGTTAAAGTTGCAGTCTCAGACATCTTGGGCGAAGGCCGCCTTTTCATGGCCGGTAAGGTCCGTTCAGTCGCCGGCGGCCTTTACACTTACGATTACGCGATCTATAACTTAAACTCCCACCGCAGCGCGGCCTCCTTTAGCGTGCCCCTCCCAGCCTCCGCCTCCTTCACTGCCTACCGATTCGCCGCACCCAGCTACCAAGTCGGCGAACCTTACGACAACTCCCCCTGGGTCACCTCCCGCTCTGGCGACTCCCTGACCATCCGCACCGCTCAGACCTTTGCCCAAAATCCCAACAGCAACCCCGTCCGTTGGGGCACCCTCTACGCCTTCAGTTTCACCACCAACGCCGCGCCCGCCACCGCCCTCGGCAACGTTAACATCGGTCTCTTCCGCCCCGGCACACCGGCCACAACCCCAGCCGCTGGCCTCCCCCTCCCATGCGTTGGTCCTATCGCGCAATCACCGCTGGCCCAAATATCTGCTTGCCGCGACCTCCCCGTTAATATCGAAGTAGCTCAGCTCCCCTCCGCCTTCCCACTGACGTATCAGTGGCAGGTGGAAGACCTCCTGGTTCCCGGCACCTTCACTAACGTAATCGATGCCCCCGGCCCCTGCGGCATCGCGGGAGCAACAACCGCCAGCCTCTCCTTCAGCTGCGTTACCCTCAGCGATCAAGGCCTCTACCGCTGCATCGTCTCCTCCACCTGCGGTTCGACCAACTCGCCCACAACCCAGTTAAACGTTTGCATCGGTGACTTTAACTGCGACGGTGGCATCGACGGCCCCGACATCGAGTCCTTCTTCGTCGCTTGGTCCGCCGCGGCTCCCTACGCCGATGTCGACGCCAGCGGCGGCATCGACGGTACTGATATCTTCCTCTTCCTCGAGCGCTGGGCCTCCGGTTGCTAAACTAAGCCGAACAGACCCACTAACTACCACGAAAAAAGGCCCCACACGGGGCCTTTTCTCGTAGGTTAATCATAATCTCTTCAGCCGTCCACTGCAAAGGCAAAGTGAAACTTATGTCCCAACTCCCAGCCTCACTTCTCATTCCCGGCCAGATAGTTCGAACTCTCCTTTGTAATCAAAATATCGTGCGGATGATTCTCTACCACCGTCGCCCCGCTCACCCTGCAGAACCGCGCATCCCGACGTAACTCCTCAATCGTCGCGCACCCGCAATACCCCATCGCGCTCCGCAGCCCCCCCGCCATCTGATACACAAACTCCGCCAAAGACC
>CAYVFW010000370.1:0-2452 GCA_964450325.1 uncultured Phycisphaeraceae bacterium | reverse complement strand
CTGGGACACGAACGGCTCCTTCGCGGGTCAACAGCGACCCGCCAAAGAGCACCTAGCCCGTCGGAGGACGAGATCACGAAACTAGCTTCAATATCCGCCGCATCGAGAGCTTCGCGGAACACGTTTGACAATGGGCAGAGGGCAACGTCATCGCTGCCTCGGCGGCGGTGGTGCGGGGTCGGGCATCGGTGCTCCTTCGAGGTTCGGAGGCACCGGCCTATATCTGCGCGTGGACTCGAAACTGTCGCGCAGGACCCGCCTTGTGCAGTTCATTCGCCCCGAGGTAACCTGCTCACGAGGTGTGACGGGAGGTTGCGAATCATGGTCTGCAGAGCTGTCCTGCCAATCCCGAGTTGGGTCGCCCCCGCCGACTTGTTGCCGTTTGTGCCTTCGAGCGCTCTCGCAATGTAGTGCCCACGCACCTGGTTGAGCACGGCTTCGAGGTCAAAGCCATCACCGATCGGACGTCCGAGCACCTCAGCAGATGGCTCAGGGGTGCTAGCGGCGATCGCCTTCGCAGCCGCATCCTTGGATATCTGTGCCTTGTGTGGTTCAGAGAAAATGGCCAATCTTGCGACCAAGAACTCGAGTTCTCGAACATTCCCCGGCCAGTCATGCTGGCGAAAAACCCGTTCGACGCCGGGTCCGAATCTGCGGTGTCCTCTTCCCATTCGCTCCAGTTGCTCGGCGCACTCCACATTAAACCGAGCTAGCGCCGCCTCCGCGAGCGGCATCACATCGTCCAACCGTTCCCTGAGTGGGGGCAACATGATCTCAACAAAGCGAAGTCGATCGTATAAATCCTGACGGAAGGTGCCGTCACGAATGGCCCGTCGAAGGTCTAGGTTGGTAGCCGCTAAAATGCGTACGTCTAAGGGCTCGGATTCACTGCCACCCAGCGGACGCACTCGGCGAGTTTGCAGAAACCGAAGTAGCTGAATCTGCGCCTCCATCGGCGCATTGCCAATTTCGTCAAGGAACACTGAGCCGCCATCAGCTTCCGCGAGGATGCCCTTCCTGTCATCTTTCGCGTCCGTGAAACTATTGCGCTTCCATCCAGCCAAAAGGTGGCGGGATACCGGGTCCTGAAGTGATCCGCAATCGACAACTCGCCAACGCTCCGGTGGTCTTCCGCTCTCACGATGAATCGCTTCCGCAAGTGTCGATTTGCCTGTTCCGGGTTGGCCAAGGATCAGAACGGGGTACTTTGTGAACCTCGAAACTTCCTGAGCCTGAAATTTTACGCGACGAATCGACTCAGACTCCCCAACGAAGTCTTTCGCGAAGTCCGGCCGCAATCGGACACCTTCGGTTTCAAAGACGTCAAACACGCCGCCGGTAAGACGGTCCTCAAGAAAGCGGACCTCCAAGGCGCGTGGGACGCTCGCCTCGACCACGCCACTCTCTGGTGAACTCTCGAAACAGCGAGCTCGCTGCCGACCCATCGAGAGCGCCAAGGTCCACCACACGAATGCCATCTTGGGGGTGCCGCTGCTCGTGTTTACGAAGAGGTCGTCCGCGGCTGCGGCGCACTGGTCGAAGAGGACGGACGCCTTCGACCATACCCAATCGAAGTTCATGACCGGATTGCCCGCGCCGGATACGTCGTGAATCTCGATCACCGGCCGCAGGTTTGCCTGTTCAAGACTCGACAGCAGCCAGGCCTTCCAAGCTTCGGATTTCGCGATCGGCGTTTTTTCACTGTCCGCCCAAAGCAGGGAAATCCGCTCTGGCCGGACGTGGCCAGCCACCGCGGCAAGCGGCGATCCTGAAGTCCGGCGGGGCGTCGTTCCCAATCCGGCCTGAACGTCAGAAACACCAACCCAGCTCAGAAGAATTGATGACGCCATGTGGAGCACTCCGGGGGGAAGCGGAGTGTAGCAGGCGTGCGCGATATCGATCACGACGCGATTGAAATCGATCAATTGCGGATTTAGCCCGTCGCGCACGGAGTTCCATAAGACGTGGTATGGCAGCTACTTGCGCAGCATTTAGCGATTGGCATCGCGATCGCTTTGGTCAGGTCAGAGCCCGCCATCCGGCAGGGCTGAAAAAGGAGAAGTGTCATCGTTGCGATGAACGTGAAGAGTGGCTTCAGGATGACCCGACATGCCGCAGTACGCTGCCAACAGCGGTGTGTGAGCGAGGAAGGTATGGCGGCACTGCTGGAGTTCGGAGAAACGTTTCACGCCGGCGATGGGGCGAAGGCGTACTTCCTCGGTTCCCGAGCTGTCGGGTATGCACTGGCCCGGTATGGAGTTGATCTGTCTCGGTGGAAGGATGTCGCGATGATCGTGTCCTCCGACCGCAGCATCGTGACCGTGCAGCACGTCGACCGCCCCAAGAGAAGTTGGCGCGGTCGGCACTGAATACCATCTCCCCAAACAAGATGAATACCATCTCCCCAAACAAGACGCGAATATTTGACTGGAGAAACACCAATGAGTCAACT
>CAYVFW010000369.1:0-2469 GCA_964450325.1 uncultured Phycisphaeraceae bacterium | reverse complement strand
GGGTGGGGGTGGGGTTACTGATCCGAGCGCGAGCCAAGGCGTCCATAACGATTCGGGAAGGTTACGCGCGCGAACTTCAAATGTAACCATCGCGCCCGTCGGCACATCAGCGTTCCACGAGAGAATTAACTCTTCGATGGCCAGGGTTGAGCCGATGATCTGCGACGTCCAAGCATCATCAGTGCCCGGCTTGGGATAGAGAAGAATGTCATCTCTATTTACCGGCTGCGTGTCGTGCGCTGTGTGGACTGGTGAGAGTTTAAACGTATCGTGCGGCGCGGAAAGCCCGCAACCCGTGATACTTATGATCAACGGTACGAACGCTGCGACCAGCAAACGCAACGCCCGCCTAACCCCGGTGGTAAAGTGCCGCGCGGCCGTGAACCAACTGGTCAAGGAGTGGCTGGAGTTGTATCGGCTCGAGTCGTGCCGTGCGCTGTCATCTCGTGTGGTGCGCTTAAGAGTGGTGTAATTCGTACGCATAAGGCCCCCAGCATAGCACCATCAGCATGTCAGTAGATAGCGAAGAGCGCGCGGGCAGCAATAAGGCGAGGAATAAGCAACCGGCACCGAGTTACACCGCGCGCCGTTGCGAGGTGCGGGGAGTGCGAGCGGGGCTGACCTTTGACTTGGCCGAAGCCGAAGCGATGGCCGGAGTTAAAGAGAGCGGCGGGTTGCGTGTCAGGGCGGTGGCAATCCGGCGAAGCACCCGGATCGTCGCTGCGTCGATGGTCTTCTCAAGCCGCGAGACCTGCGATTGCGGCATGTTGGCCAGTTCACCCAACTGCGCCTGAGTTAGGCCCGACTCTTGACGGACATGGCTCAGCCCATCGGCGACGATGTTCTTCAATATGCTTTCCGCGTCATACCACTTTGTCGCGGGGTCCGCAAACATAGCCGCGGCACGCTCAATGGCGTCGCGGCTAGGCCCAGCCGCGGCGGCGTTGGCGACAAGCGCGTCGTATTCCGCGATCGGAATTGAGACATGCGAAGTACGGGATGCGTTCGGTTTGGCGGGGGAGTGGGGGGTGGAGTTGATGGTGGCCACGCGTCATGCCTCCATGCCGGGCCGCGAAGCTCGGTGAAGAAGTTTCAAAGCTCGATCGTCGCAACGCTCACACGGTCGTGCGAGGGATCGAAAAGAAGAATGACTTTGAAGTTCAGAAAGGTCGCCCAACGAAGGCCGGGAACCGGCGGGTTGAGTATGGGCCAACTGTGCGAAACCGGGTCGGCATCGAGCCGCAACAGCAGTTCGGCAAAGGCCTCTTTCTGAGCTCGCGTGCGAGAATCGTGATTGATGAACGCGCGAATCTCTTGAGAGACGCGGATATCGCGCACGAAAAGCCGCGAATGACGAGAGGGTGCCGCCCCAAAGACCCAACGAAGAAAGTCGCTGAGAAGCGATGGGATGGGGGCGACGGAAGTTGTCTTGGTTTTCTTTCCCACGACCAATCGTACTAGTACCTAACAGGCCAAGTCTGGCCTCAAGCGAAACGAAAAACGCCCGGCGAACCCAACGGCGGGCCGTACGGCGGGCCAGATGGAGAGCCAGAGCCCCGCAGGTGTGGCGAGAAAAATGAAGGACCGCCCCGTTTTCTGGGAGATGGGCCGCGAATATTGTGGGAGGGACCGCCGCCCCGAGGCGTGAGAAATGCGCAAAGCGGAAGCCGCGGGCATTGTGAACTGGCTTCCAAACCTGCGGAGCGGACTTAGCCCGCGGAGCTGACTGCGGAGCTGACATAGCCTGCGGAGCCGGGGTAGTCCGAAATGCGAACGATTCAGCCGACGCAACCACGATGCGCGAGATTCGCAGAGCAGGAGCACAAGGCGGAAGATGGAAGAGGCAGCGTTCCATAGTGAGAGAAAATCATAGCACCTATGATATATATCGGGGATGATATGGAGTGGTTTCTACTGAGTGCTATTTTTTGAGAAAAAAGTGAAAGATTGGGGTTATTAGGGAGTGGGGGAGGGCAAACGAGGCGTTTTTCTAGGAGCTGGCCGCACGTTATTTAGGGTTGCCATCGCCGCCGCTGTCCGAGCGTCGGCTCCATATCCCGCTCACATCGGAATATTCAGCCGCTGATCCTTTGCACACGCCTGGGCCGTCGGGTAGCCGGCATCAGCGTGGCGGAAGACGCCCATGGCGGGGTCGTTTGTCAGCACGCGTTTGAGGCGTGCCGCTGCGGCGGGGGTGCCATCGGCGACGATGACTTGGCCGGCGTGTTGACTGTAACCGATTCCGACGCCGCCACCGTGGTGGAAGGAGACCCAAGAGGCCCCGCTGGCGATGTTCACCATGGCGTTTAGCAGTGCCCAGTCAGAGACGGCATCGGTGCCGTCGAGCATGGCTTCGGTTTCGCGGTTGGGGCTTGCGACGCTGCCGCAATCCAGGTGGTCGCGACCGATAACGATTGGGGCGAGCACGCGACCGGAGGCGACCAGATCATTAAATATACTTCCCGCGCG
>CAYVFW010000368.1:0-2473 GCA_964450325.1 uncultured Phycisphaeraceae bacterium | reverse complement strand
ATTTCACTCCACTCTCGGCCGCATCTCCGAAGCGGGTTGGTGCGGAGATTGAGATGGTTGACGGTGGCCGGTTGTCAGGCGGTGACATCGGGAGAGTTCCGATACGCGTGGCCGTGATGGGTCGAGTGGCACTTTATTGGGCAGCAATCAGGGCTATCTGAAAGTTGAAAATATTGAAATCACTACACTTGGGGTTGTAAGACTGCGCGTTGATCGCTACGCTCGCCCAAACGATTTCTCTGTTTTTGATCTGATACCTAGGTTTTGTCCGGTTGACTGGAGTTACTTTTGAAGACCTCGCTTGCGCGGCAATCCGCAGGTCGGTCATCGATTGCGTTATCCCAGAAGGTCAAGAAGTCAGAATGTCAAAGAATCGCGGCCTCACTCGAAAGGAACTCACGTGCCAGAACTGACAGCGGGTCAATTTAGCTTAGTTTCAAACATGCTTTCGTTCGCCATCGCTACCCTCGGGGCGGCGGCGGTGTTTTTCTTCATCAATTCCGCGAGCGGTAAGAAATACCAGATTGCCATCACGGTGAGCGGCATTGTCTGTGCCATCGCCACCTATCACTACCTGAGAATCTACGACTCGTTCGTCACTGCTTACACGATGCAACGGGTCGACGGGACGGTGCGATACGTCGCATCGGGCGCACCATTCAACGATTTCTACCGATACGCTGACTGGTTTATTACCGTTCCGTTGTTGATGGTCGAACTGGTGGCCGTTTTGTCGCTGCCCAAGGGTGAAAGTCGGCGACTGTTGACCAAGCTGGTCATCGCGACGGCGTTGATGATCGCCCTGGGGTACCCCGGCGAAATCTCAACTGACGCCGGCACTCGCTGGCTGTGGTGGTCGCTGAGCATGGTCCCGTTCGTGTACACGCTGTACCTGCTTTACGTCGAACTGGGCGCGGCGATCCTTCGTGAGGCCCCGGAAGTACGGGGGCTGATCAAGCTGGCCCGGAACGTAACGGTCGTGACCTGGCTTTTCTACCCGGTGGCGTTCGCGGCCAAAACAGTGCTGACTCTTGGCTCGAATGGCGAGGTCGCAATGCAAGTCGGGTATTCGATTGCGGATATCACAGCCAAAGCCGGTTATGGCTTGGTGATTTACATGATCGCACGCACCAAGGCACAGCTCGAGGACGTGGGCGGAGAGGCTGTTTCGACCGAGAACATCGGGCTCGAGCCGGCTAGGCGCTAGGTCTCCACTGGATCATCTTCAGGTCACAGGGCGCTGTATGTCCCGAGAACAAGATCCGCTGGTCATCATTGGCGGCGGGTGTGCGGGACTCAGCCTCGCGACCCACCTTTGTGATGCGGGCGTGGACCAGCCCATCGTAATCGTCGAGCCCCGCCGGCTCGACGATTACTTTAATGACAGAACCTGGTGCGGCTTTTACACGCGTCATCATCGGTTCGGACATCTCGCCAAATCGCGGTGGTCGAACTGGCGGTTTGTCACGGATCGCGCGGAGGCGTCGCATCAGTCCGAAACGAGTCAGTACCAGCAGATTGCGGCTGGTGATTTTTATGCCGACTGCCTGGCGCGGCTCTCGAAAGACTCGCGGGTTGAGCTGTTGCTGGGCCATTCCGTACTCACGGTCCGGGGCAAGGACGTTGAGACGATCGACCGGGAAGGCAGGACCCGATGTCTCGCGGCTGGGCACATCTTTGACAGTCGCCCGCCGACTGGGACGGAGGTCATTGGCGGCCCGGATGACACGCTCCTTTGGCAGCAGTTCGTAGGGTTGGAGGTCGAGACTGATCACGACGACTTCGATCCTGCGGGCGTGACGATGATGGATTTCCGCACTCCGCAGCGCGGCGAGATTCATTTCGTGTACGTACTTCCGACGACGCGGCGAACGGCGTTGGTTGAGGCCACGGGGTTTCTCGCCCGGCCGGGAGATTACGACACGCTGCACGATGACGCGGCGCGATACGTGCGCGACATCCTCGGTATTGAGTCGTGGCGTGTTTCGCGGCGGGAACAGGGCATGATCGCGATGACTACCGCGCGGATCCCCGGGCGGGACGCGCTGGCTGCTGCGAACCCTCACGTCACCCCCATCGGCTTGGGCGGGGGCGCAGCCAAGCCGTCGACCGGGTACGCGTTCGCCGCGATCCAAGAGCACAGCGAGAAGCTGGCGCTGGCGGTGTTGCAGAACCGCTCCCCACGGTCGATGGTCCCCGGCCGCGCGGTGTCGCGGTGGCTGGATCAGATCTTTCTGGCGTATCTTGCGCGGCATCCGTCACGGGCGCCCGAGCTGTTTCTTCGGATCGCCGCCGGCACGAAGCCGGACCGGTTCGCGCGGTTCATGATGAATCACGGCACGCTGCTCGACGACCTGGCCGTGGTCGCGTCAATGCCCAAGACGCCCTTCATCTTGCAGGCGCTGCGATCTCACCGCGTGCTCCTTTATCCGCGCGCCCGGCGGACCCCAGAAGTGATGCCGATTGAAAAGGC
>CAYVFW010000367.1:0-2477 GCA_964450325.1 uncultured Phycisphaeraceae bacterium | reverse complement strand
ATTTGCTTCCCATTCAAAGTAACCGCCCCACGTGCCCCACGCATCGCCCCCATACGGGTCGCCCGATCCGGGGTCGAGCTGCTGGCCCGCGAGGGCGGCATCCGCATCTGCGTTGAAGAAGCCTGGATACGAGCGGTCGGCGCGGTATGTGTCTACGAGGTACTGGCACGAGGCCCGCCGCGTGCGCACGGGCGAAACCCACTGGCCGACATCCGGCCCTGGTGTCCTGTTCTCGACCGACCATAGTTCTACACCGTGCTCGCGCTCATCCCAGAAGATCATGTAACCTAGGCCCGAGTCGTCCATCGAATCAACCGCGGCTCGCATGCCTGCATTCCACGTCGCCGCGCCGTCGGTGTCGCGCTTCCCGAAGAAGGCGCGGGTGAGGGCGAGGTCGCGCCGGGTCGGCGAGATGCGGACTGTGGGGGTGAACACTTCGAGCATCCCAAGATTGCCGGGCGCGCTCGGCCGCGGCAGGTTGGTGGCAAGATTACTAGCGACGTCGCCTCGCATGTAGTCAAGTTGGCCACTCTCGTTCATCGCAAAGTTAAACGGCGGGTTGTAGAGGACCACACCGCAGAACCGCTCGGGCGCCAAGCGCGTCAGGTGAGATGCTCCCCGCCCGCCGTTGCTGTGCCCGACAATGGCAACCCGCATCGGATCGATCGTGTAGGGCGATGCGGACGCCCCCATCCCAAGCACCCAGTCCATGATCCAGAAGAAGCGTCGCTGGGTGAAGTTGGCAATCGTGGCGGTCGTTGGCGGCGCAGCGCGCACGCCCGGGAAGAACGGGTCCAACGCATCATGATACCCAAACCAAGCGGTGGTGCGCTCGTCGAGCGCGTTCTCATTGCGAGAGAAGATCGTGTCATCTGGCGTGACAACGACACCGTTGTTAAGCGAGAGCGAGAGGTCCGCCCGCGTGGGCACGCCCGGCAGGAACAATTGGTAGTTGCCCCCGCCACCGTGCAGGGCAAACGCGCACGTGAGCGGGCCAGCGGGCACGCCCCCGACGGGCTCGGTGATGACAAAGACGTGGGGCACACCGTTCTTGGCCGCGTTGGCCATCACCGGAACATCCGGGCGTGAGTTGTTATAATCCGTTCGCCCCTCAGCCCACACCACGTAGGCCGTCGCGGGGTTGCCCCCTGCGGTGGTGACTGTAAACTGCTGATGCGGACGCACCGGATCAGCCGCGGGATTGTAACTGAAGGCCGTGGTGGCACTGTTGGTGGCGATTACAGCTGCGCTGCCCGTGTCGACGACCGCAAAGAACAGGCCACCGTTAGCGCGGGGCGTGTGCGCGAAAACGCCCTCGTTGGCAGCGAGCGTGTAAATCCCTCCGGCGGGAGTGGGGACCCGCAGCGTCGCGCCCGGCGACAGAGAACGCAAGCGCGCGCCGGTGTACTCGGGCAAGAACAATCGCCCCAGCCGCGTCATGTTCGTCGTGCTGGCCTGCACACCGGCGGACGCATAAATCTCAACTGTGCTAGCGGCAAAGGCTGGCGGAGCCGGAAACTGCCATACGACAAAGACCTGGCCCTTGGCGTACCACGTCCGCACGTTAAACGGCTGGGCCTGGGCGGGCACAACGCACGCCAGCAGCAACAGCGACGACAGAACGAACTGCAGAGCCCGCGTAAAGGTGCGATGTGATGCGTTCGCTCGCACAGAGACGGATGTTCCGATAGATTGGGCAGACATGTTCATATTGTAACTTAACGCGTGCGAGGCTGCAATACATTTCTTGCAGCGTGGTAGACACAAATGTGAAAAGAAACAAAGTACACGCTTTAACGGTGCGGTCAAAAGCCCATAACAATATCCGATTTATGGGACTTGTCGCGTAGTACCCGCCGCAGCAGCGGTGCTCGCGCAATAAACCCAGCCTTGAGCGCCTTGTCCGATTCTTGACGCTTCTTTTGACAGGCTCGTTATCGGGCTTCATATCGGGCTTCCTATCGGGCTTGGCCACAATTTCATCGCGGATCGGCTTGTCGGCGGTCTTCATGTATTGCGAGAAGCCGTTGCATCTACGTTGTAACGAGCCCGGAACGTAAGTGAGTCGGGTGCATAATTGAAACATTCCCTAACGTAAGTAAGTCGGGTGCGCTTGCGTTCGCGTGAACAGTGCCGTCGGTGGGGAAGGAGAGGGGGCCAAAGGCGCCAGCCACCGTGCCGCCGTTGGGGGAACGCGTCTTTACCCCGCCGAGACGGACAATGGCGGAGGCTGCACCGCCGCAACGAGAACCACGCGGCCGTGTCGAGCCAAGAATGGCGCACCGACACGCTCAGCGGTCGTGAAGTTGCCGCCCGCGACAAGGTCGCCGGAAGCCCGAATACCTCATACCAAAATCATCGCGCCCAAAAGCGCGAAAGCCCAAGTGCTTATAGAGTAAAGGGTTACGACAACATTTGCTTATAAACCCAAGGGCTTCGCGCTATGACACACTGTATCCACGTTCCCGCGTCTAAAT
>CAYVFW010000366.1:0-2483 GCA_964450325.1 uncultured Phycisphaeraceae bacterium | reverse complement strand
GTGGTTGCGTGGCGGCGGAAGGTGGGGAGGGTGGGAAAGATGGTCTAGTGCGCATCGGGACTGATTTTGTTCGCGGTTCACGGCTCTTAAGTGTGCTCGTAAGTGAGGGCGGCCCGGACTTAGGAAAACAATTGCCCGCGTGGGCGCGGGCCAATCGCGAGCGGGTGATGCCGGTGGGCGGCGAAGTAATGTGGTATTTGGGCGAGGATCAGTTTGCCGCGCCGCAGAATGAGTCCGGGGCGTAACGAAAGTAAAGTATGGCACAACTGTCCGTAGAACCCAACGATAAAATAACGTACAAGGTGCGGTACGAAGACGAGCACCTGCTGGTTGTAGGCAAACCGCCGGGCATCGTAAGTATGCCGGGCAAGGCCCATGATTACAACTCGCTGCTGAACGGGCTTTTTGCCGTTCATGGAGAGCGGCTTCAGAATCTGGGGCGGACCCGTGATTTCGGCTTGTTGCACCGGTTGGATAAGAACGCCAGCGGGTTGCTGATGGTGGCACTTACCACCAAATGTTACGATGCGATGCGCGAGGCCTTTGAGGCGAGGCGGGTGGCGAAGTTTTATTGGGCATTGACACGAGGTGCGCCGAACAAGCCTGCGGGGGTGATCAACAGACCTATCCTTGAATACGCGGGGAGATCCGATCACGGGGATGATAAGCGAGTAAAGAAACTTGCCAAGGTTGCGGCATCCGGTAAACCCGCCGTGACGGCGTACCGCGTGCTGGCCAGCAGCCAGGTTGGAGCGTTGGTGGAGTGCCGGGCAGTGACGGGACGCTTACATCAGGTGAGAGTTCACTTAGATTCGATCGGCTGTGCGATTCTTGGTGATGACCTCTATGGGCCGATCTCGGGACGCGAGGTGGCCCCGCGCCTTGCCCTGCACGCCCACCGCATTTACTTTGATCACCCCATCACCGGCGCCCGAATAGACGTGCGAGCGACTTGGCCGCCGGACTTGCGGGCGACGCTCAAGCGTGTCGGCCTGCCTCGGCCGGAGAATGCTTTGCCGGCAGCGAAGAAGAAAGAGGAAGTAGTGGAGGAGCTAACCGGGGACCTTGAGGGAAGTTCATTCGCGGCGGAGTGAGGCAGGACTTGGCTCATTCCCATGGTCGGATGAAGGTGGTCGGACTCTGGGCCAGACTTGGTTTTCCAGCTCTTTTATCAAGATTAGTTTGTCGAGTTAGGTCGGATCAATGGCCATCGCCGCTTCCAGAATAAGCGTGTTGGCAATCCGCAACCCCTGCTTGGTCAACTGATATCTTTCGACCGGCGCGGTCATGTGGCCCGACTCGCGTCGGCGAGTGGCCCAGTGCAATAACCGCGGCAGGATCTCGGGGCCAGCGGCCTGAGCGAGCGGATGGATTCGCTCCGCAGCGACGCCCTCGCGCAGGCGCAGCGTTGTGAGGAGCAGTTCGGTGAGGTTACGTTTTGTGTCGGGAAGCTCAAACTCGGCAAGAGGGGCGAACCCATTCTGAGCGAACGAAAGATAATCATCGAGTCTGGGTGAGTTCTTCCAACGTAAGCCGTCAAGATGCCCGCTCGCTGAGGGGCCTGCGGCTAGCCAGTTGCCCTGACGCCAGTACATCAGATTATGCTTACATTCGTGACCGGGGCGGGCAAAGTTGCTTATTTCGTACCGGTAAAACCCAACGTCCGCGAGCGTGGAGGCCGCGGCGTCGAACATGTCGGCCTCAAGGTCATCGTCGATGGGTGTGAAATCTCCGCGTTGCAGCCGTGCGGTCATCGCGGTGCCCTGCTCGTACGTAAGACCGTAGCAGGAGAGGTGCTGGGTGCCCAACGCGACGGCGCGCGTGAGGTCGTCCTGCCAGTCGCTCATCGTTTGGCCAGGAACTCCGAAAATGAGGTCGATCGAGCAGCGAGTGATTCCGGCGGCCCGCGCGTGCGAGAGAGCAACGGTTACGTTTTCCGGGTTGTGCCAGCGTTCCAGCGTTTTGAGATGTTGCGGGTTAAACGATTGTGCCCCCATGCTAACCCGGTTCACGCCGCCGTTTTTCAAGACATCCATGAGTTCGCGGGTTACTGTCTCTGGGTTACATTCAACTGTAAATTCACCGCAGGAGTCCTTTGATATCTCTTCGAAATCAAAGCGCTCGTTGAGCGTGACTAGCAAACGCTTCCAGAGGTCAACGCGAAGAAGGCTGGGGGTGCCGCCTCCGATAAAAACAGTTTTTAGTGGCGATCGGGAAAACGCCGCGAGCGCGTTCAGTTCGCTCACAAGTCGGTCGGTGAAAGCTTCTTGCCTGTCGCGAGTATCCACGATGCTGTAGAAATCGCAGTAGTGGCACTTGTGGAAGCAAAACGGGACGTGAATGTAGAGTGAGGTCGCCTCCGCTCTGGCGGGGAAGATCGCAGCGTCGCCCGCGAAGAGCCGGGGGGATGCGTTTCGCACGGGGAGCGAAACTGAGGATTTGGGGGGGGAAGCGGTGATGGCAGCGACTGCGAGTACGTGGAG
>CAYVFW010000365.1:0-2530 GCA_964450325.1 uncultured Phycisphaeraceae bacterium | reverse complement strand
CCCCCACCCCCACCGCTCCCGCCTCCTCATCCACTGATATGACCACGACTGCCAACAACGAACCCAGCAAGACATCCGCAGCCCGTCTTTCGAAGGCTGGCTTTGACATTACCCCGCTCAGTAAGCAACGCATCGAGACCCTCGCTCTGAAGTTGAGTAAGAGCGACCGTGATGTACTCCTTGCAAAGGGCACCGAGCCCGCCTTCTGCGGCAATCTTCTTGATAATAAGAAGGAAGGTACTTATACCTGCAAGCTCTGTGACCTCCCGCTCTTTGGGAGTGATTCAAAGTTTAACTCCGGCACCGGCTGGCCGAGTTTCTTTAAGCCTTATGATGCCGAGCATGTGGTCGTACATTCAGATAAGTCGCACGGCATGTCGCGCGATGAGATCGTGTGCGGCCGCTGCAGCGGGCACCTCGGGCACGTCTTCAATGACGGCCCAGCACCTACCGGACAGCGTTATTGTCTTAACTCTGCGTCGCTGAATTTCTTTGACAAGGGCGCCCAGCTGCCCGATGCGGGCCGTGTACCGGTCGCAACTCAATCCGCTTACTTTGCTGGCGGTTGCTTCTGGGGAGTCGAAGACCGGTTCCAGCAGTTGCCCGGCGTAATCACAGCCATAAGTGGATACATGGGCGGCAGAACCGCAAACCCAACTTACAAAGATATCTGCTACTCCAACACGGGGCACGCGGAGACTGTGCGGATCGACTTTGACCCCTCGAAGATCACTTATGCTCAGTTGCTTGAAAAGTTTTTCAAGTTCCACGACCCCAGCCAGCTCAATCGCCAAGGCCCGGATGTCGGGGATCAGTATCGTTCGGCCATCTTCACGACCGATGAGACGCAAGCCAAGGCCGCCGAGGCGTTCATCGAGAGTTCGCAAAAATCCGATCGATTCAAGACTCGCAAAATTGTGACGCAGGTCCAGACCGTGGCTCAGGCAGGCAAGTTCTACGCCGCAGAAGATTATCACCAAGACTACCACGTCAAGAACGGTGGCCACTGCGCGATGCCGCAAGAGTAACCCTCCCCCGCACCAAAGTCAGTTCACAAACTTAGGCCCGGCCCAAGCGATAACGCCTGCGCCGGACCTTTTGGTTTTTGCTACGACCACCTCGGGCCTTGTTCCTCGCCCTCACGGTTCGCCCCGAATATACTAGAGTACATGAGTTCCCCCGACCCAGCAAAAGGTGCCCGTCCGCCGCGGCTTGAAGTGATCGAACCGATTGGAAAGCGAGTGCTCATTCGTAAGGATGATGACAAGAAGCAGACCAAGGCGGGGATTCACCTTCCGGACAAAATCGAAATTCCTACGCTCACGGGGCGGATAGTCGCGGTCTCAGCTCAAGTGGAAAAAGATGCGGACTACCCGATCCAGCGTTATGACCGGATTCTGTTCAACCCCAAGCACGCCATCCCTGTAGACTTGGAAGGTGACAATCGGCTCTATGTAATTCCAGTCGAGGATATCATGGCTGTCTTTCGGCGTGATGAGCCGGCGACGTAATATTTTTGGTCTTACAGAGTCTCTGAGAATTAACTTTCGTCCGCCGCTCGAATGTCTAACGCAACCCAGCACCACGCCGAGCAGTCCTGCTTCCGGGCTATTGCCGCGTTGCCCGTGGACCAGTTGCCGCCGAACCTGAAAGTGCCGCGGGCGAGCACATCCTTCCAGACTTACATTCGGACCCCGGGCTCTAAGAGTCTTTCCAACCGCGCGGTCTTGCTCGCATCGCTCGCGGCAGGCCGCTCGGTGATCCGGGGTGCCTTGGTCGAAGCCGACGATGCGCAGCGGATGTTAGAAGCGGCCGGGTTGCTGGGCGCGATGGTGCAGCACGGGCCCCCCGACGTAACAACCGGAGGCCCCACCGTTGAGATAGTGGGAGTCGGCGGGGCGTGGAAGCCCACTGGGTCTGGCAACGAAGTTAAGTTAAATTTGAATAACGCGGGAACGGCGGTGCGTTTTCTTGCCGGGGCCGCCCTGCTCTCGCCGGTGCCGGTACTCATCGATGGTAATCATCGCATGCGCCAGAGGCCCATCGCCGAGCTTGGCGACCTGCTCGGTAAACTCGGCTGCCGCGTTGAGTATCTTGGGAATGCCAACTGTCCGCCCGTTCGGATTACGCCCCCCGCCGATATTAACTTTTGCCCATCGAGCATCGAAATTGGATCAACGCACTCGAGCCAGTTCGCCTCGGCTCTGTTGCTGGCCGCGCCATGGCTCCCCCACGGGATTACGTTGCGGTTTATCGGCGAAACAACCAGTGTAAGTTATGTTCGCATGACAACCGGGCTGCTCGCGCGGCTCGGAGCGACGGTCCAGGAATCCGCGGACGGGCGGGTAGTTCGGGTAAGCGGGCGGCTGGCCGCCAAAGGCCTCGCGGCATTTAGTTACGACGTGGAGCCCGATGCGAGCGGCGCGACCTATTTCTGGGCCGCGGCGGCGCTCATCCCGGGATCACGGGCGAACCTCGCCGGGCTGGGGAGCGATTCTCTCCAAGGAGACTGCGACTTCCCTCAAATGTT
>CAYVFW010000364.1:0-2536 GCA_964450325.1 uncultured Phycisphaeraceae bacterium | reverse complement strand
CTTCACACGCTCACCCCCTTGCACCTCAACCCCCCCCCTCCTCCTTCTCCGGCTCATCAATCTCTTCACCCAGCAGCTCATCCCGCTTGGCCAGCAACCGCACCACAGTTTCAATTAACTTTGAAAGCGGCACCGGCTTCTGTAAATATTCATCAACGCCCAAACTCTGCGCATACGCCTCGTGCCGCTTCCCCTCGTTCGCCGTCACCATAATCACCGCAGGGCTTTCGTCATACCCCTTGATCTTCTCAAGCACCAAAAACCCCGACCGCTTCGGTAGCATCATGTCCAGCACCACAAGCTCCGGTGGGTCTTCGCTAACAATCCGGATGGCCTCATTCCCATCCCCCGCGCCCATCGTCAGTGCCCCCTCTGCCTGCAGCGCAGTCTCAAACGATTCTCGAATGTCAGCATCGTCATCCACCACCAAGATTCGTCGATCCACAAGTTTTCCTTCGGTCTCCATGCCAGCAGGGTAGTGCATTACGCGGCAGAACGATTCTCTCAACCTCTCAAGCCCAACATCCGCGCAAACTCCTCGTCCCCACCGCCAAACACCTGCCATCATTCCCTCTACCTTCCAAATCCCCAAATCCCAACCCCCAAATCTCAACTCTCAACTCAGCCCTCCGCCCTCAGCCCTCAAACCTCGCCCTCCCCGCCTACAACGTCCTGCCCGAAATCATCAACCGATCTCGTTCGCTCCGGTCGATAATCGCGTCCACCTCCGCCGCCGTGCTCCAAGGTAACGCCAATAACTTATCTTTAAGCGCGGCAGGAAACGGCTTATTCAGCCGCTCGTGCGCCGGCCGACTTCGCCAAATCCGGTGCATCCAAAAATATTGTTCAGGCGCCCGGCGAACCATCGTCTCGATCGCCCGCCGATACCGCGCAGTAAGATAAAACAGCGGGTCCGGTTGCCCCTTCCAATCTTCCGGCCCAAACGCATCAACCAGTTCAACCGTGTAACGCAAACTCGGCAAGTAGGCCATCGCCGCTGGCTCAACAAACGGCCTCGAGCCCGCCTGAGTTCCCTCCCAAGGCCCGCTCGCGGGCGACTCATCCTCGCGCAGCCTCCGCGCCACACCGCAGATAATCCTCGCCCCAGTCTGCATCGCTAACAAGCCAATGCTTTTGTAAGTGCTCGTTAGTCGCCCAAAGAAAGGCGTGAAAACCCCGCGATCTCCTCCCGATTGATCCGCAACCAACCCCACCGGCTCGCCGCGTGCCAGCACCGGCGGCAGCGCACGCACAGCTCCAAACTTACTCACCAGCGTCAAGCCGCGCCGTGCTCGCGTCTCATACAGCCACCGGTCCAGCGGGCGTAAATCCAGCGGCCGATACACCGCGTGCATCGGAAACCCCAACATGCTCACAGCATAACCAATCAGCTCCCAGTTGCCGCAATGCCCCGATATAAGTATGCACGGTCCCTCTTTCAAAAGCGTTCGCACACTCTCCGAGATCTGCGTAAACGCAAGATGACGCGAATACCCCTCCTGCGTAATCAGCCGCGGGGCATACAGAATCTCTACGCCCAGTTGAAAAAGGTGTTGATAACTCTTAACCGCATACGCTCGGCACCGCTCCTCATCCCACTCGGGGTACGCCTCACGTAAGTTCACCAGCGCACGCTCAAAGCGGCTGGGCGCAAACTTAGGATACAAATGCCCCAGGCTCCGCGCCATAGCCAGCGAGTTTGAAAGCCCAGCCAGCAACGGCACCGCCATCGCCCCGCGGATCGCCGCAGAAAGCACGTGCTCAACCGCCACCGGGAGTTTTTTACGTTTCTTGCCCATGCTCGCCAACTCACGCCGTGCCGTACAAGCGATCGCCCGCATCGCCCAGCCCCGGAAGAATGAAGCCATTTGCCGAAAGTTCCCGATCCACCGCCGCGGCGTAAATCTTCAGCGTCGGCTCTGCGCGGCTTAAGTTTGCAATCCCCTCGGGCGAGGCTACCAGGCAAACATAACGAATGTCCTCGGCACCCGCCAACCGGATAATCCGGATCGCCTCAATCGCTGATCCCCCCGTCGCAAGCATTGGGTCCACGATAAACACCGGCCCCGCACTCAAGTCCTTCGGCAGCTTCCGAAGATAAACCGTCGGTTGCAGCGTGTGTTCATCTCGCGCCAGCCCCAGGTGCCCCAGCCGCGCCTCGGGCATCATCTCCAAAATCCCCTCAGCAAGCCCTAACCCAGCCCGCAAGATCGGCACCACGGTCACCTTCGCCGCCAAACGCTTCGCCGTGATCCGTTCCAGCGGTGTATCAATCTCAACATCCTGCACCGGTAGGTGCCGCGTCGCCTCAAACACCATCAGCCCGGCAATCTGATACATGAGCGCCCGAAATGGTCGGTGACTGGTGTTCCGATCGCGCAGATGCCCCAACTTATGTTGTATCAGCGGATGATCAAAGATAACGAGATTTGGATAAAGTAAATGGGGACTGCCCATGCAGGCATCGTACCCGCGGCGTCTCATCCCGCATTCAACCCTCACACATTCGCCCACCCGCCTCAGCTATTCTTAAATC
>CAYVFW010000363.1:0-2552 GCA_964450325.1 uncultured Phycisphaeraceae bacterium | reverse complement strand
CTCAATGGCAGATCGCAAACCCCCTTGGGAACACACACAACGCGGCGGGCCCTTGAGCTGTTCGCTCATCATAATGTTGACTGGGATACTCCCAGAGGGTGGTGGCGAAGACGCGCAGCGGAGGCTTGCTGCTGCGGCCGGGGGGCCCGCCGCGTTGTGTGTGTTCCCAAGGGGGTTTGCGATCTGCCATTGAGTATGCTAAGTTGTACGACGGGGTTCGCGGAAAAAGGCTGGTTTGCTTAAATGTTATATTTCAGGCGTGTGAAAGCGCGGCGGTGACGAGCTGAATGATGCGGAGTTTAGTGGCGTCCAGATCGCCGGCAAAGCGTGCCCCCGAAGCGCGGACGTGCCCCCCGCCGCCCAGAAGTTTGGCGAGCGCATTTACATCTACCAACGGCGCGACGGACTTACTGCGCAGGCTAATTTTGGTGAGCGGGGTACCATCGTCGACCAGCCCGAACTCGGCGTGGGTGGCCTGTGTGAGCATGACCGAGACTCGCACGGAGGAGATGGATTGCGTGTAATCTGTGATTCCACCGGTGTCGCTGGGAGTGGCGTTGGCTTCGCGGATCTGCGCTCTTGAGAGCGACATAACTGCGAGGCGATCATCGCAGTGGAGCTCGAGCGACGCGAGCGACTTGCCGATGAGCAGCACCCTGCCCAGACTGTTCTGCTCGGTCATGTAATATAATTTTACATGATCTGCTCCGGCGTTGAGCAGGCTACCCGCGGCCTGCATCACGTCGGCATTTACGTTGCTGTGGCGGAACCAACCGGTGTCGGTCGCAATACCGAGGTAGAGGGGGTTGGCCACCTGCGCGGGGAGCTGGTCGATTGCTGTGAGCGAGAGCAGGAGTCGGCAAAGATGGGCCACCGGCACGCAGGCCGCGGCGGCGGTAACTTCAACAAAGCGCATGTCGGCGATGTCGGCGTCGCCCTGGGCGTGGTGATCGATTACTATTACTTTTTCGCGGCGAGTTTTCAAATACTCGGCCACGGGCTGCACTTGGTTAAACGAGCCCGTATCGACCAGGACGATGGCATCGGGTTCACCGAGTTCCTCCGCGACTTGCGATAGCGGCCGCTCTGGAGAGAGCAGTTGGTAAGGTGCGGCGGGAGGGGCATCACAGAGCTCGGGCAGCCAGGGAGGCGGGGGGCCGTAGAACCAGGCGGTAGCGCGGGGTTTGGTGGACCAACCCGGAGTTAAGTTCAGGGCGCGAACGAGCCCGGTGGCCGAACCGGCCGCATCACCATCGGGCTTTAGGTGCGTGAGCACGAGCACACGCGAACACGCGCGGAGACGGGTTGCGATGGCTTCGAGCGTGGTATTTGTGGAGTAGGGGTTTAAAGAGTTGGGCATTTTCTTATAAGCAATGTTAGGTTGGGAGGGTGAACCACGGGTTTGTTGCGAGAGCGTGGACTGCGAGTTTTTCCGTTATGGTAGAACTGCGGCAGGTCGCGATTGGGGGCGGAGTATCGACAGTTATGTTACGGCATTGGTCGCAGGCTCGCGACCGGTCCGGAAACGGTTCCGGCACTTACGGTCGTGAACGGCACGCCGTAGACGCTCGCGATAAGATCTGGAGCCAGCACCTGCTGGCCCGGTCCCGCTGCGGCGATTCTACCGGTTTCGTCTAGCAGTACCGCGTGCGTGGCAAACGCCGCGGCGAGGAGCAAGTCATGAAGCACTGCGACGATGGTGACACCCTGGCGAGTCAGCGTGTGCAAAAGTTGAAGGGTCCTCTGCGCGTGCTTTGGGTCAAGAGAGGCAGTCGGCTCATCGGCGAGCAACGCGGCACCCGCATTGGCCTGAGATTCTGCCTGTGCGATGCCGCGGGCAATGAGGCCGCGTTGACGCTGGCCCGCGCTGAGGGAAAAGAAATCTCGCTGAAGAAATGGGGCGAGATCGACCGCCTCGATTGCAGAGGAGACTCCGTTGGGCGATGCCCCGCTCATTTGTACAACCTCCTTGAGTGAGAACGAGAAGATGGGTGCGGATTGCTGAGGAATGAATGCGGGCGGCTTGGAAGTTGAGCGAATGATCTCGCCTCGCGTAGGTTGAAGGCTTCCCAAAAGCAGCCGAAGCAAGGTGGTCTTGCCGCAACCATTGGGGCCGACAAGTGCGGTGAGGGTCCCCGCTTCAAATCGGTGCGAGAAGCGGCGGAGGACTGGCTGAGCGTGGCGGTAGGCGAAATCGACGTTTTGGCAAGTAAACACGGGCGGTAGAGAGTACTCAGGTGGTTCGATAGAAAATGGAAAATGGGCGAGCGGTAAAAGCTTGAAGTGAGCGGCACAAAGGATCGCACTCGGCGTGGAATGACCCTACAGTGCGGGCGTTCGGTGGCAAGATTACAGTTATTATGGCTCCCACACCCACAAATCGCAGCGGCGCACCCAGCAATCCCGGCAAAGAAATGGAAACTATCGCCGTGACTGGCGCAACGGGATTCGTTGGCCGGTATGTTGTGCGGGCCTTGGTCGAGCGGGGCTTCGCAGTTCGGGCCTTGGTGCGAAGCCGCGAGAAGGCGAAGGAGCACCTGCCAGGGTCTGGA
>CAYVFW010000362.1:0-2553 GCA_964450325.1 uncultured Phycisphaeraceae bacterium | reverse complement strand
CCTTTACTTCGAAAGTGGTGCCGACGGGGACGGTGCTTTTAACGACGATGACCTTGGCCTTTTGGCCCGCGCCAAGACCCTTGATCATGTGACCGATGTCGTCGGCGGCTTGGTAGACGTACTTGAGATCGCTGTGGCCGCGTTCGTCGCTGGGGGTGCCAACGCAGATGAAGACCATGTCCGCGTCTTTGTAGGCTGAGAGTTTGTCTAGGGTATAGACCAGTCGCCCGGCTGTGTTGTTGCGCTCCATGAGGTCGGTCAGGCCGGGCTCATAAATTGGGCACTCGCCTCGTTTTAGCTTTTCGATCTTCTTGGGATCGACATCAAGGCAGATGACGTCGTTGCCGGTGTTCGCGAAGCAAACCCCAGTGACGAGCCCAACATAACCTGTACCCACCATCGTTAAACGCATGGAAACACTCCGGGAAAGAGCCGCGATGTGCATTGCTTCGCGGCGGAAAAACCTTGTCTGACTCTTCTGCACTCACCCTATTGAAGCGAGCCTAACAAAATGCAACCGCCGCTCTCGCCCCATGGGGGCCAAGTATAAGACACATCAAGCAGCAAGAATGATGAAGGCCAAGAGAAGAATCGGTACATTGTGAGGGTGGAGTGAGCAAGGAGTCGCACTCAGGAGCGGATGAACGAGGACCAGGGGAAGCGCGAGTGAGGGATGCCGCCAAGGGCCGCGTTGGCAAGCTACCTTTGAGCCCGATGGCCAAAAAACCTACCTATACGGCGCGAACCGCTGATAAACACGAACTTTACCAGCTGGCGGTTCAGGCCCCCGAGGCCGAGGTAGAGTTTGTAGGCAAGAATTTCAAGCGCTTGCGAGGGCGGCCAGCGAGGCTGGTCCGCGAAGATTTCTGCGGTACGGCGTACTCATCGTGCGGGTGGGTGGCGGCCCACCCGGAGAATCGGGCGGTGGGGGTAGACTTACACAAGCCTACGTTGTCGTGGGGTGAGAAACATAATCTTTCGAAGCTGACTGCCGAGCAGCGGTCGCGGGTAACGTTGCTGGCTCGTGATGTTCGCAGCCCTAACGCCGCGGCGTCGGGGGTGGACGCGGTGCTGGCGATGAACTTTTCGTATTGGATATTTTCAACGCGGGAGGGTCTTCGCGATTACTTTAAGTCGGTGCTAGGGTCGCTCGCGAAGGATGGGGTCTTTTTCCTGGATCATTACGGCGGTTATGATGCGTTCAGGGAGTACGAAGAGAATCGTAAGCTCAAGGGATTTACTTACGTGTGGGATCAGGCGCATTACGACCCCATTACGGGGAACAAGGTCTGTCATATTCATTTTAAGTTCCCGGACGGGACGAAGATGCACCGCGCGTTTTCATATACGTGGCGGCTGTGGACGTTGCCAGAAATTCAAGAGGTGCTGCACGAAGCGGGGTTCAAGAACGTTACGGTGTTTTGGGAGGGTGCCGACGGCAAGGGTGGGGGGAACGGGGTTTTTAAGCCCGCGAAGAAGGGCGATGCGGATGCGAGTTATATCTGTTATCTGGCGGCGTACTCGTGAGCTAGGTGTAGGAGCACCAGGCTGAGGGGCAGTCTCGTTAAGATAGTATTAAGGAGGATCCGCCGGGAGATCTGGGGTGGGAAAATACCCTGCGGGACGCATGGCGGTACGGGGGATCTACGTCTACGTGGAAGATACTGGATACAGTCTTCGCGAGAGATTCAAAAGTGCATCGGCGTGTGTTGTTACGCCGGGCTTGTCAGCCCGGGTAGCGCGTTGATGCAACTTTTGCGGCATTCTAACCTGACCGGGCGGCGCGAGCCGCGGGGTTAAGAGGAGAGATTGAGATGAAACTTACAGCGTTCTTTATTGCATCGCTCAGCGCGTGCGCTTGGGCCATCGTAATTCCTGCGTCGTCCAAGGCTGGCTCCATTCCGGCCCAACCGGGGACGGGCGTGGGTTCCACCGTTTGGTTTGGTGGGGTGAACACCTCGGCGGACGCGCTGGCGTTTACACAGGCTAACGCCGCGGCGGGTACTTTCTTCAGCACGAGCATCGACTATCCGCGTGGAAGTAGTGGCAGCACCAGCGATGGAACGCTAGCTGAGTTCCTCGCAGATGATGGGGCGTCTGCGAACTTCGATCTTACTCGCTCTGTCTTCTCAAACATCTTTATCTTTGACGGTTTTCTCGCCTTTCGCGAGGCAGGTGAACATAGCTTCGGAGTCGGTTCTGACGATGGATTTATTCTTACGATTGGCGGGGTGCTGATCGGGTCAGGTAACGACCGCCCGGTTGGGTTCTCGTGGTTCTCGCTCGAAGTCGCGGAGCCGGGACTTTACCCGTTCAATCTGCTTTACTACGCGAACTCCAACGGACTTTCGGGCGTGGAAATCGCTCAAGACCTCGCGGCGGGGGGCCGTTCGGTTGCAACCGCGGACCTTTATAGCCAAGTGCCTGGCCCCGGCGTGGTCGTCGGCGCAGCTGCGCTCGCGGGGCTGACGGCTCTTCGGCGTCGCCGTCGCTGAAGCGGGTGGTAGAACATATGTAAACTGGCGGTTCGCGGCATGTTGCGCGTCCTGAAAC
>CAYVFW010000361.1:0-2554 GCA_964450325.1 uncultured Phycisphaeraceae bacterium | reverse complement strand
GGACTACGTTTGGCGATTGCGGTGTTTGTCGCGGCTGTGGTCGCGGGCGACACGCAGGCGAGGCTCGCGCGACTGCAGTTGGCAGCACTGCCCGATTTTGATTACATTAGCGAGGCGGGCGCGTTGGGGGCGGAGGGGCGGTTTGGTGAGGCGTTGACGGTAGTGGACGCGGGGTTGGCCGACGAAGAGGTGAGCAGCGAACCGAAAAAGCGGGAAAAGCTTGAGGCGCTACAGGCGAAAATAATTGCGGAACGTGATGGGTGGTTGCGGAAGGCCAAGAGCGTTGGGATGGGCGCGCTGAGTGGGCGCGGCAAAGACCTTGAGTCGCTTTTGGGTGCTGTGGCATCTGACTTTTTTCTGGTGGGCGACGTCCGCGACTTGGTGATCGAGGGGGGCAAGCAACTGCTCGATGGCGAGTCGGATGAGTTTATTATATTACTTTCGTTCATCGGGGTGGTTACGACGCTCGCCCCGGAGATTGATTGGGCACCGGCGGTTTTGAAGGCGGCCAAGCGTGCCGGGAGCATTTCGGCCGGGCTGATTGATGTATTGAAGCGGGCGATCAAAGGTCGCGACGCGGCGACTGTGACGCGGGTTTGTGAAGATGTTGCGCGAGTATCGCGAAAGGCGGGGCCCGCCGCGGCGGGGCGGGCACTTCGCCTGGCAGATAACGCGGATGAACTGAGCGATATCGCGAAGTTTGTTGAGCTGACTCCTAACGGGGCTTTCGCGCTGCACGTGGGCGGGCGAGCCAGTGTTACATTTTGGAAAGAGGCTGGCGAGCGAGCGGGCGCGGTGATCGCGGCGGGGGCACGCAAGGGAACGGCGGGCGTGCGGTTTCTTGGAACGCGCTCGGGGCGGGCGTTGGTACAGCCTCACTGGCTGGTGGGGGCGGCGAAGGGATTTTGGAAGGGTAACGCAGAACTGCTGATTACGCGGGCGTTGGATCGGTTCGGAAACGCGGCATGGTGGGCGTTGCCAGCGGCGGTGGCGTGGGCTTTTGTTGAGTTGTTGCTGCTTAGCCGCGTGCTGGCGGTGGGCGGAAAGACGGCTCCATCGCCGCGCGGTATGGCCGAACCGCCCGCAACGAATGCAGCGGCGAAGGCACGGGAGCCTGCTTCAAGGGCTGAGCGGTGAGGCGAGGGGACGCCGTTTAAGCAAACTTGGCGCGAAGCAACCAGAGTCGACGAGCGAATCACAGGCGAATCTGATACTTTCTGTTGCACAATTAGTTGGCGAGAGCGGGTGGGAGTGTTATAGTTGGTCTTCGGTTAACTTCATGCTTCCATACATCAATTATAATGGCGGTGAACTATCCATCTGTTCGCTCACGGCGACCGATCTGGCGGAGCGGTTTGGCACGCCGCTTTATGTCTACTCTGCGGATGCAATCGTTGAGCGGTTTGGACAAGTAACGCGCGCGTTTGAGGGTGTTTCGCCGCTTATTTGTTACGCGCTGAAGGCATCGGGAAACCTGCATCTCCTGAGGTTGCTTAGCGATGAGGGGGCGGGGATGGATGTGGTTTCGGGTGGTGAGCTAGAGCGGGCCTGGCTCTCGGGCACACCGATGTCGAAGGTCGTCTTCGCGGGGGTGGGGAAGTCGGATCGAGAGATCGCGTCGGCCCTCAGCGGGGAAGAGAGTTTACTGGGTGCAGACTTTCAAGGGCGAGACGGGCTGCCAGCCCGGGAGCGGGGACCGGTAGGTTTATTTAATATTGAATCGCCCCAGGAGGCAGAGCGCATCGCTCGCATCGCCGCGAGGCTCAATGTGCGGGCATCGGCGTGTTTGCGGGTGAACCCCGATGTGGATGCAAAAACGCATAAATACACGACCACCGGGAAGAAAGAGAATAAGTTTGGTGTTGATCTTTTGCAGGCCAAGGAGATCCTGTCGCGGTGGCGCGGGCATTCGCACCTTGCGATGAAGGGCATTCACTTACATCTGGGCTCGCCGATTGCCAGCCCCGCACCGTATGTCGAAGCGGTGGGGGTTATCTCGTCGATGCTTTTGGAGATTTCGCCTCCCCGGGGCGAGCAAGTCATGCTTAACATCGGCGGCGGTTACGGGATTGATTACGGTGTGGGAGAGGAGCCTGCCTCGATCGAGGCGTTCGCCGCGGCGTTAATGCCCCAGCTCACGGAGCTTCATCGCCAAGGGGTCGGGATCGTCCTGGAGCCGGGGCGGTGCATTGTTGCGCACGCCGGCGTACTACTTACGCGGGTTGAATACGTGAAGCAAGGGCGTGAAAAGCAGTTTGTTATCTGCGATGCCGGAATGCACACGCTACTGCGGCCCGCTCTTTATGAAGCGTTTCACGCGGTATGGCCGGCGCGGGTAGACCGCGAGCTTGAGCCCCGGAACCTGCGAGAGCTGGCGGCGTGGAGCACTGGCGGCCTGGGGGTGTTGGCTCAGTCCGATGTGGTGGGTCCGATTTGTGAGTCGTCGGACTTTTTGGCGATGAATCGGGGGTTGCCGAGTGTCTTAGGTGATCAGACGGTGGGGGGGGTTTGCGCGGGCGATCTGATGGCGGTCTTCTGCGCGGGGGCGTATGGG
>CAYVFW010000360.1:0-2563 GCA_964450325.1 uncultured Phycisphaeraceae bacterium | reverse complement strand
TTCTACTACTTATGATGGGGCGAGGGATGGCGTGGACGATTGCGGCCCTGCCCGCCGGGCTGGGCCAAGGGTTGGCCCTGCGAGATAAGAAGGTGGCGATCAACGGGATTGTGGGTGCGGTGATGGGGGGGCTGCTTGGCGGGATGTTCTTTGATCCCATTGATGTAATATTTGGTGACGGCGAGAGTGCCGCGGGGAGCCGCGCAGTCGGGTTCGCTTTCATCGGCGCGTGCGTGGGGCTCTTTACCGGGTTAGTTGAGCAGTGGACCAAGACGGCGTGGCTACACATGCGGGCCGGACCACTCGCCGGGAAGCAGTTTATTGTCTTTCGAAACCCAACGGTGCTGGGTAGCTCGCCCAAGTGCGATATTTATTTATTTAAGGATGCCGCGATTGAGCCGCGGCACGCGCTGATTCATGACCGTGGCGGGCGATATGAGATTGAGGACTTGCAATCCAAGGATGGAACGTATGTGAATGGTCGGCCTGTGGTAGGCAAGCGGGTGTTGCAGGCGGGAGACACCATCGTGCTGGGAAAAACGGTGCTTGAGTTTGCGTTGCGGGATAAGGAGCGGGCTTAAGTATTCACTAGGACGAATACGTGCGAGCGGTTTGAATTACGGGTAATGTAACCTAACTAGGGAAGAGAAAGAATCAGATGTCTATACAAGTCTCGTGTCAATCATGTGGTCACGTTCTGAAGGCGCCGAACAACTCCGCGGGCAAGTCGGGCAAATGCCCGCAGTGCGGTGCTAAGGTTAAGGTGCCCGGAGTGGCAACGCCCCAAGATTTCGGATCGCTCCCGGTGGTGGAAGCGCAGGCGGTGGAGAATGCTAGTTATTGGGAGCCGCCGGAGGGCACGATCCCTGTCGCACCCGCGCCTCAAGCGGCAACTGACGGCGACGGGGAGGATTCGGGTTCGGCTGCACGCCGCCCGTGTCCGGCTTGCGGGACGATGATCCCAATGGCGGCGCTGAAGTGTCGCGTCTGCAACGAAATTTTTGATCCCAAGCTGAAGAAAGCCACAGCCAAAGCGGCGGCGAAAGCCGTGAAGGGGAGCTTTTCGGGCGGCGAGGGTGATGACCTGACGGCGGGTGAATGGGTGCTCGCTATTTTGTGCAGCACCATCGGTTGCATCGTGGGAATCGTCTGGATGATCCAAGGGAAGCCCAAGGGTAAGAAGATGTTGCTGATATCTGTGTGCGTGCAGCTTGTCTGGGGCGCTGTGAGGTTTGCAATTGAGATGGGAAATCGATCATAATGTTAAGTGCCCCTCCGACGGGTGCTGCGGCTTCTGGCCGAGTCATGCTGCGCTGCGCGTGCGGCTCACGCCTGAGCATCCCCAGCGATGGCGGAAGCCGAGCCGCCAAGTGTCCTAAATGTGCGGTTGTAACGGCGATAACGATCCCGGCGCAAAGCCCGGGAGCGGAGGGGAGCGAATGCCCAGTCTGCCAGAGCAAGATTGGTGCGAGCGAGCCCTGGGCAAGGTGCGGTTCGTGTGCGCTCGTGCATCATCAGGAATGCTGGGCGGAGGTCGGCGGGTGCGGGGCATACGGGTGCGGCAATGCTCCCGCGCCGGTTGCGGCCCAGGGTACCGCGGCGGTTACATCGGCGTGGGGTGATAGCAAGCAATGCCCGGTGTGCGCGGAGACCATCAAGGCGATCGCGGTGAAGTGCCGCTTTTGCGGCTGCGAGTTGGGAACGGTTGACCCGATTTCGGGCGAGGATTATGTCAATCGCGTCGAGGCAAAGGCGAGGGAGCGCGGGCTTAAGAGCTGGGTTGTCGCTGGCTTTGTATTGAGCCTGATCGGGCTGCTTGCGCCGCTGATGCTGCTTATCTTCGGGTTGCTTATGTTGCGGGCCCGAGATCGTGTGAGCAAGGCTGGCCCGCTCTTTAGTGCGCTTGCTTACGCCGCTTTGGGCATCTCCGCTGTTTACTCCTTGATGATGCTTGTTGTGTTTCTCTCAGGACTTTAACGCGGTCAGAGGACGAACTTAACGGTGGCGGACTCACGGCTTACATCATCTCAGCGGCATGCGAGCACCGCGTGCGAGCAGTGTCGCGCGTTGCTGGACATCGGGCAGGAGATTGTCCAGTGCGGGCGGTGCGGCCGACTGCACCACGCCGCGTGCTTTGATAAGCAAGGGGGCTGCGGATCATATGAATGTGCGCCGTCTAATCGGTCTGAACGGGGGGCGCACGGCGAGGCAGATAGCCAGCTCGAAGGCGGAAGGCCTGCCGTCTTAAGCCAAGCGCCGGAGCTTATTATTACGTTTGCCGAGTTGAAGCACGCTGGTGTGTCGTCGCCGCGGGGGATGGGCGGGGCGGGGGTGGCCCAGCTTTCTGGCGTTGGACTTTTAGTGAACGGGGCCGCCCGCATCAGTAAGCTGGCGATTGCTGGATGTTTGCTGTCGGTAGCTGGGCTTGGGCTGTCTCTAGTTGGGTATTCCGTGATTGAGCTATTTGGGATTGGGCTTTCCGGGGTGGTGCTGGCCGGGCTTGTAACCGGGGTGATCGGCGCGGTATGCGGCATTGTCGCGGCGGGGGCCATCCGTGCAGGTC
>CAYVFW010000359.1:0-2564 GCA_964450325.1 uncultured Phycisphaeraceae bacterium | reverse complement strand
GTAACTACTGCCGGTTGCCAACTCGTACCAGTCCAAAGGTACGAATCTGCAAGCAACGCCGCGCCATTACCGCCGGTGAGCACTACGCCGCCCATCGCCGGATTAAAGTCCGCCGCGGCATAATACCTTGCCGAAGGACCGCTGGTAGCCACCTGCGCCCACGTGATTCCGTTCCACGCCCACGTATCGCCCACGAGCCCGCTAGCCGTAAAGCCCCCAAAGAGCAGCACTCTACCTTGGGCTGCATCAAAGGCCATGGTGTGGCCCAATCGTGGCGATGGCCCGGTCGTAGATGCCAAGTTCCATGCAGTGCCTGTCCACTCCCAGGTATCGCCCAACAAAGCGCCGCTGGCGTTCACGCCACCAAACATTACCACTCTGTGGCGGATCGAGTCGAAGGCCATCACATGACCAAGCCTCGCAGCCGGACCTGTCGAAGATACTTGCATCCAAGCAGCCCCGTCCCATTCCCAAGTGTCGCCGCGGGCGGTGTTGGCGCTCGTCGCCAATGTCGCGCCACCGAACAACATGACACGGCCATTGGCAAGAGCAGCCATCGCTGTATCAGATCGTGCTGCGGGTCCGGTGGTGGCAACTTGTGTCCAAACGCTACCGGTGTTGAGCCATGTATCGCCGAGCGTGGCATTGCTCGCGTTTCTACCGCCAAAGATCAGTGTTCCGCTGTTGACCGCCGAATACGCCTGACTATGAACCCATCTCTCGCCAAAATTTTGGACGCCCAAACCCACCCACGCGAAGTTGCGTGGTGAAACCGTCAAAGTGGCGGGACTGCTGGTTGCAGCGCCGCAGGAGTTGGTGACCGTGCAGGTGTAGAAACCCGCGTCGCTGCTGGAAGCAGATGCGATGCTCAAGGTGCTCGCGGTGGCGCCAAGAATGTCGCCCCCATCCTTGCGCCATTGGATCGTCGGCGTTGGGCTGCCGGTAATGATAACCGAGAAACTCACCGGCCGGCTGGCGCACACAGTTTGTGTGGCTGGCTGCCCTGTCACCCTGGCGGCGACATTCACCGTCAAGAGCGCGGTGCTACTCGTGGCTGAGCCGCAGGAGTTGCTTACTACACAGTCATACGAGCCAGCATTTCCCGAAACTGTCGTAGCAATCGCGTAGGTGCTGCCCGTGGCACCGGAAACGTTCACGCCGTTCCGTCGCCATTGATACGTAGGTGCTGGCGAACCCGAGGCGCTCACCGAGAAACTCGCCGGCGCGCCGCTACACAGGGTTTGGCTTGACGGGTTACTGCTGATCACCGGCAAGGTGCCAACTGTCAGCGTGGCATTATTGCTTAGTACTGTTCGGCAGATATTGGAAACGGCGCATTGGTACAACCCCGCATCGTTCGCTGTCACCGAATTGATGGTGTACGTACTGCTCGTGGCACCCGAAATAGGGATGTTCCCTTTGCTCCACTGGAACGTCGGGGCAGGGTTCCCCGCCCAGTTTACGGAGAAGGTCACGGGCAAGCCGACGCAACCTGTTTGACTTGCCGGTTGCCCTGTTACCGCGGCGGAAACATTTACCGTGAGCGTCGCGGGTTCGCTGGTGGTTGAACCGCAGAAGGTGCTGACAACACAGTCGTACGTTCCGGCAAGGTTGGTTAAGGCGCTGAACGAGTAGATGCTGAAGATTGCGCCCGGGATATTTCCGCCGTTTCTGCGCCACTGGTAGGTCAAAGCACCAGATCCCGAAGCGGCAACCGTAAATGTGGTAGACGTGGCGCTGCACGCCGTTCGGCTTGTGGGGTTAGTAGTAATCGTGGGGCCGGGAATTAACGCCAAACTCGCGGCGTTGCTGGCTACGCTGCAATCGCCGCTTGTCACGACGCACTTATATACTCCCACATCCGCCGAATTCACCGCGCTGATCGTGTAGGTACTGTCCGTGGCTCCAGGGATATCAATATCGGCCTTGCTCCACTGGAACGTAAGTGGCGAACTGCCGCTCGCTGTCACGACAAAACTCGCTGGCGACCCGAGGCAAACCGACTGGTTCGAGGGCTGCTGACTGACAGAAGGCGGCTGCAGGACGGTGAGTTGGATCGCCGTTGATGACACCGAGTTGCAGGAACCGGTGACCGTGGCAATATAGAGGCCCGAGTCGGCGCCGGAAGTTGAGGCAATATTAATAGTGGCCGCGGTGGCGGCAATCGGCAGCCCGTTGCGCGTCCAAGAGTAGGTAACGGGCCCAACGGCGGTAAGGTTAGGGATTGAGACGCTGAGGGATGCCGGAGTGCCGAGGCAGAGTGTTGAATCGGACGATCTATTCAGCGGCGCGATGAAATCGCGAACGGTGAGTTGGGCCAGGTTGCTGGCAACGGGACCGCAGGCGCCGGAGACGACGCAGCGGTATCGAATGGCATGGGCCTGTGACAGCGTGCGGCCGTTGGCGGTGTCGGTGGTAATGATGAGCGTGGTAGTGGTTGCGCCAAAGACAAGTGCACCACCATTGCCGCCATCCCAAGAGGATGTTGAGCCGTTCAGGAGGTTGACGAAGATATTGTTGCCGGGCTCGCTTTCTCGCTGCCACTGATAGATTGGGGTGGTGCC
>CAYVFW010000358.1:0-2569 GCA_964450325.1 uncultured Phycisphaeraceae bacterium | reverse complement strand
GCCAAGCTCTTGACGAGATCGTCGGTACGACCAATAAGGTCAACACGCTGCTTGCTGAGATCGCCTCGGCATGCAGCGAGCAGGCCAAGGGTATCGGTCAGGTGAACACCGGTGTAAGTGAACTGGACAGGGTAACCCAGCAGAACGCTGGCAACTCCGAGGAACTCGCATCGGGCGCTGAGGAGACTGCCTCACAGGTCACATCGCTGCAGGAACTTGTCCAGCAGTTCAAGACGGGCGAGGATGCTACGAGGTCGAGCCGGAGCACGCAAGCGGCAATCAGGTCGAGCCCAGCCCGGAAGACTTCCGCGAAGTCCAAGGGGACCTCTCACGGCATAAGTAACGGCACGACGAGCAAACGGGATTCAATGGCCGCAGCGGCCTCGGGCAAGGCCGTTAAGGATGCCGCAGAAAAGGCCATCCCGATGACCTCCGACGATGAGTCGCTTGCTTCATTTTGATCATAAATACCCACTGCCGAACCGAGAGGCTCGGCAGCGGATTCGCTGCTTAGCGTTCTCCGCTCCGTCACACTCCGACCGTCCCGCTGAATAGATTGTTTCACGGTCCGAGCGCCGGGAAATTTGTTGACCTAGCGAGATCGGTGGGCGGGCCGATAGCCATAAACGCCATGCGGATCTCCGGGCCCAGCACGTGGGAGGTTGACCTTCTTACGCGGCGTGGCGACATCTCGATCTTCAGCAGCGGCATTCAGGTGGGGGAGCCAAGGGGTGGGGGGTTCTGATCGAGGACGGTGACGCGCAGCGTTAACCGCTTTGAGTGGTTCACCGCCGGGAGATTCCTGCGGCGAGCAAAAGAATCGGCGCATGATGAACAAAGTGCGTCCCCGGAGTCGCCGATGTTAACCGACTGCATCAACGGCTGCAGGAGCGATTTGCTCCTGTCGTCCAGTCGACAGAACCGAACGGAGTTAAGATCTTGAACTTGAAGAAACCATTTTTTCTCGGAATGGCCATTGTGGCCTTGCTAGCGGCCTCCACATTCGCGGGTCCCCCCGACGATAACCTCGCCGCCCCGTCTGATGTGACCTCGACCACCGCCGCTTCCGCCACCCATCAATTTACGCAAGCGGCCAAGGCCGCTGGGCCTGCGGCCACGCTTATTAAACCCTCCGCGGCCGAATCTTCGACGGTCGCGGCGACGGGAAAGTTCGCCGCGCCCGCCCTGACGGTCGCCAAGCGAGCTGACTTCGGCTCGCTGGTCGGCAAGGCCGCTGCCGTCGAAGCACCGCCCACGCTGCAAGTTCCATCAAGCACGATTATCCTTGCATTCTGGTGTGGGGCCGGCGCGATCGCACTCGGGACGCTCCTGATCGCCTTCCTGATGGCCCGTGTCCAGACCGCCCAGGGCGGAACCGCTCGCGGGTTCACGTTCGGGAGCAAACTGGCGCTGGGCTTTGGCGGGCTGGCGACGCTCCTCGTGGCAGTTAGCGCGATGGCGCTGTCGTCGCAGCACAGCTTAGTAGAGCAGCAGGCCCAGTTCGTTTCCATCTCGACGGACCAAGAGCTGGCATCGGATTTTGAGCGCGACGTGCTCATGGTTCGGATGAACGTCAAGGACTTCCTGATCAGCAACAGCGACGAGGACCTTCAGCAGTATTCAGACTACTTTGCTTTGACTCGTGCCTATTTCAAGCAACTTGAGGAGAACATCCAGAATCCCGATCGCAAGGCCCTGCTGGCCCGGGTGGGCGGCGACCTGGAGACCTACGAAAAGACGTTCGCGGAGGTCGTCGAGGTCGTCGACAACCGCAACGGGACGGTCAACAGCCAGATGGGTCCCTCGGCGGCGCGAGTCACCGACCTGCTCGAGGAGATCATGCGCACGGCCCAAGCCGACGGCGATGATCAGGCGGCCCTAAGTGCCGCGGAAGTACTCAACAACCTGCAGCAGGCCCGGGTCGATGCCATGAAGTACCTGCGAACCAGCGACCCCAAGAACGTGACAGACGCGACGGAGTTCCTGAAGGCCGCCAGCACTGGACTTGCTGAACTCAATCAGCGCGTGTCAAACCCCAAGCGCAAGGCCTGGCTCGCGGAGGCGGAGGAGGGCTTTGCGTTCTACAGCAAGGCCCTGGACAGCACGGTCGCCATGGTCGAGAAGCGCAACGAACTGGTCAAGGGCAAACTCGACAAACTCGGACCGCAGATGGCCAGCACCGTGGTCGAGCTCATGAAGTCCCTTCAGGGTACGGCGACGAAAACGATCGCCGATTCGGAGCGCACCGCGTCCGCCGCGACCCTCAAGTCCGGCGCGGCGAGTGGCATCGCCCTGCTGCTGGCCCTGGGTGTGGCGGTGGCCCTGATCAAGTCGCTCCGGTCCTCGATCATGCTGTTGGTCAACCGTCTGAAGGACATCGCTCAGGGCGAGGGCGACCTCACCCAGCGCGTGGACGAGGCCCGCCGGGACGAGTTTGGCGAGTTGGGCGGGTGGTTCAACCTCTTCGTCAAGAAGATCGAGGATGTGATCCTGGAGGTCAAGGCGGGCACCACCCAGATCGACGCCGGGGCCACGCAGATCTCGACGGCCAGCCAGTCGCTCGCCGAGG
>CAYVFW010000357.1:0-2569 GCA_964450325.1 uncultured Phycisphaeraceae bacterium | reverse complement strand
CGAAATCTCCTCATACCGAACGGTAAAATACCGCCTCAACGCCCTAGAACAAGCCCCGCAGGCCTTCAACCAAGCGCACAAGACCAAATGCCGTTGAGTTTCGTGCCAGGGAGAACTCCTGAGGCCGAGCCACCCCGGCCGCCTATAACAAGAGATTTTTATCTGTGCAACCCAACCGCATGGCCGCGGCGTATCTCACTTCGTACGCTCCTCTCGGGGGCGATTTACCCCAATTGCAGTTCATCCGATAGGACCGTCCAGACTCACACTCGAACGAGCCTGAACGGCTTTCGAAAAAGACCGATCAGTTTGTAGATGCCCTGATCTCCTTGGTTAAAACAATTGTCCCGAATCTCGTGCTCGGCAAGCAGGTTGAAGTATCAGAAGGCTTAGGCCCATCAATGCATAATCAAGCCCCCGACACGCCAGCCTTTGACGCAACCTTGACCCAACCCGGATCAACGTCCCCGCCGACTAAACGCATTGCCCGTGTCGCTGAAGTCTCTTGGTTGCTCGCCGTCGCCGCAGCGGGCGCGGCCCTCACAGTGGCAGTAGCAACCGTCCCCACCACCCGGGTCGATTTCTTCATTCCCGGCACACAAATTAATAAGCTGGCGCAGCGCATCCAGAGCGTCAATGGGTGCGCTGCATGTCACGGCGGTTACAACGAGGCGCACGAGCCATTAACTTCCTGGGCCGCCAGCATGATGGGGCAGTCCGCACGCGATCCCATCTTTCATGCCTGCCTCGCAATCGCCAATCAAGACTCCGCGTTTGCGGGCGAACTATGCCTGCGATGCCACGTGCCCGGCGGCTGGCTGCACGGCCGCGCCCAAGACCCCACCGGCGCAAGCCTCACCGAAGTTGATATGGAAGGGGTAAGCTGCCACTTCTGTCACCGTATGGTGGACCCCGTTTTCCACCCCGGCCAAAGCCCCGACGTTGACGAAGCGATCCTCGCGACTATCACGCCCCCGGTTACGTCGCCCCATAGCGGGTCCTTCGTGATGGATCCTCAAGACCGCCGCCGCGGGCCTTTCGACATTAGTTATCTGAACCCTCACCCGTGGCTCCAGTCTCCCTATCACCGCTCTTCCCAGTTGTGCGCCAGCTGCCACGATGTAAGCAATCCAGCGTACGAGCGGCAGCCCGATGGTTCTTACGCCCTCGGAAGTTTCAATACCGCCAATCCGAGCAATAATAAGTACGATCAGTACCCGGTGGAGCGAACTTTCAGCGAATGGAACAACTCACTCTTCGCTCAAGGGCCAGTGGAAATGGGCGGGCGATTCGGCGGTAACCGCACCGCCGTAAGTTCATGCCAGGATTGCCACATGCCCAGCACAACCGGCCAAGGCTGTCACCCCGCATTTGATCCCATCGTCCGCACCGATCTCCCTCGGCACTTCTTCAACGGTGCCAACACCTGGGTTCTGCGCAGCGTGCGCAGCCTGTACGACGATGAGACGACCTACTTAACCGAAGCTTCCGTCAACGACTCTATCGCGCGGGCCCAGCAGATGCTGCGCAGCGCGGGCGATCTGGAAGCGACCCAGCTGGGCCCTTATCTCAACGCGCGAATAATTAACTACAGCGGCCACAAGCTGCCCACAGGTTACGTCGAGGGCCGCCGCATGTGGGTCAATGTTAAGTATTTCAACGCCAGCGACACGCTGATTTCTGAGCGTGGTGCCTATGACGCCCAGATCGCCCAGCTTACCTTGGAAGACACCAAGGTGTACGAGGCCGAGCAGGGTCTCGACGCCGCCGGCGCGGCGGCCGCCAATCGGCCCGAAGGTCCCGGCTTTCATTTCGCGGTGAACAACACGTACTTTAAGGATAACCGCATCCCCCCCATCGGCTTCACGAACGCCGCGTTTGAGGCCGTGCAGGCCCAGCCAATTGCTTACACATACGCCGATGGGCAATACTGGGACGACACGCTCTACGACATCCCCGCCGCCGCCGCCCGCGCCGAAGTCCGCGTCTTTCATCAGACCACCACCAAAGAGTACATCGAGTTTCTCCGCGACGCCAACGTGACAAATAACACCGGCCAGGTTGCTTACGATCAGTGGGTGCTTCACGGCAAAAGCACCCCAACAGAGATGGATTTTCAGTCTGTTAATCTCTCAAACTGCCTCGCGGATGCCAATATCGATGGCGGCGTAGACGGCCAGGATGTTGAGTTCTTCTTCATCGCCTGGCAGGGGTCTGAAATCGCCTCTGATCTCAATATTGATGGCGTCATCGACGGACAGGATGTCGACGTCTTCTTCCTGCTCTGGTCCGCGGGCTGTTAACTTATGGTGCCGCAAATAACTTAAGGTGCAGTGGTGAACCCAAAGGCGCTGCGCGTAGCTCGCCGCGGTCATCCGCCCCCGTTCAGTCCCCCGTTCAGCCCGATGATCACCCGGAGCGACCTCCCCTCAGGCTCTAACGTAATAGAGGCCGCGGCCCGGTCCCGCGGACCCACATCGTACTGATCGTGAAACTTGTGACTGTGCAGAAGCACGGGCTCGCCAAGCACCAACCCGCCACCCTCCCGCCCGACGCTTGCGCGAAAGAC
>CAYVFW010000356.1:0-2602 GCA_964450325.1 uncultured Phycisphaeraceae bacterium | reverse complement strand
ATTTCGTTCCACCTGGGCCGCCCCCCAGCTCTTCTGGCGTCAAGACGGTGGAACGTACACCCAAACCCAGATGCTCCCCTTCGGCGAAGGCCGCCTCGCCAGCGAGCGCACCTGGATCGCCCCCCAACTCGGCTCCGCACCCAAGCCCATCGAATTCTACATCCTGCCCGCCTCCGGCTCAGGCCGCGAACCCAGCAGCGGCACCTACTTAACCTCCCCTGATGCCATCATAATTCAAGACAGCCAGATTTACACGTACTCCCCCGCCGCGTCCGTCGCCGCACAGCAACGCGACTACAACCCCTCATCGCCCCCCGCCATCGCCTCCACGAACCTCTCCGAATCCCGCCGATACCGCGTCCTCCTTCCTCGCGGCTACGCCTCCCACCCCGAGCGCCGATACCCCGTCATCTACATGCACGACGGGCAAAACGTCTTTGAATCCGGGCCTTTCGGCTCGTGGTTCGCCGATGTCGCCGCCGCCGCACAAGTCCGCACAGGCACGATGCGCGAGTGCATCATCGTCGGAGCCGACAACACTTCCAACCGTTTCACTGATTACATTCCTCCGCAGGATGGCGGCCGCGCTGATCGTTACGTTCGCTTCCTGCGCGATGAGCTCAAACCCATCATCGACGCCCAATACCGCACGCCCCCCGGCCCCGCCACAACCGGAGCCATCGGCAGCAGCCTGGGAGGCGTCGTCTCCTTATATATGGGCTGGGACTACACCACCGTCTACACCCGCTTAGGAGTTTTGTCCGGAGCCTGGCAGGCCACCCAGATAGACGCTCGCGCCGCCAACGAAACCAAACGCACTGTGCGAATCTGGCTCGATAGCGGCGACTCTGGCACTTCCGATGATAACTATTGGTCGACGTACGGCCTGCGCGACTCACTCATCAGGCCCGCCCACACCGGCGGACCCTACGGCATCGGCGGCGATCTCTTTCACATGGTCGGGTTCAATCACCAGCACAACGAACCCGCCTGGGCCGCCCGCATCGGGCCAGCCTTCTCCTATCTCTTCCCAGCGTCTGAAGAGCTCTCCCCATTCCTGCCCATCGCCACTCTCACAGCCTTTGACACCACCGGCGATACTAATATAACTATTGACGACCTCTACGCGTTTGAAGCCACCCCGCGCGATGTAAACGTAAGCGGCGATGTCACCCCCGGCGATACCCAGGCCATCCGCTCCATCCTCCGCCGCGGCGAACGCACCGACATCCTCCAAAACCGTCTCTAGCCAACCAATTAATTTCACGCCAATGCTTCCCCCGGTAACATGATTTCCCCCGGGTCGCAAAGCCTCTGCCGCGCCCACCCTGCGCGCCAAAACGCCCGATACTCCCATCTGCGAACTTATCAGGCCCAAAAATCCCACTGCGTCGCGCCCTCAACACACCCCCCGCGCCCGCCTCTCAACGTAACCAAACAATAATCTGGGCCTCCTCCCGGCGCTTGCCCCCCTAAAATAACTGTTCCCGCACCTCCTATGCCAACTGCCACTTCCCAACCCGACTCCCGCCAAACCCTCGCACGAGGCTTGGCCAACGCGATCGAGGGCGAGGTGCGTTTCGGCCTGCACGACAGAATGCTCTACGCCACCGATGCCTCGCTCTACCAGGTTGAGCCTATCGGAGTTGTAATTCCAACCAGCGTCAACGACGCGGTCGCCGCCGTGGAATGGTGCTCCCAAAATAACGTCGCCATCCTCCCACGCGGCGGGGGCACGAGCCTCGCCGGTCAATGCACCAACCACGCCGTCGTCATCGACTTCACACCCGGTTGTCGCGCCTTGCTTGAGCTTGACACTGTCAACGCCCACGCCCGCGTGGAGCCCGGCCGAACCATAGACGACCTGAACGATGAAATTTCTTCAACCGGTCTCTTCTTCGCCGCCGATCCCGCGACCAGCCGCCACGCCGCGTTCGGGGGCTGCGTCGGTAACAACGCCGCCGGCGCGCGCTCCGTCCGGTACGGGCGAACGAGCGAAAACATAATCGGCGTCGACGCCCTCGTGCTTACAACCGGCGGCGCACGCCGCGTTCGCTTCGAAAAAGGAGCCTCAACGCGCGACTCCTTCGCCCTCGAACTTACCCGCCGCGTCTGCGACGTCGTCGCCGCCCACGCGTCATTAATTAAAGATCGCTACCCCAAAACACTCCGCCGCAACGCCGGATACGGCCTGGATATGGTCCTGGCAGACATGGACCGCGCGGGCTGGCGCCAAGGCGAGCCCCTCACCGATGCTCACCTCGCTCACGTAAACATCGCTCACCTGCTCTGCGGCAGCGAGGGAACGCTCGCAGTTACGTTGTCCGCCCATATTAAGTTGCATCCTAAGCCCAAAGCCAAGGGTCTGGCCGTTCTCGGCTTTACAACCCTCGATGCCGCCATCGCCGTGGTGCCCGAACTTCTCAAAACCAATCCCACCGCGATTGAGCTCTTGGACGATACCGTAATTGATCTCGCCCGCGCCAACGCCGAGTATCGTAAGTATGTTGAACTGATGCCCGCCCCCACCGCCGGCCCCCTCAAGGCCGTGCTCTACGTCGAATACTTCGGCGCAAATGATGCAGAGATCAAGGGATACTTT
>CAYVFW010000355.1:0-2602 GCA_964450325.1 uncultured Phycisphaeraceae bacterium | reverse complement strand
GGCAGTGCCGAATGTCGCCGGAGGTAAGCCCAGAGCAATCACGGCCCACAGGTTGATACCGCGAAATTTTTTAGTGAGCTTTAACATAATATAAGTTCCTCCGGTCTTTGATGAGATTCTAAGTTTGCCTATATCGACGACTGCTTCTCCGATGAGTGAGCGCCTGATGCCTCTGGATGTGCGGACACGATTTCGCTGGGTAACTATATTGTGCTCGGCACCCTCACAATGTCGAGAAATATCACAGCAAAGGACCCTAAAAACGCTTTCATGACGAAACCCTTACCGAGGACAATGAATTATTTGACGTCGGTCCGGTCGGCCGCGATGGGCGCGTTGTTCTTTATATTTTTGTAACAGTTTAATCATCTATCCCACTGAAATGACTCTGTCAGAAGCCCGCAGCGGTTGGGCTCTTGAATCCCATCCACCATCGCGTCCCGCCCTAGCACCTGCCCGCTGACCAAGCGATGAAAAAGACCTCTACGTCCGACTCATTGATCTCACCATCGAGCTTAATATCGACGAACCGCAACTGCCCGCAGCTTGGATTTCATCAGCGGAGATCAATGATTGCTGAGCAGCACGCGCGCTGCAACTGGTAGAGCCAGCCGAGCCAAACTTGTCCTCGTAATCACCGTATGCCAGAACATCGCGATTAATATTAAGTTCAGCAACGTCTCCGTTGGACATAGATATCGTCGAACCGCTGCTCCCGGAACAAGCCGACGCCGAGGCAAAGATCAATCGCGCTTCAGAGACGGGCGTCACTCCGCCAAGGGCAGCCGCAGCGAAGGCACCGATCGTAACTAGTTGAAGGGTCGCCGATGAGTTTGTTATATTTAACATACTCCCTACCACTTACGTTCGTCTTCCGGCACGTAAACGCGAGCAATCAGGGATTAACGAGGCGGAAAAATTATGCGGTGCGGTGACCGCGCCTCGCTCGTGAAGGCACCCCAAAAGGTCAGAAGAAGTCAGCTCATCCGATCAGCTCGATTCCCAGCCTGTTGTTTGGCCAGAGCTTTCTACGTGCTGCGGTTAGTTTTTGAGCGGGTAATTGCCAGTACCGGCACGACCGCCGCCGAAACCGAGTTTAACTCTAGCTCACTTCTCGGCTACGTCCCCACCACCAGCCACTGCGGCCATGATCGCCTCGGCGGTTGTGCGGTCCTTGGCGTACGCCAGCGCTTCCGTTGCCTTCACGAGCGCAGCGTTCTGCACTTCCGCATTCCCAAACTCCGCAGCGACCAGCGCGAGGTTGGCGAAGAACAAGGCCCGTCGCTCGTGGCCGGGCGGGGCGAGCTCCTCCGCACGCGCCCACACGATGGGCACAAGCCCCACCGCCGTGGTGCCTTCACCGGTTTCTCCAGCCTTGACGCGTTCTGCCGCGAGCTCGGTCAGCAGCTTCACGGTGGTCGGTCGCTCATCCGCGTTGGCAACCATAAAGCGCACCCTCACCGCCGCGAACTGCCACCGTTCCAGTTCAGTGGCGTGCCCGGGCCATCCCGCGTACAGAGCTCGCAACAACTGAACTGATCGTTCTGTGACCCAGTTGAGATCATCGAACGACTCGACCAGCAACCGGTACGCATCTAGCCCGTACCGCTCGGCCAACTCCATCCGCCCGGCCTCCCGCATTGCGGTCATCGCCGTCAAATGGCTGTACCCGCGTCCGGGGTGCCCGGGCGGAAACGCCTTCATCGCCGCGGCGGGCAACTGCTCAGCGCTGTCGGCGGCCTCCGCAAAGAGTCCTTGCGTCCGTAGTGCTGCAACCAAGTTGTTGCGCGCGGCAAGGGCATCGGGGTGCTCGCTTCCCTGTAGTTTCTCAAGTTTCAGTAGAACCTGGCGGCACAGTTGCAGCGATCCCGCGTGGTCACCGGTGTCTCGCAGCGCCACCTGCAGCCACGACATCGCCGTCAGCAACTCGCTTTCCAACTCCGCTCCCCCGGCCTTAAAAATCCCGATGGCCTTGTTCAGTTCCGCGATCGCTTCCGCCTGCCGCCCCAAGGCCACCAAGCAGCCACCCAGTTGGTTGTACGCTCTGGCGAGCAGGGGGGCGTCAGCCGCCAGAGCCCGACTCGCCCGCCCGACCGAATCCTGCGCATGGCCCAGCGCGAGCTCGTGGTTCTGCATCCCCCTGGCTGCCTGCGTCATCGCATTCAGAGTCTCGATCATTTCCGGTGCATCTCTGCCCAATGTCTTTTCAAAGAGTGTCAGAGAAGTGCCCGCCTGGTGGTAGCTTTCCTTGAACTTGCCCAGGCTGTCGAACGTCGTCGACAAGAACATCCGAACCTCTGCCTCCACATCTGGATGGCCCTTGAACCGCGCTTCTAACCCATCAGTCGCCCGATCCAGCGCATCGAGCATCTTCACCTCGTAGCCCATCCGCGACGGTGAGGCCGCCTGCAGAATGTCCTTCATCAGATACTCGCGCACCGCCGTGCTCAGACTCGCCTCGCGCCTGGCCGCCGCACTGGCCTTTTGCTCGCGCAGGTACAGCACCGAACTGATCACCAGACCGGCCACCACAGCTGCCACCACAGTTCCAGCCATCGCTACCAGACCACGGTTGCGCCGGGCAAACTTGGAAAACTGGTAT
>CAYVFW010000354.1:0-2621 GCA_964450325.1 uncultured Phycisphaeraceae bacterium | reverse complement strand
CGGATGCGGGCCTGCCACGTGCCGCGGATGCCGCACTTGCTGCGGTTTTTCTGGAAGATTTCCACACCGGGCATCTCTGGGTGAAGGATCAGGGCGGAGATTTTGCCTTTGCCATCGGGGCGTTTCTCGCGGGTCATGACGGTGAAGAGGCGGGAGAGTGCGCCGCTGGTGGCCCACTTTTTCTCACCGGTTACAATGTAGTAATCGCCGTCTTTCTCGAAGGAGGTCTCCGCGCCGCCCGCATCGCAACCGACATTGGGTTCGGAGAGGCAGAACGCGCTGAGCCAATCTTTGGCGAGGTGGGGGAGCCACTGTTTTTTCTGCTCTTCGTTTCCGAAGAGCATGACGGCCTTACAGCCGATGGATTGGTGGGCTGAGACCATAACGGCGGTGGAGCCGCAGTACATGCCGATCTTTTCGAGCACTCGGTTGTAGGATGTAATTCCCATGCCCAGGCCGCCGAACTCTTTGTGGATGGTCATGCCGAGCACGCCCATGGAAAAGAGCTTATCAACGACCCAACGAGGAATTTCCTGTTCCTGATCGATCGCGACGCTGGGGTGCTCGTTGCGTAGGTAATCTTCAAGACGTGCCAGGAGCTGGTCGCACTCGGCTTGCTCGCGGGGCTCGATAAGGTTGGGGTAGGGGAAGTAATATTCTTCCTTGATATTGCCCCAGAAGAGGTTTTTGACGGGGCCCATTTTGGTGGGCTCGGCACCCAGCCACTCCTCGGCCTCCGCGATTAACTTACGGTCAGCTTCGGAGATGCCCTTCATGTTTTTGATGTCGGCCATAGGTGATTGCTCAGAGCGGGTGTCGTAATCAATGCGGGTAAGCCGTTACCGATGTAACGGTTACAGGAGTGAGACTGGAGGAAGGGAACCGACGGGGTGCATACGGACTCCTAATAGTAGCGAGTGAAGGGTGGCTAGGTGGGGCCTTTGGGCTAGGGCAATACCTCATTTCGTGATTGGCGCATGAGGTGAAAGGGCGCGGAGAAACAGCGAACACGGCCTAGAGACCAACAATCTTCTTGTTAAAGGTTTAGCAAGTGAACGAGAAGTGTGCGGCGGCCGGTTCATGCGAAGCTCGGAAAGATTGCCAACGTTCGGCGAGTCTCGCGCGTTTGCGTCGGAAGGCGGCGGCCAGAGTGACAAGCATTATCGCGGTGTCGGGAGTCTGGCGATTTCGGTTCATTCTTAGCGGAGTTTATAGCGAGGCGGCAAGCGGTGTAGTATGGCAAGTGCGGAGCGGGGAAGCGGTGGAGGGGTGGACACGGCCATCGCCGGGGCCAAGAGCGTTACGGCAGGGGAGCATAATATAATTAAAAAACCCCCGGCTCGCAATGCGAGCTGGGGGAGGAAGTGTGTGTGTGCGGCGTGCTGCTGCTAGTGGTTGTGTGGGATTATTATGTTGCGGCCTAGCGTAGCGAGTAGGTAGTACGAGTAGGTGTTGCGATTAGGCATTACGGCGGCGGCGTATACCGACTAAACCGGCCAGGCTTAGAAGGGCGAGTGAGCCGGGGTTGGGAATAGTGGTGAAGCGATCGAAGTTCGCGTAGCCGGGGGTGCCGTTGGTGCCGCCGAACTGACCGTCACCGAAGCCGGGGTTGCCGTTGGCTTGGAGGGCGGGGCTGGCCGGGATTGATTCGTTGCTGGCGTAACCGCTGTCGGAGATGTAAGCAGCGAAGAAGTCGATGTTGGAGTTAGCGCCGCTGCCGATGGACGCAAGGGGAATTGCGAACTCTCGGAAAGCGGAGGAGTCGTTATTGAACGTGCCATCGAAGCTGACGAAGTTCAGGCTGTTATCAGTGCCGCCACCGGTGAGCTCGAACGAAACAATACCGAAGTTGCCGATGACGATCGCGAAGTCTGCGGCGAAGGGCATGGCATCGTCGGCGTTGAGCGCGAGGTTAGAAGCACCCCGGCGTCCGCCATCGCCGTTGTCGCTCATGCCAGCATCAAAGAAACCGCCAGCTCGGGTATCGAGTTCGATGATGACGTTGTTATTGAGCAGTCCGCCCTGGGCGAAACCGATGTACAGGTTGGTGGCATCGCTATCGAAGTAAAGTATGCCCGAGCCGAGCACGCCGCCGAAGCCAGAGCCCGCGCCACGGTATAAATAGCTGTTGGCACCGTACTCGGCGGCTCCCAGCACGCCGTTTACAGTCGCGCCAGCGGGGGTGGTGTCAACGCGGGTGTCGACCAAGCCAGCGTTCGCAAAACCAGCGAGCGCAAGCAACGATAAAGCGGTTACAATCTTCATGCCTTTTCTCTCTTTCTCTTAACAACTGCTCCAACGGAGCGGAACAAATAGGCCGCGGCGACTTTAGCTCACAGGGCAAACCCAGGGTGAGTTTGGCCCCACACGGGCGGAGCCGCAAGGGCAGCACGGAAGCGGAATTCCGTATGCATCAATGAGTATAGTGAGCGGCGCGTCAACTACAAAGATGAAAGCGTAGCGCAGACAGAAAGTTTGCTGACGAAGCAGCGATGTAACGGTTACATCGGCCGCTAACGTCCGAATAAGCGCATCGGGCGGCTGTCTTGGTGCCCGCTGGTGCGGGCGGCTGCACGTGAAGCCGAGTTATTCGAGCGGTTGGTCGAGCGCGGCTCTTGGGC
>CAYVFW010000353.1:0-2649 GCA_964450325.1 uncultured Phycisphaeraceae bacterium | reverse complement strand
CTCCCCCTCAGCCTCCCCGCAGCTTCTCGCTGCTACCATTCCATGCTTACATCGTCGGCTTTGCTCTCCCCTAAAGCTCATCTCATGTCCGCCAAACGCCACCGCCTCCTCACCCAACTCGCTCTTCTCGCACTCACCGCGTCCACCCTCTGCCTCCCCGCCTGCTACGAACGAATCGTCAGCGCCAACGGCATCGGCAGCAACTACGCCGATGTCAAGCGAGGCTACCGCAGCGACACCGCCGCAGATCGCGCAGTCGACAATCTCTTCAACTCCCCTAAACCCAGCAGCCGCGCACAGCGATGGGCCGACCCCGATTCAAACGACCGAGGAACCCGGTGATCAAACCCGATCAAACCCGATCAAACCCGATCAAACCCGATTCGCCCCGCCGCATCGCTCCTCACCAACTTTGTTCGCATCCCCTACCATCTGCTGAGCAAATATCGACGAACTCACAGTGAAGCCGCCGCCAAGACGGCTCCACCACTCTCTAGCTTGCTCGCCAGAATCGAGTTCGGTTCGTTTTCCAGAGGCTTTACTTATGGGTCTTGAAGCAGCACTCCCGGTTGACACTCTCCTCACCACCCAGCTCCGCCACGTCATCAATTGGGCTCGTCGCAGCAGTCTCTGGCCCATGCCCTTCGCCACCGCCTGCTGCGGCATCGAACTCATGGCCACCGCCTGCAGCCGCTTTGACCTCGCCCGCTTCGGCGCTGAAGTCATGCGCTTCAGCCCGCGCCAAGCCGACCTCCTCATCGTCGCAGGTCGAATCAGCATCAAGATGCTCCCCGTCCTCCAGCGCACCTACGAACAAATGTGCGAACCCAAGTGGGTCATCTCCATGGGTGCCTGCGCCAGCACCGGCGGCGTCTTCGACACCTACGCCGTCGTCCAAGGCTGTGACCAGTTCATCCCTGTAGATGTCTACGTCCCCGGCTGCCCCCCACGCCCCGAACAGTTGATCGAGGGCGTCATGATGATCCAGCGTCACATAGACCAAGAAGGCATACCGCCACCCGGGGGTAAGCGCGTCCCCCTCGGCCTCGCCGTTCAGCCCACCCACGGCGTCCGCCCCCAGCCAGTCGGCCTTACCTTGGGAATGTAAACCCACCCCGCGAATGTGAAGCTGGGCGATTTGGCGACGGGTTATCGCCCTCGCGCGTCCTTATATCCGCGCAACTAGAACATTAATACGGCAATTTTGGCCGCTGAGCACCGTTCTAGTAACAAAGCATCCCCTCATTCGTGTAGAATAGGGTTCAAGACACAAGTTCCTAAACCCTGCAGTGTGTGCATGGTGTTTGGGAAGTAGCATTAGAGGAGAGAACATGAAGATTGTAACAATGTTGGCCGCTATCGCGGCGATCAGTGGTTCCGCACTCGCTGTTGACTGGTCCGAAGTCGGCGACGCTGGCCTTCTGCCCAGCGGAGCCCAAATCGCCGCCGGAAACGGCACCCTCAGCGCCATCACCGGCGCCCTGCTCCCCGACGGCGACGAAGATGTCGATATGTATCGCATCTTCATCAGCGACCCCGCCAACTTCTCCGCCTCCACCGACAACGCCGGCACCGCGCTCGGCGACACCACCCTCTATCTCTTCAACCTCGACGGTTCCGGTATCGTCAAGAATGACGATATCAGCGGCGGCAACTTCCTCTCCACAATCAACTCTTCGCTCGTCGCTTCACTCCCCGCTGGCGAGTACCTCATCGCCATCAGCATCTTCGGCACCATTGCCTTCGATAATGCCGCCCCCACGCTGCTCATCCAGTCGATCTTCGATCCCAACCTCTTCACCGGCCAGAATCCGCCCCGTGATGGCGATGTCGTCCTCGGCTGGGCCGACGTCTCCGGCTTCACCGAAGCTGGCACCTACCGCATCGAGTTCACCGGTGCGAGCCTCATTCCCGCCCCCTCCACCGGCATGGGCCTTGCCGCCGCTGGCCTCCTGGCCTTCCGTCGTCGCCGCGCCTAAGTCGCTCCGCTACTTCATCTAAACCAGTACATCTAAAATACCTCACAACCGCCGATCTTCTCAGATCGGCGGTTATCTTTTTTGTCCACAAGTCTTCCACAAGAGAAACCAAACAAATCACAGTAAAAAATGTTCGCAATTATCGACGTTAGGTATTGACACGCCGACACCCGGTCAGTATCCTATCAGTATGAACACCCTACAACTACCATTCTCGGCCCTCTCTACTTCCGAACTTGACCAACTTGACCTCTACTTCGAGAGCGATGAAGACCTCAAACTCTTCTCGAAAATCGCCCGTCTCCCCTTCCACCAAGCCGCCGCCTGGCTTCTCCAACCAAAAATCGGCGCGTGCCTTCAAGCCCTCGACTCTCTCCGCCTCCGCAACCTCGTCCTTCTCTCTGACCGCCTCCGCAAAGTTTCCTCGCAGTCCCTGCTCAACACCATTCAAGCAGCCAGCGACAAACTCACTCAAATTACCGACACCCCTAACCCCGGTCTTCTTCGCGCTCTCTCGCTCGCAACCCGCCTCTCCGTCAAGCCGGTTGACTCCGCCTATCCCAAATCTAGCTCGTCCGCTCCCAAATCGCCCTCTCCCAAATCCAAAACCACCACACCTGATTCCTCCACGCCAGATCTTTCTACGCCAATTCCTTCTACGCCACTTACC
>CAYVFW010000352.1:0-2649 GCA_964450325.1 uncultured Phycisphaeraceae bacterium | reverse complement strand
CGGCGGGGTTGCATGTATATCGCAAGTAGCACTCGAGTTGCTTCGTTTGTTGCTATACTCCTCTGCTGTTGCGGGCGTAAGAGGCTGTGGTTATGTTGGCTGTGTTGGTTATATTCGTTGCGGAGAAGCGGGTGGGTGGTTGGTGGCGTGTAAAGTGTGCGGAGAGTTAAATTATATTGAAGGGAGAGGAAAGCAATGCGTAGCTCAACTTCGGGGGTTTCATCTTTTGGTTGTATCACGGCCGCCGCGATCCTTGCCGCGTTTGCGGGAACTACCGCCCACGCGCAGTGGTCGGTGGAGATTCTTCGGCAGGGGACTGGTTCGTACTTTACCAGTGCCAACGCTGTCTTCGGCAATGTTCAGGGCGGTTCGAGCGATGATGGGAATCAGAGGCCGCTTATCTGGCGGGGGACGGCGGATACGGAGTCGTTTCTCGTGTTGCCTTCCGCCGGGAGCAGCGCGGAAGTGACGAGCATTACCGCAGCGCACGCCGCGGGTTCTGGTTATTATTCGACCGGGGATACTGGTTTTTACACCGGTTTTTTATGGTCGCTCTCCGCAAACACCTTCACGCTTATTAATGTGCCCGGAGCCACGGAGTCGGAGATTAATGATTCAAGCGGCACCTCGCAGGTGGGTTCGGCGCGCCGAGAACCAGACTATCAACCTTTCCCTGTTCTGTGGCAGGGAACGTCTGAATCGTGGGTGAATCTGCTGCCCGCACTCGCGCAGAGCGGAACGTGCGAAGGAGTGGATGGGACAACGCAAGTGGGAAGCGTGTATGATGGCGTGACAGATACGGCTGCGCTGTGGCGCGGGACGGCCGAAAGTTATGTTTCCTTGCATCCGGCGGGGTGGGATGCATCAGAGGCGACGTGCGTTTCTGGTCTTGAGCAGGCTGGCAGTGTGTACCGCTATGATGGTTTCGTATCGCACGCCGCGGTGTGGCGCGGGACTGCCGCGTCGTTCGTTGACTTACATCCCGCCTGCGCATCTGAGTCAGAGATCAACGATATATCACGTCGGCGGGCGGTTGGAACCGTCAGGGAAGAGGGCTCGTCTGAACAAGCCGCATACTGGCCTGATATTAATGTCGCCACAGTCGTCAACCTCCACGCGTTGCTGCCCGGTGACTATTACAGCTCGGCGGCCCACGGGATCTGGACCGATAGCCGTGGTATTGTCCGCATAGTGGGAGAAGCTGAGGATCGCAACTTTTTTTCGAGTGCGGTGATGTGGACCTTCGTGGGTGGGGGGTGCGTCGTGGGCGACACCTGCACAGTTGTGGCCGATGCTGCGGCGTGCGCTGGCACGTTCCTTGGTGCCGGTCGGGTGTGCGGAACTCCAGTCGTCTGCTGTAATGCCGGGATTGGGAGTGCGCTTTCTGCGCAGGACCTTGATGGCGATCTGCGGGTAGATTCCTGCACGCCACCCGCCCCAGCGAACGATTGCAACCAGAACAATATCGCCGATGGCACAGAGACGCTGGACTTTACATCGTTCATCAGCGGTACCGATTGGAGCAGCGGCTTTACGGTCAATGGCGCAGCATCGATCGTCGACAATCTTGCGGAGCTTACACCTGCAGAAGGCGGTGGCCAAGGGACGGTGGTACAGACCACGCCGATCGCTGTCCAGCCGCTGGGCCGTTTGAGAGCAATCTTTGATTTCAAGATTGATGAGACGGTCAACTTCGAGGGCGACGGCTTTTCATTCAACATCCTTGATGCGCAGATTAATAGCGAGCTCTCGTGGTTTGGAGAGGATGGCCCGGGGCCGGGGGCCATTACTGTGAAGTTTAATACGTACGCGAACACGGTGGAAGAAGGCTCCAACTCGATGTACCTGATCTATAACGGTCAGCCGGTTGTAGGTGAACTTACGCTGCCGTTCACGTTAGCAGATAATCAGTGGCACCGCGTCGTCGTGGAGCTGTTCGCCGACGGCCGCGTTAATGTGAATCTGGCGACACAGCCGGGTGATATCATGGTGGTGTTCGAGGAGGTGGTGCTGCCCAACTACGTTCCCTTTGCCCAGGCCCGCGTTGGCTTTGGGGGCCGCACTGGCGACGCGATCAATCGCCACCGGATTGATAACTTGCGTTTGGGCATCTCCAACGCCTTCGATGCTAACTTTGATGGGGTTCCTGATTCCTGCGACGCGCCGCCTTGCTTCGCCGATTTCAATAACGATGGGGGCGTGGATGGCGAGGATGTGACTGCGTTCTTTGTGGAATGGCAAGCTGGCAACCCCAGCGCCGATGCGAACGTTGATGGTGGAGTTGATGGGTCCGATGTGGATACGTTCTTCGTGCAGTGGGTGAACGGCGGCTGCTGATCGCGGTGGTGTTTGCGTTGGGATGGTCTATAAGTAAGTATTAACTTTCCGCTTCGCTCAACCCGGCTCGTGTGCCGGGTTTTTTTTAAGGTGGCGTTTTCGTAATGCGGCTGTACACCTTTGGCGTAAGCGGAAAGTTAAAATAGGGGCGGTGTCTGGGGGCGTGTTCCTAGTTCGTTTACATACTGAGTCGCGCAGGGCGCGGCCGTTTCATGGCGGACCGGTTCTGTACAGCCTGCCCTCGATCGCCTACCTAGCCCGCATATTTCATACCCTCATCGAGAATCGATGACAGAGGTTCTTCACGCTGCC
>CAYVFW010000351.1:0-2663 GCA_964450325.1 uncultured Phycisphaeraceae bacterium | reverse complement strand
TGAAATACAATCTAAGCTGCAGGTGGTTGAATGAGGAGAAGGAGCAGTACAATCGTTGGGATGTGATTCGGGTGCGTGCTCACAGGGACACCAAAGACACGCGTCTTGAGAGCTGGCACCTTGACGTTGGTGCGCCGATTGATGTGATCGACTCCGTGAACTCGGAGAGGCACCGCTGGGAGTGGATGCACAGAGGTGTGTTCGAGTCGGCAGCAAGCATGGAGTCGATGGGCCGAACGAACGGACTCGTGGAGATCATTCCGGAGGAACTTTACTGGGAGCCGGAAGAAAAGACGTGGTCGCCGGGGCAGTTGGCACTGTTCAAGCATGGCAATCTATTCCATGACGAAAGCAAGCTGCGTTCGCTGTCGGAGCGGGTTCCGTGGCAGTTCAAGCTCCGGTTGATCGAAAAGAACACGGGACAAAAATTTGACCAAAAAGTTCTGGCTTGGAGCTACTACCAAGGATTTCGGAACAACTTTCGCGAGAACAATGACGCGCAGGCAGCACTAGCCGAGGTGAGGGATCGGGTACACAGAAGCATCCTTGATCCGCAGAAGGCTGTGTTTGCCATATTTGGCACCCACAGCCGATTCAAGCACTGGATGATCTCGGCTTTGTATCACGTTCCAAGATCTATCTGCGCCGAGTCAAGGTTGTTTTGAACTGCGATTGCGCGGCGGCGTTGTTGCGGTTTGCGACGGCGAGCAATATATCGCCGTGGCAACTGAGCCCTTCGCCGCACCAACAGGCGAGATGGCGCCCCTTCAGCTCTTGGGTGGCACCAACGGCAATCTGTTGACCAGCCGGGGATTCGAGATACAGGGCGAACAACTGAATCGCAAGTTCGCGAGTGTCCACAAAAGTGCGTTTGCCGGTGGTCGGGTGGACCGCGAACGTCCCAGTCTTGAAGGGATTTCCCCATCGAGTTGTTCGATCGATCTTGGATGCGTTGGATGGCATGCGCCAACCGCGACGTCGACTCAGCTGGATGCGTTGGGGTGTGATCAGCATGTAGATCACCATCGGCTAACGAGACGCGAGGGCATCAGAACGGAGTTCGAGTGTCCGAGAGAAGGCTCGCAGGCCGCCCTTACTGGTGAGTAAGACCTTGGATCGGTCGGCACGCTTTGGGGGCGATGGTGCCGGAGAGTGAGGCGGCACATACGTGCCGCGGTCGCTTCGCGACTTGGATGGGCCGCCGGAGCGGCGGGGGAGAGCGTTGGCGGCGTTTTGCGATTCGTGATTTGGTGCGGAGACTACAGCCCTGAAAGAGCTCGGAGGCTGAGACTACCACAATCCGAGGCGGGCTTGGGTTTCTTTGGCGGGCCAGAAGACGCCGAGCACGATCCATGTGTTGTATGGAAGACGGTACCCATGAAGAAACGCGGATCGCGGGAGTCGGCCACCATCGCCAAGCACTTCTGTCGCACCGATTCAGCGGCTTTATCGGGCGAACCGAGCCGGGCGAGTTCCTTCCAATAGAGCACACCGATCTCCCAGTCTTCGGTCATTGCCTTGTGTGGTTTGCCGTCACTATCTGAACACTCGAAGACGTATCTCCACGCAAAGGGGAGTTTGCGGATTTCTTTCATCTCTTCGCCGAAGAGGTTTCCCTGAGAGAGCATCGCCTTCCACTCTGGCTTCCACTCGCCGGGCGTTGGTTCGATGATGACATCGTGCACCTTAGTGGGCCGCACGATGCCGAGGGAGACGGGCGGGCGACCGGCGGCTTTGTCTTCATCGAACTGTCGTTCTAACTGGTTGCGCGTGAACACGGGCAATCGGTCAATGATCGCGCGGCGTTGAATCCAGTTGTTGGCCGAGGGAAGGCAGTCTCCGATGATTCGAATCGAGTCGAGATTGGGGCGACGGCTTTCGGCACGGTTGTCGTTTCCTTTGCCCCGGGGTTCGAGATCGACCTCGATCCACTGATACTTCTTGAACTGCTGCTCGACCGGGCGGTAGCGATAGTCAATGGGGTAGAGTCGTACCCACTGGTGCGCATCCGTGATGCCTGCGGTACACACGAGTTCTGTGTAGGTCTCGCTGGGATGGGGGTACGTCATCACGGTGATGAGGACCTTTGTCAGCTTTCGTTGATCGCTTGGCATGCGGGGACCGTTCCGTTCGCTTCAGGCTGCGAACTCGAGATGTACAATCGGCAACTGTGTCAACGCTGCGACGGGCTTGGCCAGGTGTGAACGGTGGCACTCGCACGGTTTGGCTTCCATGCAGACGAGCACGCTGGGCTCTTCGCTCACGAGCGCGGCAACGCCCGCAACAGCGGCGGTTTGTTCGGTGAGGGTCGTTTGCTCATATGACCGGAAGAGGGTGGTCCGCGCGGCCAGCCCGCCGTCTGCGAGATCTTGCCGGTCTGCCGAGGGGATGCCGAGTTCTGGAACGTGGCGGTACTCGATGCCGAGATTTCCACACAGACGGGTGAGCGTGCTTTTGTGAAAACCGTATCTGCGGGCGATGGGGTTGTGCCGCACATCGATCAAGCGCTTCAGGCCTGCCTTGAGCAGGCCATTGAGGAAGCCGTCGATGAGCAGGCCTTCGTATCCGGCGGTGTAGACGGCGGGTTTCGCGAGCGGGCGTTCGGCGAGTTTCTTTCGCTTGCTGTTGACGGTGAACCACTTGTGGCGGTCGTAGACATACTC
>CAYVFW010000350.1:0-2673 GCA_964450325.1 uncultured Phycisphaeraceae bacterium | reverse complement strand
AGGGCCAGACCATCGGAACCGACGACCTTCCCGACATGGTTAAAGCACCGCCGCGGCGGTCCGACGGCGACGAATCTCGCGGCGGCCCCGGGCTGGGAACGACAGCTGCGGATTGGGATGCTGCTGAGCCACGGTCTCTGGAAGAGGCGCTACGAGCACCCGAGCGAAGAATTATATTAGCTGCGCTTCGCGCCAATCTCTGGAATCGCCAGAAGACCGCGGCGGTACTGGGTATTAACCGCACGACCTTGTACAAACGCATGAAACTACTCGAGCTTGACGCGGAGGTGTAGGTTTCGAAGGGTAGCGCATGGGCTGCGCGTGTGGAGCCGCGAGCAGAACGACAAGCTTGTTGTTTATCTTAAGTCCCGGCCACGAACTCCGCTTACTGTGTGTAAGGTGCGATGGCGATTGAAGAAATGGAAGGTACCGGGAAGACCTTGTTCACCCGAGGCATAGCCTGGGCGAAACTCTTCTAACGCAACTTCAAGGGCGCCGCCGTCGACGGTGGAAATCGGGGTTGGTGGTTGCTGCTTATCGGTGAACGCGTGATAAGTGGATTCGAGCAAACCTTTCTTTGAGGGAAACGTGACTTCGTATCGGGAGGTGCCTCGAAGCTGACTGATGCCTTGTCTGGTTTCGCTTCGCCATGCAGCTGGGTCTGTAAAGAATGCGCAACTGAGCTCGAATGGACTGCCGCCGCCGCGGTTGTTAACAATTTGTTCGGCGGGAAACGCGGACGCTAAAAATGGGTTCCCCTGAAGATAGCCATCGGCAAGTGGGAAGTTCCAGCTGAGACCAGAGAGGAAATAAAGCTGCATTTCATAGGTATCACCGTCGCTGAGGGGGATGATTGTCGGGCCATCGCCGGGTGTGGCGAAGTCGGGGAATCTATCCTTCCAATCATTTGCGTATAAGTTTATAACCGAGTTCGAATCTCGGAGCGATGCAAGGGTTTTGACGGCAAGGCTGCGAGACCTTACGTTCCTGAGCGCGGGAACGAGAATCGCGATTAACAGGGCGACAACGGCGATGCAGAGCAATAACTCCAGCAACGTGAATGCGCGAGAACGATTGGGACGCACAGAATATAAGGTTACATTCATGATGAGCGTGCTAAGCGCTGCGTGAGGGTCCCGAAGGCGAAACTCTTTCGTTCATCAGTTCAACAAAAGGAGGCATTGCAGTAACCGCGGGACGGACAAAATCAGGTATCAAGATTCACCCCGAGAGCGCTCGTTGAAAGTTGTAGAGGTTGATGAGCTTGGCAAAGCTCTCGCTCGCGACCGTAGCACGATGTAACCGCAACCGCTGCCGACGGCGCTAACAAAATAAGTGCGATGATGGCAGGTGCGGACCAAGAGGTAGAACGATTCATATCAGCTTCCTTTATTGAGGGACCACCGACGTAAAAGAAAAAGAACGACAATCGAGCCAGCCAGCGCGATGTAACCGTAGGTGCGCCACGCCGTGGCATTTGTGGTTACGAGGGCTTGCGGCGAGGGGGGATCTAATGGAGTCTTGGCACCGCTCTGGACCGAGACAAGCTCATTGGACTTATAGTCGGCTACTTGGGTGATTGCCAACACGCCGCGCAAGGGATCGACCGGCGACGGCATGTCACCGGGCGTAGTCGACCGCGCAACCGGAAGAGCGGGGGGCTGAAAGGCAGCTTCGCACCCTCCCACAACCGGAATTGCGTTACCAAATTCAAGTGAGGTAATAGGCTGGCCCTTAGCATTCCTGGTTACGATCCTGGAAGGTACGGATACTCCAAGGTCTGGATGATACCTGTGCTCAGAAAAGGTAGTGATAGTACCGACGTCTCCCGCCGCATATGTATTTACGAGCACCTCACGCGCTGTCGTGCGGCCGGATGCCTCGGTTGAGTTCCACTCGCCGCGGAATCGCACTTTGTAGGTGACGACATCGCCGACAGAACGCCATGCGTCGAAGCTCCATGCTTTGTCTACTAAAGTAGCCTCGCCGCGGCTAAGCTCTGACAAAAGGCCGATGCTGAATCCGTTACGAAGTAGATCCCCCGCATCGATTAGGAAGGTTCTTCGGTGCCCGCTCAGCCCCGCCTGCTCCGTTTCCTGCTCCCGTTGACTTGGGTCAAAGATCTTTACAATGGAGGGCTGCAGCGTCCAACAGGAGTCGGGCGTGTTGATAACATCTCGAAACTTCCCGGACTTCAGATAGGTAAAATTATGTCGCCAGGCATCGTCGGACTTACAGACGAGCGTTGATTCCACCCGCGTCGTGGGTGCCGGAGCTGATTCAGTATAAACTCTCATGCCCCTGCCCGAAAGGCGGTCAGCCTCGTCTGCGTCCGCCGGCTCCGAATACGCGGGGTGAAAAGTTGTGTACCACGTCACTGCGAAAGGGCACGTTGAAGGAGTTGCCTGAGCTCGATTCCACTCCGCCTTCAACCACTGGGCGCAAGTTTCGAGGTCACCACCGGATTGAACGGAGCCACATACCCCGGGAGCAGCGGCAGCAAATGAGACGAAGACGATGCCGTGCCAGCTCGTCCGGCGGGTCAATCTAAGATGCCTCGGGAGACTTTGGAGTAAGCTTTTGGGTGACCAGCGCGGTGGAAAAAACACCTTGGAACCTCCGGTAAGTCTATCTAAAGGATCGGCAGCCAGCGAGTCACCGACCAAGTTATTG
>CAYVFW010000349.1:0-2678 GCA_964450325.1 uncultured Phycisphaeraceae bacterium | reverse complement strand
TTCTACCCACCACCTACCTCATTCAGTTCGGACGCCTGACGTAAGTTCAGAACCAGCATCCGCCTCCCTATCCGATCGCGCAGCCCAACGCACCTGGCACTTGCCCATTGTTAATTCTCTGTCCCCGCCGCTCCCTTCGCGCCGAGCTTTGAACGAGTACGGGCTCCGGCGCGAGGCGATGATCTCGATGCTTTCCTCGTGCGATAAGGTCATCGCCGTCTCCGACTTTGTAAGTCGCCTCTTCCGCAACATGGGCGTGCGGGAAGATAAGCTCTGCACGCTTACGATCGGCACGCAGATGGCCCAGCTCGCCGCGGAGAGTGTTCCCCTTGAACGCCTCCGAGCCGCCGCCGCCCAGCCAGACTCCCCCCACCTCGCTTCCGGCCGGGTGCGGCTGGCCTTCATGGGTTACAACAACTACTTCAAGGGTTTGGGCATGTTAATTGATTCCCTGGAACTCCTGCCCCCCGATGCGCTCGCCAATATTGAGCTCTTTGTCTGGGCGAAGGATATCGAGCCTGATCGCCCCCGCCTTGAAGCCCTGGGCGCGCGGCTGTGGGCCGTCCACGTTCGTGATGGTTATAATTATAATGATGTCCCCGATATGCTCTGCGGAATCGATGCCGGGCTCGTCCCCAGCGTCTGGTGGGATAATGGGCCTCAGACGGTCATGGAGTTTCTGGCGTGCGGAGTTCCCGTGATCGGCGCGGCGGTCGGGGGAATCGTTGATTTTGTTGAGGAGGGAAAGAACGGGTTTTTGTTTGAAGGTAACAATCGCCAAGCTTTGGCTGGCGTTCTGGAGCGGATCGCGCTTTACCCTCAAGCTCTTCGCGAGGTTCGACGTCAGCTTATGTTGGGGCGGACGGCCAGCGGCCCCGCCGCCGTCCTCACGATTGCCCAGCACGCCGCCCGGCTCGAAGAGTTATATCGCCAGCTTCAGGAGCAGCGCAAAGACTTATGAACTTTGACGACGCCAAAGTGAAGTCCTGGATCACGCAGCTGGACGCGGCCAACGCCCAGACTTTGCGGGGACCCCTTGAACGCCGCGGCACGATTGTAATTCTTGGGTGGGCCCGGCTGGCCCTGCAAGCCGCCGAAGGCTCGGGCCTGAACCTTTCTGTCTCTGAACTGTGCGCCGAGCTAGTTACCCGCGGCTGGCGGGTTATTTATTTACGTTCTGGCATGGACTATTCCCTGCGGCCCTCGATGCGGATTGAGATGAAAGAAATCTGGCGCGGCGTGGGCTGCTTCTCGCTTATCAACAGCCCCAACCTCGCGCCGGGCAACTATAACTTTCGGAATGTAACTGATCAGGTTGACCACGCCTCTCAGGCGGCGATGGTCTGTGCGTTTGTGGCCGCGGCCGGAGCGGGCGTCGTCCACGCCCACTCTCTGGAGGGCTTTCCCCTCTCGCTGGTGGGCGCGTTGCGGGGCTCTTGCAGGGTCTTCATCACCCCGCATAATTATTATTATCTTTGCCCGCAGGTGGATCTGCTGGCCCACGAGCGTGAGATCTGCGAGGACTTTGAGGGGGGGCTTCGCTGCGAGGATTGCCTGTCTCACGCCCCACAGCCCGCCGCGTACCGTGCTTGGAGGCGCCGATACCAGAGCGCAGAGGGCGTGATGGGCCCGCACGCCTTGGCTGTAGTCAAGGAGCGATTTAGTTATATTAAGCAGTGGGCATCTTCCCGGCGGGGAGTTGTAACCAATCCTGCTACCCCAGCCCCGCCGGGGCGCCCCGTGCTGCTTCCGGCCCGGCGAGAGGATGCTAATATTACACTTCTGGCTGCGGCCCGGCGCAGCGTGTGCGGCCCGGGCGGCTACGGGCAGCGGCGGCTGGCGGGGATTGCAGCCCTGGGAGCGGCGACTGGCGTGCTCTGCCCCAGCCGATTCCTGATGGAGGTGCACAGCGCGCACGGTGTGCGCCGCGAGGTCATGGGCCATGTGCCTTTGGGCCAGCCCCACTTTGATGCGCTCGCCGAGCGTGCGCGGGCCTCACCTTATTATGATTCCCCCGCGTGGTCCCCCACGAGCGACCGGCCGCTGAGGATTGCTTACTTTGGCAACTGCTACCCCAATAAGGGGCTCGCCACGCTGTGCGCGGCGGTCGAGCTTTTGAGCGATGCGCAGGCGGCGCGCATTCAACTTACAATCCGCGCGAGCGGGGACGACGCCCCGTTCCGCCACTGGATGCGTACACACGGCCGGGGGAGAGTTACGTTTCTGGGCGCTTATGATATCGATAGTTTACTTACATCGCCGGATACTTATGATATCTGCTGCTTTCCTAACACGGGGCTTGAGAACTCGCCGTTTGTGGTGCTGGAAGCTCTGCACGCGGGCCGCCCGGTGATCGCGAGCCGGCTGGGCGGGCCGACTGATTTTATTACACACGGGCAGAACGGGCTTTTGTTCCCCTCCGCCCACGCCCTCGCGCTCGCCGCGGCCTTCGGCACGGTGCTCGCCGGAGATTGGACGCTCCCCAGCCCTCGCCGCATCCACGAACTCTCCATGCTGCGGACTTTTAAAGATTACGTTGATGATCTTGAGGGTCGCTACACCACTGCACTGGTGTAGAAGCTACCTTAGGAGAGCTGGGGACTGGCTGGGTGCGCCGCGCTGGCCTTCCTGACCATGACCACCAAGCCAACCTTCCGCGCCGACTTCAAGCTCGGCGA
>CAYVFW010000348.1:0-2687 GCA_964450325.1 uncultured Phycisphaeraceae bacterium | reverse complement strand
GATGCGGGGGATGGGGGGGCGACGCGCTGCTGGTGAGCGACTTACATCTGGGCAAGGCGCATGCAATGCGGAGCTTTGGTTCGGCGGTACCTGCCGAAGCGATTCTGCGAGATGAATTAAGTCGCTTGGAGGCGGCGATTCTCACGAGCGGGGTGTCGCGCGTGCTGGTGCTGGGTGATTTATTACATGCGCCGGCGGGATTGAGCGAGATGCTGGTTCAAACGGTAAAGGCCTGGGTTGAGGCTACGGGTGTTACGTTAGAGGTGATACCGGGAAATCACGATCGATGTCTGGGACGGGTCGCGGCGGCTTGGAAGTTAGTGATTCACCCCCCACTGCTGGAAGAAGGGCCGTTTATGTTTACTCACGATGGGGCGGGCGCTGGCGGCCCGTTTGTGTGGGGCGGGCATGTGCATCCTGCGGTGATCGTGAGAAACGGGGGGGATCGGATCCGACTACCCGCGTTCGTGGTGGGACCCGGCGCTGCGATTTTGCCAGCATTTAGCCGTTTTACGGCGGGTGTGCCGATGCGGACGGGCGGGAAGGACCGCGTCTTTGGCGTGTGCGAGGGAAAGGTCTTGGAGATTCGAGGTTAAATGGTGGAGATTGGCGGTACGCGCGAGGCCAGCCTAGATCCTCTCCGAGCTCTGCAGCATTGAGTGCGTTCCGCGCGGGCACGGCTACCCCGGGGAGCCGGGCGGATGCCTAAAGCGAGAGGAATTTGGGGGTAGACGCCACAATTTCTAGGGGGCGGACGAACCAAATGGCGATAGTCCGTTTATAAGATGTTTGGGATACGCGGGTGCTACACTCCCGCCGCAAATTGGTTATACGCGCGTAGCAGTCGCAGTGGCGAGCCGAGTGAGGGCTCTGCTACCTTCATCGCAGATGCATCGCAGGTGCATCGCAGGTGAGGCGGAAGTGCGAGCGGCGTGCTTGGATCTATACTTACTTTTGTTTGATTGATCTCTGGAAATTTCTATGCTTGGACGCATTTTCAAGGCTTACGACATTCGCGGTACCTACCCCGACCTCCTCAATGACACGATGGCGTGGCAGATTGGGTATGGGGCCAGCAAGTATTTGATCGCGGACGCCGCGGCGGCGGGTGAGACCACGCCGATGATGCGCAATGTGGTGGTCGGCCGGGATATGCGGTCAAGCAGCCCATCGTTGACGCGGCAGTTGATACAGGGCATTAACGATCAGAGCGGAGATGTAATTGATCTTGGGATGTGCGATACCTCGATGATTTACTTTGCGGTGAATCACTTGGACTGTGCGGGGGGTGTGATGGTGACGGCGAGCCACAACCCGCCCAACTACAACGGGTTTAAGATCTCCAAGCGCAAAGCCAAGCCCGTGGGTGAGGGGACCGGGCTGGCGGAGATTCGCAAGTTCGCGGCGATGGTTGACAAGGCCACGATCGTGAAGCAGAGCGGGAGATCGCAGAGCCGGGATTTATGGAGCGCGTACGCCAAGCATGTGCGTTCATTCCTGGATTGGCCAGCGGGTGCAAAGCTTAAGATTGTGATTGACGCGAGCAATGGGATGGCGGGGACGATGATACCCAAGCTGTTCGGTAAGGTGGGCGTTGCGCCCGTGGTGCCGGGGCTTACGATTGTTGAAGTAAACTTTGACAATACCCGTGGGGTCTTTGCCCACGAGCCAAATCCGCTGGTGGAATCAAACCTTAAGCAAGTGCAGGAGGCTGTGCTGGCGGAGCAGGCGGACCTTGGTGTCTGCTTTGATGGCGATGCGGATCGGTGTGTAATCGTGGACGAGACGGGGCGTACGGTTGGGTGCGATCATCTGACTGCGCTGCTCGCGAGGCACTTTCTGGCAACGTCCCCCGGAGCGGCGATCGTTTATGACTTACGTTCGACGAAGGCGGTTGCCGAAGAAGTGACCAAGGCGGGTGGGAGGCCGGTTCGCGGGCGCGTCGGGCACGTCTTTCTGAAGCAGGCGATGGCGGACAATGAGGGTGTGTTTGGCGGCGAGCTCTCGGGGCACTTTTACTTCAAAGATAATTATAACGCCGACTCGGGGGTTATCAGCATGTGCGTGGTGCTCTCAATCCTCACGCGTGCGGGCAAGCCGATGAGCGAGCTGATCGGCCCGATTGCGCGGTACCCGCAGAGCGGTGAGATTAACTTTGCCATCGACGATAAGGACGGGGCACTCCTCGCGCTCAAGCGCGAGTTTTCGCCCCCGGCCAGGGGCGCCATCATCGACGAACTTGACGGAGTGACGATCGATTGCTTTGTGAAGCACGGGTGGTGGTGCAATATCCGCAAGAGCAACACCGAACCGTTGCTGCGGCTGAACATGGAAGCAAAAGATAAGCCAACCCTTGAGCGGATGCTCGCCGAAATATCTCCGAAGTTGGGGCGAAAGGTCGATCATTGATCGGCGCGGAAGAGCGGCGGAGAGGGCGTTGATTCTGCTGGTTGCCCATGCCGGGGCGTCGGCCGGTGATTACCAATGACGGTCACAGATTTCCTTGAGCGTTGGAGGCTAGCCGAGAACCCGTTTCGTGGCGAAGAAGCGCGGTCGGACGCGGTGTTTGCGCGTATGGCGACGCTGGGCTCGACCGGTAGTCCGTTCATCGGTAAGCTGGCGACCGGCAAGCCGGTGAATGGGCCGATGGGGGTTTCGCCTTCAGATCGAACGCGAAACGTAAGCAC
>CAYVFW010000347.1:0-2689 GCA_964450325.1 uncultured Phycisphaeraceae bacterium | reverse complement strand
GCCTGAAAGGGCCGGGAGGAGGGCGAGGGGCGCGATCCGGATGAACTTACATTTACTCCGCACGAGAGAGAGGGTAGCGGAGGGAAGCGAAGCTGGACCACCCGGGGCGGCGGAGACAGAGCTCTCGCCCGGTGCGGCCAGCGCTGCGGTACTTAAGCGGACTGGGTCAGGTAGTCGGAATCTTCCAGCCAGCGTCGGGGTCTTTTTGGAGGATGCGGGCAGATTGGTTGATGCAGCGTTTGCAGGCGCAGGCGGGGGCGTAGGCGGGGCTTTCCCAGTGAGGGGTGTCGTGGTGTTCGAGGCACAGGGTGCAGTTTACGTTTTCGGGCACGGTGGTGCCAGACTTATGCACGAAGACGGTTTGATACGCGACGGAGAGGCAGTGCGCGCAGATAAGCGAACCTTTGTGGCCCTCGACCATCTGGCGATCCTCTGCCCAGGCGTTGTGGCAGAAGTCGCATTTGAAAAACTCATTACCTTCGGCATCGGTGTCGTGCATAACTTAAGCTACTGAGATGAAGTTGCGGGTGAGGGTTGGCGGCGGAGGCCCGTGACTTGAGGGGGGACAGCGGGTATCGTACGGAGGGTTATGGAACGGAGGATCGCGGGTCTGGGTGGTAAGGCGTAATATTATATTTTGGCGATGGAAGCGGCAGACGTGAGGCCAAGAATCGTGGCGAGAGTACTAATATTACGTATTGGGGTTGTCGCCGCCGAGGAACTGCGAGTGGGCGAGGCGCTGGTAGACCGGGCAGCGCTTGAGCAGCTCGTCGTGGGTGCCTTGATCGACGATCTGGCCCTCATCGAGCACGACGATGCTGTCGCAGGAGAGGACGGTGCTAAGGCGATGCGCGACGATGAGTGTGGTGCGGTTGCGGGAGAACTGAGCCAGAGCCTGCGAGATCGCGGCTTCGCTGGCAGCATCGACCATGCTGGTAGCTTCATCAAGAATTAAGATTGCGGGGTCGCGGAGGATGGCGCGAGCGATGGCGATTCGTTGGCGCTGCCCGCCGGAAAGCCCCGCTCCACCCTCGGCCAAGGTTGAATCATAACCGAGAGTCAAGGGTGTAATGAACTCATCGGCGCGTGCGGCCTTGGCGGCTTGAATGACGGCGGCGCGGTCGCAGGGGTGGCCGTAAGCGATGTTGTGTGCAATCGTGCCCGCGAAGAGCACGGTCTCTTGGGTTACAACGCCGATCTGCTCGCGCAGCGAGCGGACGCTGATGGTGGCGATGTCGATGCCGTCGATGAGGAGGGTGCCGCGGCTTGGGTCGTACAGGCGGGGGATGAGGCCCAGTAGGGTGGTCTTGCCCGAGCCGTTGGGGCCAACAAAAGCAATGCGTTGGCCGTGTTGGATGGTGAGGGTGACGCCGCGGAGGGCTTGGCGAGGTGCGCCGGGGTACTGAACCGCGACGTCATTAAAAGTGATGGTGCGGGTGTGGCGAGGGAGGCGAGGAAGGTGGGGGCCGTGGCCCGGTTCTTGGGGCGCATCAAGAAGCTCTTTGAGGCGTGCGGCGGCGGGCTGGCTGGTTTGGATGTCGTTGCTGATGCCGGTAAGGGGCTTGAGTGAGGCACCTGCGACGCCGAGAAAGCCCAGGGCGAGGACGAAGTTTTTGGGCTCTACGTTAGAGAAGAGGATGGCGTGACCCGCGACGAGGACGAGGCCGCAGAGGAGGAAGATACTTAACATCTCCGTCAGGGGGCTGGCGAGGGCGCGAGCCGTGCGGACGCGGTTTAGCTCGCGCAGCATTTGCTTGTTCATGCGGTGAAAGCGGCCGCTCTCGAGGCGTTCGGTGGTGTGGACCTTCACGACGCGAAGGCCGCCGAGAGATTCGCTCGCCGCGGCGTAGAGGCCTGCTTGAGAGGTGAGGGCGGCGTTGGCGGCGCGTTTGATCCGCTTTCCCAGCTTACGGATGATAGTGTACATGACCGGGGCGACGGAGAGGGCGGCGAGGGTGACGCGCCATTCAGAGATGAAGGCGACGCTGAGGGCGGCGGCACCTTTGAAGACCTGGAGGACGGCTTTACTTAATAATACGTTGAGGCCGGCGGAGAGCTGCGAGCTATCGTTGATGATACGGCTGATCGGCTCGGAGGGGCCCTTGTGCATCACCGTCCAGAGGGGAGCGCGGAGAACGTGCTGAAACGCCCGGCGGCGGATGGAGGTGATGCTTAAGTTAACGACCGTGATGGAGAGGAGCGCGTGCATGAAGTTGCAGACGCTGCCGATGACGGTGATGAGGGCGAGAAAGCCCATGATCCACGCGAGGGAGGCGAAGGGATCAGTCGGGAGTTGAGATATAAGCGTCTGAGGGATCTGGGGGATGTAGGCGCTGATTAATGATTGGTTGGCGCGGGTTGCGAGGTCTTGAAGGTTTTGGTGTTTGCCGAGGATGGCATCGAGCACTGGGGCCGCGCCGAGCAGGCCCGCTGAGAGGCTAAGGCCCGAGGCGAGCACGAAGACGAACGAACAGAACGTAAGCCAGCGGTATCGAAAGAGGCCGCGGACGAAGAACCAGAAGGGGTCGGGCGGCTTACCCGGTTTGGTCATCGGTATCCCTCGCGTGATTCGCCGTGGGAGACGTGCTCGCCGCCATGATCGCCGCCAACGCGTCCGCAGCCGGCGCAGGTGTGGGCGAAGCGGGCCATCATCAGGGCGGTGGCCTGCCCGCGCTGGAAGTCTTTGAAC
>CAYVFW010000346.1:0-2693 GCA_964450325.1 uncultured Phycisphaeraceae bacterium | reverse complement strand
ACTTCGCGATGGTCTCGATTGCACGGTCGACCGCGTTGCGGACACGGTCGCGCAGCCGCTTGTGGTCCTTGCTTTCGGTCTTGGGCCGGCCCTTAAAGTTGGCGGCCTTTAACGCAGCAAGGAGTTGAGCCTTCTCGTTCTTTGCGACACTCACCGATGTGAAATCTCCGGTCTTCTCGCCAGCTGCAATCGCCTCGTTGACATCAGACAGCCTCGTCATGTAAGCGTGGGCCGCCGTTTGGTCGAACGCCGCTTCGGAGCGTGCCGACGGGATGTCTTTCATGTGCGGGCGTGCCAACACATAGAGCTCCGCTACGGTGAATCGTTTCGTAGGGAACGCGATCATCTCGCGGAGGTAGACCATCCCAACGCTCAACTCGAAGTGCTTCTCCACGCCGTCAAAACGGAGTGTCCACCCCTGACCCATCTGCACGAGCCGATAGGCGGGCGGCGGCTCGGGCCGTGGTGCGACCCCGACGACACCGGATGCGACGACAACTGGATTGGGGTCCTGCACCAGGCGAAGGAGACAACTTTCCGGAAGCGTGCGCTTGCGCATCGCCACCTTGTGCGTCTCCCACGCGGCGTCAACGACGGACATCACCTGCTTGCCGTGCTGCTGGTAGAGCTGGTGGACCTTCCGGGCCGCTTCATCCGCGGGAAGTCCCACGTGCATGAGTACACGAGCTGCCTCGCCGAACCTGTTGAAGAAGTCGGTTTCCGACATCTCAGACACCTGCTGAGCGATCTCCACATAGGAGGCCATCATCACCCGCGATTCGCCCGCGTCACGCGCATCGACCAACAGATCGTGCGAGTACGTATCCGCTCGCTCGAATGCCCCGGCCCCACCTGCGAGCACCGCAAAACGCCGATCGATGCACTGCGAGCAGGTGCCACAGTGGGGCTTGGCGTTGCTAAACACCCAAGTGTGAGTGCAACTGGTGGACAGCGGAATCATCGACCCGTTCCCGCTTGCCACGATGTCACGGACCACGTCGGACTTGGTCTTCCAGATGAAGCCATTGTCGACCCCGAACTTCGTATCCGTCACGAGCGAGAAGAGCCGTCGCATGCACGCCAGAACCCGTGGATGCGTCGTCCGCGTCGCACGCGACCCTACGACCTGGGGCGATATCGGAAGGTTCAGGCTGACGATGCCGTTCTCGTAGAACCGGATGGCGTCGAGACCTGCCATCCGCGAGACGGCGACGGCCAGCGATGCGTACAGGAACGATCGCGCCCGCTGCGTGTACTCACGTTCAACCTGATCTTTCTTATTCACACGCACGGTGATGTGCTGAGGCGGCGGCCCCTTCGCAGCCGAGTCGATCATACCGCGAAGGGCGCGATGGCGCGTTCTTAGCTTGGTCGTTGACTCATGGGTCAGCAGCAACGCTGACCGACCCTCCAGAGCAACCTCTTTGACCACGCCGCCGAGGGAGTCCAATCCTCCAGAAAACAGGATCACCGAGTCGGGAGCCTTGTCGGTCGCTGACCCCGCGAAGCTCAAATAGCTATCAAGGGTCGGCGGGGACTTGTACTGCGTGAACGTGAAATCGTACTCGTCCTCAGACAGGAAACTGAGCAGCTCAATGAGTGCGTCGGACACCGCTGCCGACTTCCAAAGCGTCGGCACACGCACGGGAATCTCGAATCGCATTCGCCGCCGCCAGCACGCGCCCATCGACTCTACATCGTTGGCACCGCGGTGCTCCATCTGATCAGCGACGTACACAAGTGCGGCGATCTCGACCAGGTCAATCAGTGCGGCTGGGATGTTCTGATTGAGCTGCCGACCAACATCGTCCAGCTCGAGCCGAACATTCTTGCCCGAGCCAACCGTGCGCAGCTTCGCCACGCCCTTCGTCGAGCCCGTGCGGCCCGAAGCGGCCTCGTTGCAGAGGAACAGCATGTCGGGTGCGTTCACTTTGCACCCTCCTTGAGCTCTGCCACGATCTTCGTCATGGCCACGTGCGCGAAGCCCTCTGCCTCTGAACGCGAGATGCCCACCTCCCCATTCTGCCACGTCCTCTTCGACACCCACTCCCCGGCGAACTTTTCGACGATGACGGATGCCTGGCGACAGTGGGTGCTCAGAGCGTCATCGAAGCTGGCCTTGGATGCGAGATTGGCGAAACGCTGACCTTCGCCCACATGGTTGGCGCTTTCCCGGCTGACGTAGAACTGCAGTACCTTGCCCATCAGCTGGCCGTAGAAGCGGCGGGCGAGATCGCCGAAGTTCTTCACGGTTCCCAGTTCGCGGAACACACGCTGGACGTCATCAGACGTTGAGCCAAACAGCGATTGCGTGCGCTCCGTCCCGATGCGGTTGATGGTCTCGGTGGCCGCACTGTGCGCCATCTCGCCGAGGTCGGTCCGCCCCTTGTTGTTCGGCATGCTCCGATCGACCACGTCAGACACCGCCGCAAGAATCGCGGGAAGGCTGGGGTTGTTCGGGACGTTGAAGCCGCGGTCCCTGAGCGCCGCGGCGAAGTCTTTCTCACGCGCGGCGGCCGTCAACTGGGTGAGCGACCAGAACGCCTCAACCAAGCCCTTGTGGTGCGCGGCCTGCATGAGACCCTGCTCGGCCGCCCGAATCACGGCATTGGCGATCTGATCTGCGCCTGCACCGATAGCGATGAGGCCGACCACCTCCTGCCATTTCCGCGTTCGCGGCAGATTGCCTAATC
>CAYVFW010000345.1:1017-2697 GCA_964450325.1 uncultured Phycisphaeraceae bacterium | reverse complement strand
GCGAGACGGTGTACGAGGAGGTCAAGTACGATGCCCCCAAGACGATCCTCAAGCGACTCGCGGAGTTGAACAAGGCCGAGGCGAGGGATCTGACTGAGTTGGAGGGGATGCTTACGTGACTTGGCCCTCTCTGCCGTTAGAAGAAATCTGCCGCCCCAAGCAATGGCCGACGCTTTCGTTGAGCCAACTGAAGCTTGGTGAATATCCCGTTTACGGAGCCAATGGGAAAGTCGGCTTCAATGACACTTTCACTCATGCCAGCCCGACGGTCATCATCACCTGCCGTGGTGCGACTTGCGGGACTATCAATGTCACCGAGCCAACGTCCTATGTGAACGGCAACGCGATGGCACTGGATGATCTACGCGCTGATATGGTAGATCTTCAGTTTCTCAAGCATTACCTCGAGTGTCGCGGCCTCAAAGACACGATCACCGGGTCCGCGCAGCCGCAGATCACCCGAGAGACCTTACGTCGAGTCAGCGTACCTATACCTCCCCTCGCCGAACAGAAGCGGATCGCGGCGATCCTGGACAAAGCCGACGCCATCCGCCGCCGCCGCCAAGAGGCCGCCCGCCTCGCCGACACGCTCATCCCGAGCGTGTTCTACGAGATGTTTGGTGATCCGGTAAAGAATCCTAACTCCTATGTGCCACAACGGATCGAGGATTTCTGTCGCACAGGTACGGGCGGCACACCTTCACGCGACCGCGCGGAGTTCTATGGCGGCGAAACCCCATGGGTGAAATCTGGCGAGTTGAAGGAGAACTGGATCGCGGGGACTGAGGAGCATGTCTCTGACGATGGTATTGCCGCGTCGCGGCTCCGCCTGCTTCCGGCTGGAACGATCTTGCTGGCTCTGTACGGTGCCACGGTCGGTCGAATGGCTCGGCTTTCAATACCAGCAACGACGAATCAGGCTGTGTGCCATATCGTGCCGGACGAGGACGTGGCACATCCAACTTGGTTGTACCAGGCGCTGCGACTCAAAGTACCCGAGATGTTGGCTCAACGTGTTGGTGGAGCGCAGCCCAACATCAGTCAAGGACTCGTGAAGGCGCTTTCGATTGGCCTTCCATCGCCCGCTGCACAGAAAGACTTTGTCCGACATGTCGAACGAGTTGAACAACTCACCAATCGACAGGCGACCGCGCGGGATGAGTCTGATTCATTCTTCAACGCTCTTGTTCAACGCGCGTTCCGCGGCGAACTCTGATACCGAAAGGCCTGATATGGCACGAACCGCATCAAAGAACATCTTCTGCCTCGAAGGCGATTGGTGGGGCAATCTCAAGAAGCCATCGAGCGTGCGGCCCATCTTCGATCTTGTCGCACAGATGAAGCCTCACCCGAGGTACATTCACCGCGGCATCGGAACCCGCGAGGAATTCGACCACTACTTAAAGGTCTGGGCTCAGAAAAAGTTTGCCAGCCACCCGATTCTCTATCTGGCGTTTCACGGCAATCCAAGGGCGCTTTGCGTGGGAGATCAGCGCCGGCGAGATGGAGAGGTCGGGCTGGATCAAGTCGCCGAGAAACTCGGCGGGCGCTGCAAGGGGCGGTTCGTGCACTTCGGGGCGTGCAGTACGCTCAAGTGCGATGTGCGGCACCTCAAGCGGTTCTTGACGAAGACCGGAGCACTTGCAGTATCGGGCTATACCAAGGATGTTGGTTGGATGC
>CAYVFW010000345.1:0-1007 GCA_964450325.1 uncultured Phycisphaeraceae bacterium | reverse complement strand
GCAGTCGGCCGCTTTCGGGGTGTTCCTGCTTTCCACGATGCAGGACAACGGTCGTACCCGGGCGGGTGCCAAGGCCATCCGGGATCGAATCGACGTCGCGGCGAAGAAGCAGGCCAAGGAACTCGGGTTCCGGATGGTGGTGGCGTCAAACGGGCGCGCCTGACAGGCCAGAGATTGTGTCAGTCCGGTCAGAAAGGACCGCATGCCCCAGAAGGGCTTCAAGCTTGTGCTGAGCCGCAAGGGCTTCGACTCAGCGAGCGGAGGGTGCGCATCCCCAATCTTCCCGAATGGCGGGCTGTGTTCCCTGCCGATCGGCTTTGCCCCGGGTGCTCGAAAGCGGTACTGCGATATTGCGAGCGGGGTGGGCGCAGAGCACTCCGACATGGGAAAGGTTGTTGAGCAGCTCACAAAGGGCATCGTTCAGCGCGATGCCTGGGCGCACCTCGACCCGGACCTCGGTGCCGCGGCGGTCCCGCGTCTGCCCGGATGGCGCGGGTCGTTCGGCCAGGTTGAGACCGCACAGGTGCACCTTGTCAATCAACGCGTCGGCGTGGGAGACATATTCCTCTTCCACGGGTGGTTTCGAGAGGTCATGCGCGACCCCGCGGGACGATGGCGATTCCGTCCGGGTGCGCCGGATCTCAACATCATCTTCGGCTGGCTGCAGGTCGGGGAGGTTCTTGATCTGGAGCAGGTCCACCCGCGCGGTGCAATCGAGCGATACCCATGGTTGAAGGATCATCCGCACCTAAATCTGCCTGCTGACCTTCGGCTGGCGCCTTCGGCCCATGCGATCTATCTGGCCGCGGAGCGATTGTGCCTGCCCGGATTCGCGAGCAGCGATGTTCCTGGCGCTGGTGTGTTCCGAGCGGTTGATCCGCGATTGACGCTGACGGCAAAGAACGCGGGCGGGCGTTCGGTCTGGAAGCTGCCGCGGTGGTTCAAGGGCGATGCATCGCGGCCATGGCTGACGCAATCTGCTCCGGGGCAACGACGATCGCGGTGCG
>CAYVFW010000344.1:0-2751 GCA_964450325.1 uncultured Phycisphaeraceae bacterium | reverse complement strand
CCGTTCATTTTCAAGAAGGAGTTTCTCGTGCGTTCCTCAACACAATATCGTTCCGCCGTTGCCCTCGCCACACTGGCCGGTTCCTGCGCTGTTGCCCTTGCCCAGCAAGGCCCCTGCCCTACCGACTGTAATCCTCAACGCCGCATCACCATCTGTTACGAAGCCGGACGCATTGATAACTTCAACGCCATCGTGGACCCCACCACCATCCGCCCCTACTTTAACGCCCTGCTCGCCACCATTCCCCCCGTGAAGCCCTTTGACAGCCCGGCGGTCAACGCCCGCTTCGGCCACACCTTCGGCAAGCTCCCCTGCGGCATCGTGGGCGCCACCCTTGAAGTGAAGCTCCGGGCCGAGAACGACATTCCCCAGAACGATTCAATTAACCTCCAGTGGCAAGGCGCTGGCTGGGGCTGGGGCAGCGTCATCAGCGCACTACCCGGCTCGGGAGGCACCTGGAACCCCGGCCAGACCAACACCGTTGTCCTCAACCTCGCGGCACTTCCCGGCGGGGGCAGTCTGCTCCCGTTCATGAACATCACCAACGCCCTTGACGTCTATCTGCAGGACGACACCAGCATCGACTATGCTAAGCTTACGTTGATCGTCTGCCCTTGCGATGGCCCCTACCGCGTCTATACCTCGGGCAGCTTTGATAACTTCGCAAGCCCCACTGATCCAACCTTCCGCCAGCCCCGGCTCACCGCTCTGCGCACCATTGTGCCCTTCACCTGGCGCGACAGCGATAGCTGCACCTTGGACCGCGGCTGGGGCCACACCTTCACCTCCCTGCCTGGCGGCATCGTCCGCGGCTCGGTGGGGATCCGCATGAAGCCCTGCGGCGGGGGCTCGGGTAACGATAGTATTAACTTCGAGCTTCTGAACCCCGGCCACACGGATAGCTTCGCACGTGGCTATACCATCAACCTCCTCCCCGGGGCGGGCGCCTGGTCGGGCAACCCCCTGACCAACTTTAACTTTAATCTTAATAACGAACTCCCAAGCCAAGTGTGCGGCACCAATCTGCTGGGCGGCTTGCTCGACCGCATGTTTGATATCTACGTTCAGGACGATACCGGTGTAGACGCGGCCCGCCTGGTCGTGCAGCCCTGCCCCCCGCTCCGCCACGCCTTCGGCACCCCAATCTTCGCCTCTGGCACCGCTCGGGTTGATTCCGATAGCTCGCTTGGTCGCCAACTGCGGGTGACGGTCGCCCCCAGCGACCAGCCCAGCGGCGTGCGGTTTGATGCCCACGGCACGGTCGGGCAAACGGTGGAGTTCGTGCCCGATGAGTTCCTCGCCAATCCGCCGGGCACTGTTCACCGCTTCGCCCTTGAAGCAGACTTGGACGGGGACGGGTCCAGCGAAGGTGAAGAGGTGTTTGGAATGAAGTGGATCAATAACGGACCCGTGGGTGGGACGCGCCTCGAGCCGCTCGAGCCGCTCGCTAATCCCCCCGAGTGGTTGATTAATTGGGTACTCTACAACTCGCAGACGAATCAGAGCCTGCGGGGGTTCGGCACGAGCGGGTTTGGGATTGAGGTTGATCGTGCGGCGGTTTCGTCTCTTGGCTGGAGCACCTCGGGCACACCGAGCGAGCCCACGCTGGTGTTTACCTGGAAGTGTGGCGCGGTGGCTAGCTGCCGCACGCCCGATGGGCAGGTTTTCATGGCGGATGTGGTGTCGTTCGAGCAGGCTGGCAGCGCGGATATCGAGACGCTGGACTGGTCGTTTGGCGCGACGCAGCATGGGCCGATGCTGGCCCACACGGTGACTGGCGTGGAGACCGCGGTAAGCGGTTGTTGTTCTAACGTGGGTACTGTAAGAGGCCAGCTTCCCAAGTTAAAGCTTAATCTCTCGGCCATCGGCAATCTGAACACCAACCGAGATGGGTTTACACTCTCGAACCTTGGGGGTGGCCTGGGCGGAATAACCATCGACTGCGACCGTGCGGACGAGATTTCGATGCGAGTAACCCCGGTATGCGCCGGCACGGTGGAGGAGTGTGCCAACGCTGCGGTTACAATGGATGTAAGTTATGTCGGCTCCATCGGCGGGCAAAGCGGGCGCCCGGCGGGCAGCAGCACGTGCAGCCGGCTCTCGCCGAATCAGACGCTGATCCACGCGGACATTTCTGATGTTGCCAGCGGATCGTATATTGTTATGTTCGGTGATCGGGATAATAACTACTTCTCCAAGGCCGTTGACACCGGCGTTGTGGACATCATGGCGATCGGGAGCGCCCAGGTAAGCGGCTGCGGCAAGCAGGCGGTGGTGATTGGCGGGGTGCGGACAGCGTGCCTGTGGTGGGATTTTGAGTTCCCGGTTACGTTCCAGTTTCAGGGCAGCGTTGTGGAGGCCACGCGGGTGCGGGTGGTTGCGGGCAGCCCGGCTGAGTCGTTTGATTATCTTGAATCAACAGCCCTGCGCGTCTCTGGCGTGAGCGACCTTGACGTGACGGAACTTACGATTGTGCCGGTGGGCGGTGCGGTGACGTGCTTCGCGGACTTTGACCAGAGCGGGGGCGTAGATGGCTCGGATGTTGATGCCTTCTTCGCGGCGTGGGTAAACGGCGACGCCGCGGCGGATGTGGATCAGAGCGGCGGGATTGACGGAGCAGACGTGGACCTGTTCTTCATTCAGTGGAGCAACGGCGGTTGCTGATGTAGTTAGCGGCTTTACTCGGATACACCACACACGGCACGCGGCGGATCAGATGACTGGTCCGCCGCGTGCTTTTTTGGGTGGGCC
>CAYVFW010000343.1:0-2762 GCA_964450325.1 uncultured Phycisphaeraceae bacterium | reverse complement strand
CGCCACCGACTTGCGCCTGGCCGCCGAGCTTGCCCTCGGTGCCCACCTCGCGGGCCACGCGCGTGACTTCTGAGGAAAAGCCGGTGAGCTGATCGACCATGGTGTTGATGGTCTCTTTGAGTTCAAGAATCTCGCCCTTCACATCTACTGTGATCTTGCGGGAAAGGTCGCCGCGAGCTACGGCCGTGGTTACGGTCGCGATGTTGCGCACCTGGGCGGTGAGATTCGTCGCCATGGCGTTCACCGAGTCGGTGAGATCCTTCCATGTGCCCGCCACGCCTGGCACCACCGCCTGGCCGCCGAGACGCCCATCGGTGCCGACCTCGCGCGCCACACGCGTGACTTCCGAGGCGAAAGAGCGTAACTGATCCACCATGGTGTTAATGGCTTCTTTAAGCTGCAAAATCTCGCCACGCACATCGACGGTGATCTTTTTGGAAAGATCGCCATTGGCCACCGCGATGGTCACGTCCGCAATGTTGCGCACCTGCGCTGTAAGGTTGCCAGCCATCTGGTTGACCGACTCCGTGAGATCTTTCCACACGCCCGAGACGCCCTTGACCTGGGCCTGTCCGCCTAGCTTGCCTTCTGTGCCGACTTCTCGCGCCACGCGCGTGACCTCCGAGGTAAAAACCGAGAGCTGCTCGATCATCGTGTTCACGAGCTTCGCCGAGCGCAGGAACTCGCCCTTGAGCGCGCGGCCGTCCACTTCCAGTTCCATCGATTGCACGAGATCGCCCTTGGCCACAGCGCCGATGGTGCGGGCCACCTCCGTTGTCGGGCGCACCAGATCGTCGAGCAGGGTGTTGAGGGAATCCACCTTTTGCGCCCACCCGCCGACGGCCCCGGGGGCCTTCATGCGCTGCAAGAGCCGCCCTTCCTTGCCGACCGCCACGCTCAACCGCGTGACTTCGCGCGCGATCCGATCCTCGTGCGCGACGGCTTGGTTGAACGCCTCCGCGATCTGCCCTTCCATTCCCGTCCAATCCGCAGGCAAGCGCACGCTGAACTCGCCATCGCGAAACCCGCACACCGCCACGAGGATCCGCCGCAACCGCGCCTCGCTTACATCTTTCTTTGCGCCAAGCGGCGCGGCGTTGCGTCTTACTTTTGGCTCGTGCACCGCAGTCGATTGGGCCAGATGAAGGTCGCCATTGAGCGCGGGCGCGGCGGAGGATTTGCCGGAGAGGATAGTTGTTGACTTTTTCATGGTAAATAGAGCCAAGGTTGAGAAGAAATTGGATAGAGCGCTCTAGTGGCTGCTCTTATAAGATCAAAGCCGAGTGAGCGTTCATTCGCGGTTCGCTGCGCCGCATTATACGCGAAAATCTTAAGCACCCCTGGCTCGCCAAACCCGACCCCACCGCGCACGAGGAACTTCATGGCCAGCATTGTCTTTGCGCATCTCGCGCTTCTGCATACGAGCCTTTGCCGCACGGCGGGCAGACCGCCGCCGAAGGTCTCATCTCGGCCGGTGAAGGCGGTGGGAGATTTGCGAAGGGTGGCAGCGCGTTCCGATCGTTGGTTGTGCTTCACAAAACTGCGCCTGGTATCTCGCGCGCGCAGCGCTGAGCCTTTTGCGGGGCGTTGTTCTTCGACGGGGGATTTCCAGGTTATAGTGTCCATAGGTGTCTCGAGTGAAGAGCGTTAGCATTCATCTCCCGCACACCGATCCTCGCTCTGAGTTGCGCCTTGCCGGCGGCGGGATGCGTGAAGAGGGCTCGCAACTGCGCCTTGCTGGCGGGCAACTCTGCCTGCTTGGCGTAAAGCTCGGAGACATCTTAAACGACCGAAAGAATTACATTTTCGTCGCCCAAGCGGCCCAAGTTTCAGGTCACTTTCGGTCAAGACCGGTTGCCATCGCGCCCAACATGCGTCGTCTGGAAACGGATCGGCCTCTGTCACACGCTGTTGCATCGCGTGGTCGACAAGGGCGGCGTGGGCATGTCCGATGAACATCACGACCCGGGCGGGCGGGCCCTGGGATATCACCGCCCGCGAGGGCGCGAAGCAGTCGGCACCGGGGATCTCTACATCCAGCAGCACCACATGTGGTCGTAACTTGACGATCACTTGGACCGCCGCGACGGGCTTAGGGCACCACCCAAGCCTGCGGAGCAGGCCCGTGAGGGGAAAGGAGTGCTCCAGCGCCTCGGCGGCGAGGGCGTTATCGTCCACCATAAAGAGGCCGGGGATAGGGGGTGCCTCACTCATAAGCTACTTTCCTGTTGCGATCGGGGCGCTGGCACGGCTGGCGTGGGTGATGGCGTCTCGAAGCGCACCTGGGGTCGGCGAGGGGCTCAGTACCGTCATCCTGTCGTTCCGGCTAATCAGGCTCGCGCCGTCGGGCTCTCCCTGCCCGCCCCCAACAGACCAATTAGAGTCCAGCCCGCTATTAAGGACGACCACCCTGCCTCCGGGATGGTTATCGAGGTACGCCTGCACCAGCGACGGGTCGGGCTTTTCCACCACCCAGAGAGAAACATCGGGGGCAGATGAGTCAAGATGAAGGTGTGTCTTAAACGCCAACTGACCCAGAAACATGAGGGCCAGCGACGATTCGCGCTGTCCCTTGACGGTGACGGCGGCGGAACGCACAGCGTCCGCGCGGGGCGGTTGGCTCTCCCCGGCGGCGGGGAGCGTCAGCGTGAAGGTCGTGCCCTCGCCTGGCGTTGAACGCACCGCCACGGTGCCACCCGCAGATTCTACGATGCCCCTGACCATTCCCAGCCCCATGCCCGTGGCGATTGCCCGTCCCTTGG
>CAYVFW010000342.1:0-2763 GCA_964450325.1 uncultured Phycisphaeraceae bacterium | reverse complement strand
TAGCGTGCGATTTCGCGGCAGGCTGAACGCGGGTGGGCGTGGCAGGTGGCGTCGGCGAGGTTTTTGGAGGTGGCTGATGAGGCATTTGATCGCGAGCAGCGTTGGGACTTATGGAGATTGGTGGGTTTGGGGGTGCGGGGTGAGAACGCTGCGGGGCGGGTTTCGTGTCGGCGATGGGTTCGCGGTCGGATTGGGTGAACGGCGCGGCATCTGGGGCGGGTGAATCAGAGTGGGGGGATGATTTAAGGGCGGCGCGTAAGCTCCCGATTGGTTTTGCAGCGCGGACGAGGAGAGCGGCGATGCGGCAAATCTGGATGGGATCGGTCGCGGCGGTCAGGACAGTTCGCAGAACCTGAACGGCGAAGAGGCGAGCCTGAGCGGCGGTTCGCTCGAAGGCTTTGATGAACAGATCGTCAAACTCGGCGACGGCGGCTTGAACGGGTGGCAGTGCTATGAAGCGAAGCGCATCGTATAAAGAGAGGTTGTTGGCTTTCGAGAAGGCGTTAGGGTCGAAGTTGACTTGCTGGTATTGAGTGAGAAGGTGTTGCTGGTGCGGTGTTAGGGGGACGGCGAAGGGTGTTAGGTTTTTCATAGTTATAGCGTACCAGAAACGTTAGGACGTTTCAAGGATAATCGTATGATTTTTGAAGATTTTTGAGAAATGATGTTTGGTGAGTGAAAGCTGGGGTTTGGGGTTGATTTTTGGTGTTAGGGGGGTGGGTGAGTGACGGCGGCCCCGCACGGCGTGCTGGTGCATGCTCTCAGCATGACTTACATGTCGTGAGGAGTCGGCACGAGGGAGTCGGGTTAGATTGAGTGCGGCGGGAACGCCGCGGCCCAGCGGGTGTGCGCGGCGGTTATGGTGGCTGGGTCGGTAGCGGTGAGCTGGAGCGCGGCGAGATTGGCGGTGGCGCCCAGCGAAGCGGCGGCTCCGAGACGCCCAGCGTGAAAGATAAGTCAACGAAGTTAACTTGCCACACCTCAAACCCGCGAGAGAGTGGCATGAAAGTTCGCATCAGGACCGGCGATGTAATGGGGCTTGTCAGTATTAGATTATAATTCGTGTTCGTGTATAAGAGTGGATTCGGCGGCTCGCACAGGCTTGCTCGTCGACCCTGCGCTGGGGCATCACGCGGCTAGCCGAGCCGTCGATTGGGGCGAGGTGGACACTCCCAGCGAGAGCGGCGGTCCAATAGCGCGACCTGAAACCAATCGCAGCTTACCGGCAACAGGCACACAGATTACAATGGCTGGCCATTCTTATATAGATAGAGCCATCAATCTTGCCCTACACGGCAATTTTCTTAGCAGCCGGCACTGGTCGTTTCTGCGGCTCGACGTGATTTGCCACCCCCGGCAACCTTCCCACAGCCGCGTTACACTACAGCAATTGGTTGGGCATAACCGGCACCTTGTGGGGGTCCGAGAGTCCCCCGTCGGGCGAGGCACATTCCGCAGACTTCCCCGTGATTGAACAAACACCCCAAGCCAACCTGAACACCAGCTCGCACGATCCTGAACGGCATCGGGCGTTGGCGATTTTCCGCTACCTGCGCGACCTCACGCTCCTGCGCACTGAGCCGGTGCGCGACCTTCGTACCTACGAACGCTGTTTCTGGCTTGAGTCGCTACGGGGAAAGGTCGGTTGTTCGGCGCGGTGTTTCCGACCCGACCCCTCGGAGAGTTGGCTCGAAGCGGACACCACAGAGAACGACGCGTGGTTCACGGTCAAGAAGTTGCCCGAGCCAGCGTTGCCTCCGCTCCCGGCAAGCATCAAGGCGTGGGTCGCCCCGGACTCCGGTAAAAGTTATGATTCACCGCCGCGGCTGCTTGACAGGATCGAATGGCAGCAGCCTCAACCATCGGGCACGCGCAATACTGCACCCCAGAATGCGGGCACCAACGGCCAGTCGACCGGCGGTGGCTCCGCGCCCGGCTATGAGTTGCTAGAGAACCACCCGGAGGTCACGGTCGCGCTCAACAACTACATGCAGACGCACTGGACGCCTTGGGCGGAGAAGTATGGCGCGTGGACCGACTTTCAGGAGAAGGTGTATGCCCCGCTCTTCGACATTGATCGCGACCTTGAACGCCTTGGCGAAGAGATTGAGCTTGTGCTTGGCCTCGGCTGTCTGACGTGGAAGACGCCCTGCACCCAGCAGGTTCGGCGGCACCTTATCACTGCGCAGGTCACGCTGCGTTTTAACCCGGAGGGGGGCACGTTCACGCTCCGCCCCGCTTCGGACGGCGCACGGCTTGCGTTGGAAATCGATATGCTCGAGCCGAGTGAGCAACCCTCGGTTCCGCAGCGCGAGGTTGTCGCGGCGGATTTGGCGCATGCTGAAGATGATCCGTGGGACTTCTCGGCGATCGACAAAGCACTTCGGGGCTTTACGCACGCGATCAAGGAAGACGGTACCTACGACCCAGCCGCGTACGAGCCGAGCGGCATGGAGCTTGTGCCGCGAACGGCCTTTGCACCTGCGCTCCTTCTGCGACGGCGGACATCCAAGGGAGTTCTGCTAGCCTTTGGGGAAGTCATCAAGCAACTCCAAGAGGGTGGAACGATCCCGCCGGGCGTAAAACGGCTCACCAAGGCGGCATCAAAGGAGGCAGCCGGGAACGATCCGCCCGGCCTCCCCGGCATCCTTCACACGCCAACGAATACGCGTGTGTACTTTCCGCTCCCCGCGAACGAGGATCAACGGCAGATTGTCGAGCGCCTTGATGGCAGGCACGGGGTCTTAGTGCAGGGTCCGCCGG
>CAYVFW010000341.1:0-2766 GCA_964450325.1 uncultured Phycisphaeraceae bacterium | reverse complement strand
GCCTCCCTCACCGCCCTCACGCTCGAGCTGGGGGGCAAGAGTGCTAATATTATATTTGAAGACGCCAGCATCGACCAGGCCATCGAGGGCGTGATCTCCGGAATTTACTTTAACCAGGGCCAGGTCTGCTGCGCTGGCTCACGCCTCTTCGTCCAAGAGAGCATCTTGCCCGACGTCATCGCGAGATTAAAGGTCCGCCTCTCCTCCCTCCGCGTGGGCAACCCCATGGACAAAAACACCGATGTGGGCGCGATCAACAGCCAAGCCCAGCTCACCCGCATCGAACATTATCTTACACTGGGCGAGCGCGAAGGCGCCACCCGCAACGACTGCGGCCACGGCGACCTCCCATCCAAAGGTTACTATTGCCGCCCCTGCTTCTTCACCGAAGTTCACCCGGGCCACACCATCGCTCGTGAAGAAATCTTCGGCCCCGTGCTCAGCGTGATGTCCTTCCGCACCCCAGAAGAAGCGCTCTCTCGCGCCAATAACTCTCCGTACGGCCTCGCCGCAGGCGTTTGGACCGACAAGGGCAGCAAAATCTTCGAGGTCGCCAGTAAGCTCAACGCGGGCGTCGTCTGGTGCAATACATACAATAAGTTCGACCCCGCCTCACCCTTCGGAGGCTGCAAAGAATCCGGATTCGGCCGCGAAGGCGGCCTTCAAGGCCTGCGCGGCTACGTCCGGCTCGATTAGCCAAGCCCTATTACCCAAGCCCACTTAGCAGGGTGGCATAGCCAGCTCGCAAAGCAACCCCAACGTTACTCTCAGTCAGCCAGCCGGCCTCACCCCGCTTACTCCACCGTAACGCTCTTCGCCAAGTTACGCGGCTTGTCCACATCGTGGCCCCGCAACACCGCCGCGTGGTACGCCAGCAACTGTAACGGAACCACCGTAAGCATCGGGCTGAGGCACTCGGGAATGTCCGGCACGTACATAACATCGTGCGCGTACCGCTTGATCTCCTCGTCACCCTCGGTCGCCACCGCAATTACATGACCACCCCGCGCCCGCACTTCTTGAATGTTCGACATCACCTTCTCGTACTGCCTGCCTCGATTCGCCAGGAAGACCGCGGGCATCCCCTCTGAAATAAGCGCAATCGGCCCGTGCTTCATCTCCGCGGCGGGCATCCCCTCCGCGTGAATATAACTTATTTCCTTCAGCTTCAGCGCGCCCTCAAGCGCGGTAGGATAGTTATATCCGCGCCCTAAAAAGAGCCAGTTCTCCCGCTCCACATACTTCTCTGTAAGCCGACGTATCCGATCATCGTGCTCCAGAATCGCCTCAATCTTGTCCGGCACGGTCTCAAGCGCTCGCAGCAACTCCGAGCACTGCTCCGCCGACATAAACCGCCGCCGCGCCAGAAATAGCGTGATCAACGTGAGCACCGCCACCTGGCCCGTAAACGCCTTGGTCGAAGCGACCCCGATTTCCGGGCCAACCCGCAGATACACCCCCGCATCCGTCTCCCGCGAGATCGAAGACCCCACAACATTAATTACACCCAGCGCCATCGCCCCACGCTCCTTAGCCTCGTGTAACGCCGCCAGCGTGTCCGCCGTCTCCCCGCTCTGGCTCACCGCCACGATCATCGTCCCATCTTCAATGATCGGGTTGCGATAGCGAAACTCACTGGCATACTCCGCCACACTGGGGATCTTCGCCAGATCCTCCATCATGTACTCGCCGATCATCGCGGCGTGCAGCGCAGTCCCCTGCGCAGTCAGCACCACCCGCTTCACCTTCGTTAACTGCTTGGCATGCTCCGTCAATCCCCCAAGAATCACCCGCGCATCCCGCACATCAATCCGCCCCCGAAAGCAGTTGCGCAGTGCCTTGGGCTGCTCATGAATTTCTTTCTTCATGAAATGCGTAAACCCGCCCAGCTCAATCTCCTGCAGTTCAAGTTCAAGTTGCTCGATCTTCGGCGTCACCGGCACATCATGAATCGTCGAAGTCCTAAACCCATGATCCCCGCTCCCAACGCTTATCTTAACGACATTATAATCCGCTAACGTAATTGCCCGCGTCGTGTGCGCCACAATCGCCGATGCATCCGAAGCAACAATATATTCCCCGTCCCCAATCCCAACAATCAGCGGGCTTCCCTTGCGCGCTACCACCAACGTCTGTGGCTCTTGCTCGCAAATCACCGCAATCGCATACGCGCCCGTCACCTCTCGCAGCGCGGCCTGCACCGCCTTCTCAAGGTCAATCCCCTCCGCCGGGGCATACAACTCGCTAATTAACATCGCGATCACTTCGGTGTCCGTCTGCGATTGAAAGACGTGCCCTTTCTCCTGCAACAGCGTCTTCAGCGCTGCGTAATTCTCGATAATCCCATTGTGAATCACCGCAATCCCATGCCGATCATCCACATGCGGATGCGCATTGATATCCGTCACGCCCCCGTGCGTCGCCCACCGCGTATGGCAAATCCCGATCGTTCCCCGAAAATTGCCAATCTCCTCCAACTTGTCCTCAAGATTCGCAACCCGACCCACAGCGCGGCACAGATGCAGCTTGCCATCCTGAATCACCGCGATCCCCGCAGAGTCATATCCACGATACTCAAGGCGCTTCAGGCCCTCAAGCAACAACGTCTGACACGGCTTTTTACCGACATACGCGACGATTCCGCACATAATAATTCTCAATCTAAAGTTGACTACTTCTTCGCCTAGAACGTTAGCACGCGGCGGACGCCCCCGCTCTCTGCCCCAGCATCGCCCTCCCGGCCAAAAACCAACCCCGTCCCCGCTC
>CAYVFW010000340.1:0-2778 GCA_964450325.1 uncultured Phycisphaeraceae bacterium | reverse complement strand
CTTTCAGTTCATACCCACTCCCAGCAGCCGTCTCCGCCGCCCCGTAGTACCCCAAATACATCGCTGCAGAAAGCCCCGCGAGCGCACCCATGATGGTATAGACAATTATTTTCACCCGCCCCACCGGAATCCCCGCGTACCTCGCCGCGACCTCGTTTCCCCCGATCGCATACACCCGGCGACCCAGCACCGTCCGCGAGAGTAAAAACGCCCCTCCAAACGCAGTAATCATCATAATGATCGGTGGAATCGGGTTCATCCCCGCCACCGACATCTTGAAGAACCCCTTGGTCATAGCCTCAGGAAAGTTCCCAACGCTCTGCGCCTTCGTCGGAATCGCCACAGCGCCCCGGAATGCTGCCATCGTCCCCAACGTAATAATGAAAGGGTGTACCCGCAGCCCGACGATCATCGCCCCGTTCAAAAGCCCGCACGCCGCTCCAACCACGCAGCAAACGAGCAAGCACAGGGGCAACGAGCTGAGCAAGCCCGCCCCGCCGCTACTACTCACCTTGATCAGTTCATCCGTTCCCGGAATCTTATGAACAGTGTTAATCTCGCCAAACGCACTCCCCAGCGCGGCCGACATCGGCAGACCCAGCGAGTAACCCTGCAAAGTGTGCAACGCAATCGCAGCGCACAAAGCCGCAATCGCGTAGATGGACCCCACCGAAAGGTCGATGCCGCTCATCACGATAATCGCCGTCATCCCCACCGCCATCACCGCAATGAAACTGGCGTAAACCAATTGAAGTACCAGATTCTCAAAGTTAAGAAAACGATTGACATTCCGCACCTGTATGAGCTGGCCCCCCACCCCATTCCCACGATACGTATACCCATCCGCCGACGTATACCGCTTAGTGGCCGCTCCCTCAGTTACCTCTATAGCTTCCGAATCGGCAGATGTCGCCCGCACCACCACCGCCGCTTTTGCATCAAGCTGCACGCGATCGGTCTGAACCTTGTTACCGCCAAAAATCGTCAAAAGCGCCATCAAAAGTGCAATGACCAGTATCAACCCCGATTCCTGAGCAAGCAGAATTTTCTTCAGCGGGCTAGACCCTCTTTCAACGACCGGAGCAGTTACCGCCACAGTCGTCGGACCAGGGATTCTACCAGGAGGTGGGCCAGATTGGGGGCCAGATGGTGGATTTGTCGTTGCCATTGCTTATCGAGTTGCTCAGAGTGAACCACGCGCACGGGCCAGAGGATAGCGACTTCCAGCCAGCCAGGAATGAGATTCACTTATCAGTCGCGCGTCTCCGGAACCAGTGGACGCAGACCCGTCAGCCGCTCGATCACCCCGTGCCCGGCATAGATCAGCGGCGTAATCGCGATGGCAATGACAAACTTCAGAACGTAGCCGGTCAAAGCAATCTGGATGACATTCGAAAAACTCGCCGGTAATGCAGATGGATTAGGAAACCACTGCCGCCACAGACCAAACGCGATCCAGCTTACCAAGAAACTATCTATCAACTGAGAGATAAGAGTCGATCCCGTCGCCCGCAGCCAAATCGCTCGACCGCCCGTCAACCGCTTCAGAAACCCGAAGATCGCAATATCCGAGAACTGCCCAGCCAAATAGGCCACCGTCGATGCCACGTACAGACCCTTGGCTGAACCGAAACTGGCATCAAAGTGCTCTTGAGATATGTTGTAAGGAGCATCAAGCCGCGGCATGTACTGAGCCACATTCATGACTGCAAACGCAAGGATGTTTGTTGCGACTCCCAGAATCACCACCCGCCGTGCCGCCCGCTTCCCGAAATATTCGTTCACCAAGTCAGTGATCAAAAAGGTCACCGGAAACACCAGCATTCCGCAAGTGTGCGTGATAGCCGCGATCGGCTCGGCGCTCCAGAAGACCGGAATTCGGAACGGAAGCGGAATCGTAAAGAGCTTGATCCCGACAACATCGCCGATCATCAGGCAGGCACAAGACAAGGTCGCCAGCCAGAGATACAGCAGTTGGGCACGGGAAAAGGACATCGGAGCCCCGTCGCTGGAAAATGACATGCGTGAGAGAATAGCGTGCAAACGGCCGCGTTGGGGCCGCGACCAGTCAAGTTTTGCCCTAGGCCTGCCCTCCCAGACGCTCACATGAACCCTCTATACTCGGTGACTCATGCGGATCGTGATTGTGAACTGGGCAAGATTTGAAGACGGAGCCTCCAACGGCGGGGGCGTAAACGGATACTGTCGGCACGTCGCCCTTGCGCTCGCGGCACGCGGCCATCAGGTCGCGTGGTTACATTCGGGTTTAACTTATGTTGCCGACTCTGCGGTCGGCACCTTGCAACCCTGTGAGATCCGCGCCATGCCCGCTCTCCGCCACCCCCAAACCAGCATCGAAGTCTATGAAGTTATCAACTCGCCCGTGATTTCACCGGGAATCTTCCAATGCCGCGAGCCCGGTGCGGAAGTAAGTAGCAGCACGCTTGAAACAGAAATCGCCCGGTTCTTCGCCGCGTACCGACCGAATATAGTGCATTTTCATAATATCGAAGGATTCTCGGCCGCGTGCGTTGCGGCCGCCCGCGGTTGCGGGGCCAAGGTTTTGTTTAGTTTACATAACTATTACGCCCTTTGCCCGCAAGTCTACCTGATGAAGAACGGCCGCGAGCCTTGTTATGATTATGATTCGGGCCACGCTTGCGTCTCGTGCCTCGCCAGCCTGAATCCGCCCGACCCGAGCCAAGAACAACGCCTTCGCGCCGGATGGCGGCTTGACCAGACCCCCCAACCCCCAGTTCCACCCGCGCCCTTGCCGTC
>CAYVFW010000339.1:0-2779 GCA_964450325.1 uncultured Phycisphaeraceae bacterium | reverse complement strand
CGGCACCATCGAGCCCAACGAAGTGATCGGAGGCGAGCCCGCCGCGGCCGCCATCCCCTGGGCGTGGCCCAAGCTCGTGCGTGTGACGGTTACATTGTCCGACGCGCTTGAACCTTCGGTAGAGAGCACGTTTCAGTATGTATTCGCGATACCGACCGACCCACCGCTGGTGATCACGCCTTGACTGTGAAAAAAGGATTGGGCAGACCAGGAATCGCGGCACCCGGTGCCGGTGATCTTTGGTGGCGGGGTGGGATTGGGCTTAGCGAAGCGAGGATTTGGCTTGGATTATGCTGGCGCGGCCGTGGAGCAACACATGCTAAAAAGTAATATAACTTCGCCGATTTCTTGTGACAGTGCTGATGCCAACCATGCCGGTAATAGTGCCGGTGACACTGTTCGCGGCCCGGCGGGTCGCAATATCGAGGCTGGGTTAGCGCGGGTGCTTACCGGTGTTAGCGGAGCCCCAGCTGGCTGGCAGGCTCGGCGGCGGGGTTCGTTTCTTGTGCTGGTGGTGGGCACGCTCGCGCTACTCGCGGTGGTGATGCTGGTATATGTAAGCGTGGGTAATCAGGACGTGCGCACCAAGACCGCGCTCGCGACTCGCGACCGCCTTGACGATGTCCCCCAGCAGTTTGCCAACTATCTTTCCGAAGAGATTATCGGGGCCGACGTGCTCGCCACGTATTACGATCGTAACGATAGCGAGGAGCGGCCACGCTCGGCTTCGCGCCCCAACGACGAGCCCACGCTGATCCGCGAGGCCTTTGATTATGCTTACACTGACTGGTCCCGGCGCAACAATACATTGGAGCGCCGCTTCGCGTTTAGCCCGGTAGGTACTTATGTTCGTATTCCCGATCTCTTAAATCCGGTAACGCTGGCTTCCGGCAGCGCGGCTCCTCAGTATGCAGGTGGTCTGCCAGCCCGCTGGATCAGTAGCGATCCCTGGCTCGCCTCGAACGAGCCGACATGGTTAGGTTACACGCAGGTCGGTCAGACCAATAACTGGTCCTCCTCCGCCTTAGATAACTTTACCGTCCAGCCGGGGCTTCTCAAGCGCGACTGGCTGAAGATCTCAAACGTCGCGCCCGATGGTAAGTTTGTAAATCTGTATAACTTGGCCCCAATGTCGGGCGGCCGGCGCGTGGCAAACTTGGGTGCCAAGCCCGGCTTAGGGTCGTACAACGGGGGGAACGGCTTGCTGCCGCGTCTCTCCGAGCAGCTTTCCCTTCTGAGCGGGGCGTTTAACTACGGTCGTGCCGATCTCAGTGGCAACGTAACCGCGTGGGGTGACCCGATTCAGCCGCTGGTTCCGGCCTTCTTTGATTCCTGGCAGCGCGGCATGTTCCGCGTGGCCGAAGACCGCCGCGGTGGTGAGTACGGCCCCGATAAACCAGACTATCTGCCCTATCAATACGCCGATGCCGACGGTGATGGCATGTTCGACAGCCGCTGGATGGAGCTGACAGATTCTCGCGGCTTTGATGTAACGGGCAATGCCTCCCAGATTATTAACTTGCTCGAAGCGGATGGTAAGTATCGCTACTTCTTCGCCACCCGCATCATCGATGCTTCCGGGATGGTCAACGTCAATACCGCCACCGACCTCACCGCCGCGCCCGATGCGACCAACCCGGTCGGACTCACACCCGCCGACATCGATCTGCGCCGTATCCTGACGTTGGAAGATTCATACGCGACCTACCGCGACAACCCCGATAAGTTCAGTCGGCTTACTGGTGGGCCCGCGGCGGGGTATGGAGCGATTAAGAATCCCGTCGACACAGATCCCCGTTCGTTGCGGTCCGACAACTACGCGGCCGCGCAGGGCTTCTTTCAGACGGATACATCACCTCCTCTGGCCGAAGCCGGTTATGATTGGGTGCGGGCTTACACTACCGGCAGCTTGGGTTACACCGCCCTGCGTCTCTCGCTGGGCAGCGGTCAGATGATCCCGTTGGTAAGCTCCACCGATCTGGCATACCAATACCGCGGCAGCAACTTAATTATCGGCTTCGCCCCGGGAGCGTTCGGTAAGTATAATCCCTCACCGGGCAATGATTCGGTGCGCAACCGAGACCGGCGCGATATCCTGGGCCGGCGCCTCTGGAACTTTGGCCCCGCAGACTGGAACTTTGACCTTACGTTCCCCACCGCGACCCAGCTCAACGCGGCGGCGATCCGGACCGTGACGACCAGCGCACACTTTCCGAGTATCACGGGTCCGCTGGATGAAGCGCGAGGCGAGCCGCTTTATCCCGACTTCGCGCTCCGGCGATCGCAGTTTTACCGTTCCCAGGCATCCTCGATCTACGGCGCAGTCAGCGATCTCGTTCGAGTTGAGGATCGCTTCGGGAATACCGCTCGGTCCTTCTCGCGTGCTCAGCAGTTGGGCGCGTTTAATATCGACGATCTTTCAGAGTTGTTGACGTATCGCGCCAGCAACAACAGCGATGTGCTCTCTAACCTGGAGCGTACGGTGGGCGGGCGAGATACATGGCCTTTCCTTCCCAACGCGGCGGTGCCGCCAAACTCGCCCGACCCGCGCAAGTTTGATCCACTCCGCAGCAACCGCGGCCCCGAGCTTGAGCTCGCCCGCGATGTTTACGGCAACACTCGCACGGATCCGCCCGATGGCGACATTGACCGCGATGCCCTGATACAGCTAGATGTGGATGCTCGCCAGCGTCTCACCACCGTGAGCGGAGCTCGCTCGCTCTTCACCAAGCGAGATGTTTCATACGACACCATCGAAACCAGCGAGCTGCGGCTTGAT
>CAYVFW010000338.1:0-2785 GCA_964450325.1 uncultured Phycisphaeraceae bacterium | reverse complement strand
TTGAGCAAACGTGTAAAGTGTTTTCATAATCATAACAAAAATCCCCCCCTGCGGAGTCTCCAAGGCACAACACATGTAAAGCCACCCGCAGACGTGCGCAGGCCACTGGCGCAATGGGTGTCGCCACCGGCATCCACATTCGTTGCCTGGTTACGTTCCTCTCAAAGACGGCAAGCCGCGCGAAGAAAAAGAGCGCGAACTCGCCCCGCTCTTTGGACTTAAGTTAAGTGGCAACCGCGTCCAAGACGGCTACTTCGGATCGACCTCGGTCTTCCTCTCGGTAGTCTTGGTGGTCCTCGAGTCGCCCTCGGGCGACCTCTGCGTGGTGGTTGTGGTGGTGGTTTTGGAGCTCGATTGGGTCCTATCGCAGCCAGACAACGCCAGCGTGATGGCCACCAAAGCGGCCGAGGTAATGAGCGCGAACTTCGAGATTTTCATAGTCGTTCCTTTCAATAGAGTGGCAGACCTTCCTTCGTGGGTTCTAATAGACCTTTACATATGTGCGTCCGCTAGCCGGCCCATCGCTGAACAGCACATGAGGAGGGGTTTACCCGACGATCGCCGCGAAGTGCGGTAATCGGGCCGGGAGAGGGCAGCCGGGGGAGGGGAGAGGGGACACAGCCGCCGCTGCAGCCAAGCATCCGCTGGAGATCAACCGCTGCCACGCCACCAACGGCCAAAAGAACGGCACGAAGCCCATCCCCTTTTAAATCGTTCTGAAGCGTTGTGAATCGTTGATAGAGCACCGCACCCGCGTCGCCTCGCTCGCCCGAGCCTCTGAATGCCGCAGTAGGCACGTTGGGTGATTAACATCGTCGGTCTCCATGAATGAGCCGACACTATTATGACCAAACCCGAGGCAAAGCGCAATGCCTAATTAGTTCCGAGCGCGCACCGGTTGGAGGTTGGATCCGTACGAGTCGTACGCCGCCGAAGTCGTTGCAGAGAGTGCAATCAACTGACTTTCGTCGAAGTTGATAAAGGGTTAGCGGCAGGTCAACCGCGCAACACCAGCCGCGACAGGTGCGCATAGGGTGTCGCGAACGTGCTCTGTCGCTTAGGCCGGCGGGAGCCTCAGCGGTTCCCGCGGCATCCGCTCCCTTTGTGACCGCTCCGAAGTCAACTGCATCAACTATGGAAACCGTGCCACCGATCCGGGGTTTGACGGAGCGGTGCTCATGGAATGTTGACATCTTGGTTAAGCTTACACATTACCGATGCCTGCGGTAGTTCACCAGACATAAGTACTCACTCTACTTACATTTCATTAATTACATCAGAGCTCGCGTTCGTAATAGTCCCGCCGCCGCGGCTTGCAACCACCCGCCCCGAGGCATCATACCAACTCACCGACTCGAGGGCATCCACAGAAGCACGGCTGGGCCCGTCTTTGAATGACTTTGTCGGAACTGTCCAACTCACGGTTCATGAGTTAACTTTCTAAGTCTGCTCTTGGCTTCGTGCACTCTTGCTGGCACCGACGCAGAAAAGTTTTGGCACGTCCGGGCGAACAGTTCCCCAAGACGCAAACGCTCAAAGTGGCCACACTCGTTCAGGTGCATTCAACATGAATCTCACGCCGAGCTCGTAGCTGCGTTGCTTTGCAGGGTATGTGTGCAGCAATCCAATCGGGCGGAAGTGAATCGAGTCATTAAACGATCCGCCTTGCACAAGCGCCTCTCGCAACTTTGAACGCGCCCCTCGAGGAATTCCCCACGTATCGGCGGGTACGTTATGCTCCGGTTCATCGCATAGTTCGTCGAGATTTCCTTTCATGTCAAAGAACCCCCACTTGTTCGGCAGCTTTGTAGCAATCGGTTGAGACCTGCCACGGCTGTATGGGCTCGCCCACACCCAATCTTTCTCGCGTGCAATTAACAGGTCTGTCGGCACGGCTCGCGCCCACTTCGGAACATAATCATAAGCAGCACCAGACCGAGCAGCATACTGCCACACTGTACCATTAGGCAGTGCCAACTTTACACCATGCCGGGCCTCAAACGCGCTAGCGAGGCGACGCGAATCAACGAAGGAGATTCTTGACTTTGGGCGGCGTGAATCAAGCCACACCTGAGACCAAAGCGGTCCGCACGAGTCGTGGACCAGTCGGGAGTGGCTCGCCTCGGAAAGCTCCGTTACCTGGAGCCACAATCCACTGGGAACCTCAGACGCGCGCGGCATTTCGTACCACGACCGAGCAGTGCGATCAGCCAGACCCATGTAATACACTTTTACTGGTGGAAGCGAGCGAAACACCATACTCTCGGGAGTAACAATCCAGCGAGAATGCCGCCTCGTATCTTCCACTCGAGCGACGATGCCGCATTTCCCCGCAGCCGATCTCGCTATGGTTATAGAACGTAAACCGGATCCGAAATATCGCCACCGGAGTACGATTGTATCTCCGGCCTCATTGCTGGGCCCCGCAGCATCCGCGAGTTGAGATCCTACATACACCTCATCATTTACATGGCCATACGTTACGACACCGCTCAGGCGTACACTGGCGGCTGGCGGCAGCATATGTAACTGCTCACTTTGAGCACAATACGCCCACAAGGACGAGCCTGTGTCATTGGTCAAGTTCCAAGTCGCTCCGCAACGGCCACCACTGCCGAATAAAGATAACAGCAATAGAAGTATTTCGAGCATAACTATTCCGATATTCACTTATCTTGAGTGTGCTACACTAGTACCACGTCATCCTATAAGGTGATCCGCTTACGCTGAGCATTACACGATTCAGCGCGGCTACGCATTGTTTACGATGTTACGAGCCGCTGAT
>CAYVFW010000337.1:0-2786 GCA_964450325.1 uncultured Phycisphaeraceae bacterium | reverse complement strand
CAGACATCGACTAACGGCCCACCACTCATAATCTCATCTCGTGAGCGCGCAGAAACAGCCGCTACGAAGATTAAGCCGCTAAAGAGAGTCTCCAAAGGTAACGCTCGGGGAAGCGGCCACCCCGCTTTTCTCCCTCGCCCGCCCTCAACACGCACCGGCAGACCAAGCCACGAAGAAGACCTCAACGTCGGTGCCATCCACGCCCCCATCCTCATTGGCATCCGCAGTAACGCTCCCCGCCGACCAATCAATAAAGAACGCCTCAACATCGGTCCCATCGATCCCGCCGTCAGCGTTGAAATCCGCCAAGCAGCGCGTCGAGGCAGGGGCCTGCACCAGCCGCACCGCCAACGAGCGCGTCGATGTAACAAAATTGCCCGAGCTACCCCTCGACCTCGTCGCAAGCCCCGTCAACCCGTGGTTCAGCGACGCCCCGACCAAAGTCGGAGAGTTGGCCTCCACCCGTACCCAGTAGCGGCCCGGCACCAGCGAGAGAAAGCTACCCGGCTCACCCGGCGTCACGATGCTGGCATACCGCCAGTTGATCTCGTAAGTATTGAAAAGTAAAGAAATAGCCGCAGACCCCAGCACCGTCGACTCATCGGGCACACTGCCCGAACCGTTGTCACGAAAGATTCGCGCGGTCAGCCCCGAACCATCCGCAAAGTTAGACATAAACCCATCAAGTCCGATCTCCGAGATCGTCCACCCCCCGGCCGGCACATCAAAGGGTTGGAACGCCTGCCACGAGCTGGGAATGCCTACCGCGCGCCCCTGCGAATCCGCCGCGTTGGAGGCGTTATCCAGCAGCAAAATCCGCGCGAGGCACGCGCTGGTCTGGCACGAATCAAGGTAACCGTTATTGTCGCAGTCCGCCGCGCCGTTGGTGATGTCTGTTGAATCGCCGATGCCGTTCCCGTCGCAATCCATCACCGCCTGCCCCGGCTCGCCGGTGCTCAGCACCAACCCCGAGGGCGACCGATCCTGCGTGCTCGTGAAGATCACCTGCGCCGAAGACCCGTCAATATTATATTTCGTCACGATGTCCCGCAGTTCATCGGCGACGTAAATGAATCCCCCCGCCGGGTCCACCACCATATCCGCCAGACCGCTTGACCCCACCACCATCGGTGAGTTATCAATTAAGATCGAATACTCCGAGCCGTCCAACCGCGCACGCCCGATGAAATCGGTCAGCGTGTCCGCATCCGCCCAATAGATATACCCCCGCTCAACATCCAGGCCGATCGCCCGAACGATACTCGCGCCCCGCAGCACCACCTTCACGTTGCCCCCATCCAAGTCCATCCGATAGATGCGCCCATCGGTGCCTATATAAACATGGCCGTTGGTCGCATCTACCCGCGGGTTCCCCATCGTATTGCTGGTAGTTCCAGTAAACAGAGTTACCCGCCCCGAACCGTTCGCATTCACGCGATAGAGCGAGCTGCTCGAAGCGTAATAAAACCGCCCCAACCCATCCAGCGAAGCACCTCGCGCCGAACCCGGAACCGCCGTTGAGGTCGAACCGGTGCCATCCAGATTCGCCGATACCACCTTCGAGCTCCCCGCCGCGTCGATCCAATACAAGCGGTTCGTTCCGACATTGAACGTAAGCCCGATGGGCAGCCACTGCGCAGCCGGCGGGCTGAACAGCACCAAAGGGTTACTCCCATCGGTCCTCACCGAGTTCATCCGCGCCCCTTGAAACTTATACTCGGCAATGTAAAGCTCCTCCGGCTGCGCCCTCGCCAACCCGGCAGCCAGAACCAACACGCCCGCGATTATTACGTTCATCCGCTTGCTCATAATTGCACTTACATTCCCTTCAAAAGTCCACTCGCCAACGTCTCCCTACCCCCGCCCCGACCGGAAAAACCTCCAGAGCCCAAAGCTCCGCCCACCAACTCAACCCGATCCTTTAGACTCACCCGCGATGGCCTTCATCCTCCACGCATCGCCCAACACGCGGCACATCGGTCCGCTCCGCGCACCGGCCCACTACGAGCACTTCATTATACCCAAACTCCTCGCAATCCCAAAACAATTTTCGCGACTTATGTCTTCCTCGCTTCTCCCTTCTTCCCGACTTCGTGAAGATTGGGTTACGTCCCCAGCCTTGCTTCATCGCGCTCCCAAAACTTATCCCTCCGCACAAACCAGAACCGACCCGCCGCACGCCCCGCCTTCACCCACCTCGCTGAGCAATCGGCCACCGCCGCCCCGATCCAAACGCAACACTAGTTACTTTCAGCCCGATCGCCGCCTGCTTACGCTTATATTCCGCCAGATCGATCATCCGAACAATCCGTGAAACCGTCGATAAATCAATCCCCGATGCTTCACCAATCTCCTTCACGCTCAGCCGCCGCTCCACATACCCCGCGATAATCTCATCCAGCACGTCATACGGCGGCAGCGAGTCCTGATCCTTCTGATCCGGCCGTAACTCCGCACTCGGCGCCTTGGTCATCGTCCGCTCCGGTATCGGCGGCCCGCTAAACCCGCACGCCTCAAACTCAGTATTAATATAACTCGATAGCCTGTACACCCACTGCTTGCTCACATCGCTCAGCACCGCCAGCCCGCCGTTCATATCCCCATACAGCGTGCAGTACCCCACCGCCATCTCGCTTTTGTTACCCGTCGTAAGCACCATCGCCCCCGTCCGGTTTGATACCGTCATCAAAAGCATCCCCCGCACCCGCGATTGTAAGTTCTCCTCAGCGATATCCGGCAGCCGCTCCCCCAGCTGCTGCTCCTGCTGCGGGTAGCACGGCCGCCAG
>CAYVFW010000336.1:0-2796 GCA_964450325.1 uncultured Phycisphaeraceae bacterium | reverse complement strand
GGAGTCTGCTTCGGCAGGCTGGTGAGGATTTCTCGCAGCGCTTCGGTGCCTCCGGTGGACGATCCCATTGCGATGACTTTGTGCGTGGTCTGGATCATGGACCGACGCGGGCCAACGGGCCCGGAGTTGGCCGTGAGCGACGGGCTGCGAGGGGCCGCCGGTCGCACGTTGGCGCCAGAAGCCCCGCGAATGATATCGCCGAGTTGGGCGGCCAGATCGCCAACGGAATAGGCCTCGCCCGGCTTGCAGAGCACGTCCACCGCGCCCGCCTCCATGCACGCCATCGCGGTCTCGCATCCCTTGGCGGTCAGGGAACTGACGATGATGACCGGGAGGGGGTGGTGCTTCATGAGCCGTCGCAGGAACGTCAGGCCGTCCATTCGCGGCATCTCAATATCGAGAGTGATGACATCCGGGTGCAGAGTCAGGATTTTGTCGCGGGCGACAAAGGGGTCGGGCGCGCTGCCGACCACGGTTATGCCCCGCTGCTTGCTCAACTCGTCGCTGAGCATGCGGCGGACGATGGAAGAGTCGTCAACGATCAGAACCCGGACCTCAGAAGCCACGGCAACCTCCCGCGTTAGGCGGCCAGCGACGCCGGGACGGCCGCCGGCTCCCAGGTAACAAACAGCAGGTGTCCCTCGCAATCCAGGCAGCAGGTCCGGGAACGTTCCGAGGCTCCGCTGGACGGCGGAGACAGTTGGGGCAGCCCGAGCGTGTAGGTGCATTCGCGCCCCCCCAACTCAAGGATGACAGACCCTCCAACGATGTTGGTCAACTCCTTGATGGCGTCGTCGCCGTACGAGGCGAGGTCGATCAACTCGGGCTCCACGCCGAGAAGGTTGGCCGCCAGCCCGCGCAGGAAGTCATCGGTGGTGTGCAGCGTGACGATGCCGCTCTCGGGCCCGCCGTACCGGACGCCCGCGGAACGATTGGCCGCGGCAAAGGCACCAGGGTCAAATGCGACGGGATCGGCCATCATGAAGGCGGTCCGTTCCAGTGCCTTGATGGTGAGTTCGGCGAGGCGGTCGGGGGTTAGATTGCTCATTGCTTGACTCCCAGAACTTTGGAGATCAGTTTGCACAGGTCTTCGGGCTCGAACGGTTTGTGAAGGGAATCGACGATCCCCAGATCGCGCAGACGTTGGAGACGTTCTTTGTTGGCTTCGGTGCTGACGATGACGACGGCCACATCCTTAAGGTCCGGGCGTCGGCGGAGTTCCTGCGCGAACTGCTCACCGTCCATGACGGGCATGTTGAGGTCGAGCAGGACCAGGTCAATCCAGACCGTCTCGAGGATTTCGAGGGCCTCTTGACCATTGCCGGCCTCGTGGATCCGGTCTTCCTCCAAGCCCGCGAGCTTGACCACCTTCTTGATGGCCTTCCGCAGGATCGGGGAATCATCGACGATGAGAACGTTGCAACTCATGCGGAAGCCCTCAGGGGTGCGGGTTGGTCCATGATCGATTCGGTCTGACGGAGTTTGTCCCAGGTGTTCGCTATTAGATCCTCGGCGACCGGGCGGCTGAGGTCCAGGCCGACTCGCACGTGCTCGGCCAACTTGTACTGCATCCCGTCGCACCCGATGGCCAGGCCGGCCCACAGTCCGATGATGTCCGCCGCGTGGACGATGTCGAAGATGACATCGTGCGCGGGCGCTGCCGCGGGCGGGTTGTGATGGAACCTGATGCACTCGGCGATGCGTTCGGGAAGTCGCCAACGAGCGGCGAGTTCGGCCCCCAACTCCGCGTGGTCGAAGCCGAAGGCGGCTCGTTCGGCGTCGACGAATGTCCGGTCCGGACGGAAGTGACGCTCGACAAGACCGAGGTACTCAGGGCCGAAGAATGCATCGAAAGCGAGCTTGCCGACGTCGCGAAGGAGGGCACAGAGGAACGCCAGATCGGGACTGTCAACGTTGGCGCGCCGAGCGAGCGCCTCGGCCGTGATCGCGCCCCCGATGGCGCTGCGCCAAAGAGCGCCGCGCTGGAGGCCGTACGCCGTCCCCGCGCTCGCGAACATCGCCGAGGTCTTCTGCTCCAGCACGATCTTCAGCATGGTGGAGTTGCCCAGGCGAGCGATGCTCTCACGCAATGTGAACTCGCTCCCCGCCCGCGCGTACGCGGCCGAGTTGGCCCAGCGCAGGATGGTCATGGTCAACGCCTCGTCGTGGCGGGCCGCTTGCTCCAACTCCGAGGCCGAGGCCTTGCCGCCGCTGAGCATGGAGGTGATGCGCAGCACGGTCTGCGGCAATGCGGCAAGCCCGTCAAGACCGCTCAGGATGTCGTTCATGTTGGCCATAGCACGCGCTCCGATCCTTGGGTGCGGACGATGCTTGTCCCATCGGCCATCCGCATTGACAGCGTCCGGCTGTTGGTTCCGCCGGTCTCGTCGCCGGCGATCAGGATGTTGTTCTTCCAGAAAATCTTCCGGATCAGCGTCCGGTTTCTGGAGCCGATCTTGAAGTGACCATCGTCGGCGAGAACCTCGGCTCCGCCGGCGGCGCACACGATGAGGCGGCCCTTGACAGCACCCAAGTCGTAGCAGGACTTGAAGAGGAGCGGGATACCCGAATCGCCGAACATCGCAGGATTCGCGGCGGCCTTGTCCTTGTTCAGATCGGCGGAGGGGAGCATGAAGTGGAGCAGCCCCCCGACCTTGGCGACCGGGTCATAGACCGTGACACCGATGCAGGAGCCGAGGGCATAGGTCACCAGAAGCGCATTGGGATCTTTACAGACGACGAGATCGCCCACGCCCACGACGATCTTGCCGTCCACTTCCGTCTTGGCATAGCTCA
>CAYVFW010000335.1:0-2807 GCA_964450325.1 uncultured Phycisphaeraceae bacterium | reverse complement strand
CGGTGCGTGGGGATGGTCGAGCACGCACGGACAAACCGAGAGTTATATGCGTGGGGGTGCATCACAGCAGCGCGGCTGATGTTGCCTTACAGGTTCTGGATGAAGGTTCAGCTCAGTGGACGTGTTGATGTACTGAAGATTATGGGCATGCCGATGGCTGCGGGCTTAATCTTATATTTTCTTGGGTCTGCGATATTCAACGCGTTGTCTGCGACGAGTAATGGTTTAGTTGTACATTCCGTGACAATCACGCCTGGGCAGGCGCGAATCCTCCAGCTGCTGGCATCGCGAGGGTGATGACGTTTACGAAGCAAGACTGGTGAATGCGGTGAACGGTGAATACAAGGGCTATAAGCTCAATCGCGACGAGCGGCCGGAGGACTTTAAATGAGCACGCTCAAGATTAGTTTCGATTGGGAAGACCCGGGTGGTGCACGCGGGGACGAACTACGTGCAACATGGTCACGTCTTGAGATTGCCGTGGGCGAGGACATCGTCACACAGGTGTTCGACGTCAAAGTCAATAGCGTGCGCCCCGCCGTGTATGTCCCGCTGTACCCCGTGGCCGAGTGGATCGTTACAAACTGGTGGGCCTTACTGAACGAGTGCCGGACACCTACGCGCACCCTGGCATCGCCGTATCCTCGTCGCCATAACCTGCGTTTCGCCGCCGAAGGGTTTGCGATGCCGTGGCTTGAACTTTGCCCAACCGGGGACTATGTTGACGTAGAGTGGCGAGCGCGCAGCGTCAACGGCCAGAGCCTCCAGTTTCTTCGCGCTGGTCGCGCGCTGCTAACCCTCGCGGCGGTCAGGCAGTCACTAACTCAGTTTGTGGACAGTGTGGTCGCTCGCTTGGACGGGCAGGGTGTCTCGGGTACGCCATTGCAAGAGGAATGGAGCGCGATCCACGATGTGTCAGACGATGAGCTTTTGTTCTGTAAAGCGGCGGGCACAATGGGCTTGGACCCCTTCAACATTCACGCGACAACTGCGGCCGATATTACTGCCGCATCCGCGCTGCCCAGCAAGTTGCAGAGACAGTTTTTCGAGTCGGCTGACCCCGCAAATTTCAATGAACAACTTCAGTGGGTAAATCGGTGCGTCGAGGTTGCCACGGCGCAGGACAACAGACTGCCGACTCTTCTGGGCATCAAACGAAAGTTGAATGAGAACGCGCATTCTAACCTTAACCCGTGGTCGCGTGGCTACCAGCTCGCCCAAGAACTGCGCGTCGAGCTTGGTATTTCCGACGTTGAACGTATTCGATTCGCCGACCTGGGTGGCGGCGATTCATTCGATAGTGCGATCATTCAGGAGCCTTCGACGCACCGAGGGTTCGATGCGTTGATGGGCATTAACGTTAATGGGAGCCCGTGTTTTGTGGTGCGGTCAGCCCAGCTGGCATCACGCCGCTTCGCTGCGTGCCGCGCTCTTTACACCTTTTTTGATCCGGATTCGGCGGAGCTGGCACTGGTGTCGTCTGCTCCCTCTGATAGCCAGAAAGGGAACCGAGCTTTTGCTGCTGAACTTCTGGCGCCGTCGTCGTTAATCAAAGGTAACCTTTCGGGAAACGTTGTGGAGCAATCAGAAATGCAGGAGCTGGCGGAACGGTTTGGCGTGTCCGAATACGTCGTGGCACACCAGATCCAGAACCACCATCTCGGCGAACTGGCGGGGAATGAACAGTTAACTTAGACTTGGGGCGCTACTGGCGCGGTGATCGCGCGACGCGCGGGGGGGGGTTGTTTTGGGAGGCGTAGCGCGCTCAGTGGGTCGCTTACTTTGACTGGGCGGAACTAATAAGCGATGAGAGGGAGCGCGAGAGGGCGGCGGCGGTGGCGGGGTCGTTGGAGCATTCGACCGTGGTTGAGAGGATGCTGGGGCCGAGGCGGTCGGCGAATCCTGGGCTTGCGTGGACCAGGCGCAGGGTTGCCCCGCGAAGGGAGCCGCCGATGGTGGCTTCGCCTGCGTCTCCGGACGGGACGAAGAAGCCTCCGCCTCCATAGACACCCACGCGGCCGCCGGAGAGCACCAACCAACGGACGGTCGCGCTGCTCGCGGTTGTTGCGATGGGGGTCGCGCCTGCCTTGGGCTCGACAAACATATGGATGTGAAGAAGTTGGCCGGATACATCAGAGACATCGCCGCCCTGCTTCCAGACGCGGTCGGGAAGATCGGTGAGAAAGAGATCGATCGTGGAGGGGTCGGCGGGGTCCGCCGCGTAGACGCGGGTGGTAAAGGTAGATGTGAGGGTGGAGCCGGTTTCGACGGAGGTGAGTTTGCCATCGCCGCCGCCAACGCCGAGAGTGCCGCACCCTTGCAGCGCGGCGAGGGTGGCGAGGGTGGCGAGGACGAGAGCGGCGATTTTGAAGCCTGAGCGAGCCCGCTGCTGGTGCGGACCTGGCGGGTTTTCGCGGCGGGTGGGATGAAATGACGGTGAAGTTTGGATGAATGTCGCCAGCTTGAGCATGAACCGCATTACTTTCGTAAGAGCTTTCGAGTGGGTCGATCCGAGCACGCCGCGTAGCCGTACGGTATCCAGGAGTTGGCGGGGTGGCGCGGCAGGTGCGTCTTAGGAGAGCCGTGGAACACTGCGGGTGGGTTGAGCGTCGAACGAGCCATCGCTTGCGGTTGAGGTGGGCGTGCGTGGGCCTTGACGGTGGATGAAAGCGGTATGGGTGGGCGTGGCGGTGGGTATAGCGTTGGATATTGCATTGATATGGCGTGGGCAAGGAGTAAACCGATGAACGATCGACTCTTGGATACGACGACGATGTTAAGTTTTGATGTTGGGGCGAGCGTGAGTG
>CAYVFW010000334.1:0-2815 GCA_964450325.1 uncultured Phycisphaeraceae bacterium | reverse complement strand
CGCGGGCGATGCCAGCGGAGCCGTGCCCCCCTCCCTCTGGTACGGCACACTGGCGACTATAATTAAGATGTTCACCGGCATCGGGCCCGACAGCCAGATTCAGGACTTCGGCGATGCACCCCAAGGAGCCATCCACCGAGTCTTTGATCCCACGCTCGAAGCACTCCAAGGATTGCTCGGCTCCTGCCGTACGCTCATCGTGCCAGACCATGCCCTGACCAAGGAAGTGCGGGCAGTGCTGGAAAGCTGCGCGGCCACGCTGCGTTGACAGGCGGGTGCTAGAATCGGGTAGGAATGGTTAGAGCTCAGGAAAAGCGCAGGGTTACTTTGGAAATGTTAACTTGAAAGGAAGAAGAAGCATATGACTTTATCAAAGCGTTCAATTACACTCGCGGCAACCGTGCTGCTCGCGTTCGGCGTGGGCGGGCTTGGCGGCTGCGGGGGTTACAAGCCCAAGAAGTTCGACATCAGCATCCAGCCCCGCACAACCGACACCGTCCTGGTTGATCTCATCGCCGTGCCGAAGGACGATGTTGAAACCAAATGGATGGGCCTGGATGTGGAAAACTACTTCAGCGGCAACAACACTGTCCGCGCCAGCAATGTCGAGTTTACGAAAACTTACAAGTTTGAGGGCGGGGCGACCCAGCAGGTCCAAATTAATCGTAATGACCCGATCTGGAGCAAGTGGTTCAAGACCCGCCCTGTGTTAATTGTTCTCGCGACTTCGGGTTCGCTCGCCCGCGAAGCGGCCAAAAACCCTTCGGTCCGCAAGGCACGCATCGATATGACCACCGAATATTATGATGCAGATGCGTTTACGATCACGGTGAAGGATGGCGGCATCCAGGTCGACCCGCCGCCGATGAAGAAGCCTTCTTAACAGCGAAGGCTTTCAACGTAATCATAATATAATTCCGATCGCAAGGCGGCCTTCACGGCCGCTTTTTTCATGTTACGTTGTTGAGAGCTCCAGCACGGCGACGACGTAACCCGGGCCGCGGGGGTCGAGCGATTCTCGCCCGTCGGAGCTGACCCACTCCTTGACGCGCAGCCCCGCCGCCGCTACCGTCGCCTCCAGCTCGTCTCGGGTGTAACTATACAGGACGTAGTTACTATCCACGTGACGCTCGCGGCCGAGAGAATCTGTGATCGTGAGGTGACTTACAACCCGCTCGTCGCGGTCTTGGGGGCCGGGCGCTGGAAAATATTGCACCGCCTGCACCACCCGGGTTCCATCGCGGGCCCCCTCCCAGACATCCTCGCAGGGGTCCTCGATGCCGTAAACGCACAGGCTGATGCCCACGATGTAAACGCCATCGGGAGCCAGCACGCGGGTAACTTCGCGGAGGTGCTCAACGAGCGCCGCATCGCCGGGGAGGTGGCGGATGCTGTTAATTAAATTAAAGACCACTCCCATCGGCTTTAACTTACGACCGTGCGTAAATGTTCGCATGTCCGCCACGAAAAACTCTGCGGGCGACTGCAGCTCTTTGGCCCTCGCCGCGGCGTACTGGACCATCGGCGCGAGCAGATCAAAGCCCGTGCAACTGTAACCTTTGCGTGAGAGGGCGATCAGATACCTGCCGCTGCCGCAGGCGGGCTCCAGGAATGTAAGCTGACTTGTTACTTTCATGTGCCGACGGACGATCCGCAGCAGCGCGGAGACATCGTCGCTCGTGCCGGGGGCGTGGAGGACGTCGTAGATGAACGGATCGGCGTAAAAGTCGGCTTCGGGCACAGCGGGGCAAGCGTAGGAGGCACACCTTCACGCGCGGCGACAGTGAGTTTTCGGTCAAAGCGGATGCGGTTGTCAAAGAATCATAATATAACTTAATCAGCCCGATCCGGGAAGGTTCTTGTCGATCCAGTCGTCCTGCTTGAGAACCGAGGCGCGGTTACGTCGATCCTTGGCTTCGCTCCGACGCTGCGCGAGCTGGAAGAGCAAACCGATAAGCCCACCAGCACTAAACTCGGGGTGGCCCGGTCGCTCTTTGAGCAGCTTGATCATGAAGGGGGTGTATTTAGTTACAAGCTCATCCTCTAGGGATACGAAGAACTGGGCACTGCCCGGGTCGCCCTGCCGTCCGGCGCGGCCGACGAACTGGCGGTCCACCCGCTTGGCGCCGTGCATCTCGGTCAAGATAACGTGGAGGCCACCGGCGGCTTTGGCGGCGTCGTCGAGCTTGATATCAGTGCCTCGCCCGGCCATGTTGGTCGCTACTGTAATTGCAGCGCTGCGGTCGGCCTGATCGCGGCTGCGGCCCTGTCCCGCGCGGGCAATTACGTCGGCCTCGTCCTTATCAAAGTTAGCATTGAGTACCTGGTGGGTCAGCCCGCGGGCGGTTAAGAGCTGGCTTAACAGCTCGGAGGACGCGATAGAGCGCGTGCCAGCAAGGATTGGCCGGCCCTCATTATGCACTTCCTCGATTGAGTTCACGATCTGGGCCCACTTATCGCGCTGGGTGCGGAAGATGCGGATGCCGCCCTGGAGGCGGGCGATGGGGCGGTTGGTAGGAATTACAGTGACCGGCCGGGCGTAAGTCGCCTCCATCTCGCCGGTTGCATCGGCGACGGTGCCCGTCATGCCGCAGAGAAACGGGTACGTGCGGAAGTAACGTTGGAAGCTAAGGCGGGCGAGCGTCTCTCGATCGGCGGTTACCTCCAGGCCCTCCTTGGCCTCGACGGCCTGGTGCAGCCCGTGCTCCCAGGAACGGTCAGGCAGGAAGCGGCCTGTGTATTCATCTACAATTACAATCTTACCTTCGACGACCTGATACTGCTGCTGGTTTTGATAACAGTAGCGGGCGACCAG
>CAYVFW010000333.1:0-2828 GCA_964450325.1 uncultured Phycisphaeraceae bacterium | reverse complement strand
CTCGTCAAGGGGGTCACTCTCCCGCTCCCCAAGCATCCTCGCGGCGAGGGAGCTAGACCACTTCAAACGTAAGCGGTATCCGTGGGCGTTCGCGTTCGGGGCGTCGCTTTTGATCGCGTCCTGGCTGCCCATCTTCGTGGTGCGCGGGCAGATCATAGAGGCAAGGCATAATTACTTTACCCTCGTTGGTGCGACGCTGCTCGCGGGCCTTCTCATCGATCTCCTGCTCGTCGCCACCGAGAGGTTCCGCTGGAGAGGTGTGACTCAGTGTGTAACCGGCGCAGTAGCGGCGCTCGGGTTATGGGCGATGATGCTGACCCTTTTGGGTTGGCAGTTTGCAATGGCTTCCAGGACTCGTAAGGACCTTGAGCAGGCCAGGATGCTCGTCGCGGCGGTGCCCAACCCCGCCCCGGATACCATCTTTGTGACGTTAGAAGATAACTGCCGCGCGGCCGACACCGGCGTCTTCTTCTTCGATGCGCCGCTGCTCAGTTGGGTCGCCGCGAGTTGGAGCGCTTCGCCCAGCCTGCGCCACGCTTACGGCCGCAGCGACGTTTCGATGACTCATCGTAACTTCTGGGTGCCCCCGCCCCTTCACGAGGCCGACGGCCAGGGATATACTTATATTGTCCCGCCCAACCAGAGCGGCACACCTGATGCAAACAGCGGCAAGCGTTTCACCTGGGCGCAGAGCATCCCGTTCATCATCGGCGCCGATGGAAAGGTGACGCTGGTGCCAAATATAACATTACAACGCGGGTCTGCGCAGTGGCAAATCTTCTGCCAGAGAGCCGCGCTGCCCGGCCAACTGCCCCCTGCCCCCACCACTTCCCCAACCGAGAGCAGTCACTACAAGCTTGAGCTTAAGTAAACGCTTGCGGCCCGCCTCGCCCTCTTTCACCCAGCGGGTTATTCTACCCGCACCGTGCCCGAAAAATCCGCCGAAGGCGTTACCAGTTCCTGATCAAAGAGCGTTTGAGACAGCGCGCCCGGCGCAACATAAATAACCGTCCCCGAAATCTGGTACTCGCCCCCCGCCTCGCCCCCCGCCGGAAGTTTGCTCAGCGCAATCGAAACCGGCAACGTAAACTCCTGCTGGCCATACCGCCGGAGCACCGCCTCCGCCGACCGTGTGCCCGTGAACACCGTCTCGCCGTTGCGCGTTACCGTGTAAGTTACGTCCTGCAGCGGCAGGGCATCACCATTGGGGTTGTCCGCCACCACCACAAAGTCCAGCACAACGCCCAGCGCGGTGCGCTCTCGGACAGTCGCGGAAGTAACTGCCAAGGTGGGTGCCTGCGTCCCCGAGCAACCTGTCATCAGGAGCGAGAAAGCCGCAACCTGCGCAAAAACAGCTATGTTGGCCCGTCGGATCTTCATGACCAGAGTGTATGGCGGCTGATCGCGGGTGCGGCCCGGGCCGATCACCCTGGTCAACTTCATAAGTTAACTTATACCGAAAAACGCCCGGGTATTACGGTTTATCTGCCCCTCAAACTCCTCCCAGGCAACCCCCCTCAGCGTCGCCACCGCCCTTGCTGTAACGCTCGCCATCCACGGCTCGCACGGCCGCGTCGTTCTATGAGGTTCAGGAGCCAGAAAAGGGGAATCGGTCTCAATCATGATCCGGTCGGCGGGAACCAGCACCGCCGCGTCTCGCACATTTTGCGCGTTTTTATACGTTACAACGCCCGTGAACGAAACATAAGATCCAAAGTCCAGAACCTTCCGGACGTCATCGGCAGTACCGGTAAAACAGTGGAAGACGTACCGATCGCCGGGGATCTGAGCGGCTCGTAGAATGGGCAGTAAATCAGCGAACGCATCACGGCAATGAATGATAACTGGTTTCACCAGCCCGCCCGCCGCCCACTGCTCAATGTGCCCCAGTTGGTCAGCGAGCACCTCGTGCTGCACAGCACGAGGCGGCTTGGTGTAATGATTGTCAAGCCCCAGCTCACCCCAGGCCACGCACTTACGATGCTCGCCAACCCTCCGCATCGCTTCCCAGTCGTGCGGCCCCTCATCGCTGTAAAGCGGATGCACCCCCGCGCTGCACCAGACTCGTTCGTATCGATTCGCCAGCGACAGCAGCTCGGTCGCGGCGTGGGTCGTGGTCGAAACTGTGATGTAACCATCTACGCCCTTGGCGGCGGCTTTGGCCAGAACCGCATCGACCCCGCCGGGGTACCGATCAGGATCAAAGTCGGGAAAGTTAAGATGGCAGTGGGTATCGATCACGTTCGCAAGATCGTAGGAAGTCGCGGTGACAACCCAAAGTTGGGCTCTCCGCCCACCTGAGCATCAGTAGTGCCCGGACGTCTGCGGATTGGCAGGCTGCCCCCTAGCCGAAGTCATGCTGATTACCAGATAGCAAGCCATCAGCCCGGGATAAAGAAAAACGGCCCGGGAGGTATCCCGGGCCGCTTGAAATCTAGCTTATTACCGAAATCGGTAACTTATGTCTGGAAGATTACAATCCGCAGAACCGACTTACGATTGGCCAATGCGGGCTTTCGCCTGTGGGTTGGCACAAAGAGCAAGTCAGGCCCGCTTATTAGCAACCACCGTTACCCCAGACGATGAAGAAGAACTCAACATCTTCACCACCAACACCACCGGACTGATCAACGTCAGCACAAGCAGCTGAGGCAGACCAATCGACGAAGAAGGCCTCAACGTCGGCGCCGTCGACGCCGCCGGAATTGTCGTAGTCAGCTGCGCAGGGGGGGCAAACTGAGGGGCAAAGAGTGCTGTCAATGTTGGTGTAGAAGTCAACGTGGTAGGTGAGGCTGCTGCCTGAGTTGCTACGAGCATGGAAGCGGCCC
>CAYVFW010000332.1:0-2831 GCA_964450325.1 uncultured Phycisphaeraceae bacterium | reverse complement strand
GGGGAGATGGGCGATGCTTCGATGGGGCTGCAGGCGCGGCTGATGAGCCAGGCGATGCGTAAGTTAACCGGCATCATCGCTCGCAGCAACTGCACGGTGATCTTTATCAACCAGATTCGCGAGAAGATTGGTGTTATGTTTGGCAGCCCCGAGACGACGACGGGTGGCCGCGCACTGAAGTTTTACGCATCGGTGCGCATCGATGTGCGGCGCACGGGCTCCATCAAAGACGGAGATGTAACCATCGGCAGCCGGACGCGGGCGCGGGTTGTTAAGAATAAGATTGCGCCGCCCTTCCGCGATGCCGAGTTTGATATTATGTATACAGAGGGCATCAGCGCCACGGGCGACCTGATCGACCTGGCTGTTGATTCCAAGGTGGTAGCGAAATCGGGCTCTTGGTTTAGTTACGGCGAGATGCGGGTGGGCCAGGGGCGCGAAGCGGCGAAGCAGTTTCTTAAGGATAACCCGGAGCTCTTCAAGGAAATCCGTCAGAAGGTGCTGGATATCCGCGTGGCCCAGAGTGCCGCGGGCAAGCCGCGGGGTGACGAGGCGGATGCGGAAGAAGCCGAGCCGGGCGATGAATAAGCCTGCGGCCTGTGCGTGCGGGTGATTTGTAATGTTATGTTTTTTCCCCCCCCGGCCTGATAGGGGCGGGGGGGATTTTTGAGATCTGTGGGTGTGGGGTGAGCCGCGCGTGGCCCGGAGTGCCGCGGGCAAGCTGGTCTACGCGGCGGTGATGGGGGCCATGTCGGGCGCGGTCAGCCCGAGCGCGACAAGATTGGCGTTGGCGTAGACCACGAAGTTGGACTGCCACGCCTGAAAGTTCGCATCGGGACGGGAGATGTCATCAGCCGTGTTGGTATTCCTGTACAAGTGGATTCGGCGGCTCGCACAGGCGTGCCTGGCAGCGCTGCGCTCGGGCATCCAACCGCTACCCGAGCCGTCGAGTGAGGGGGCGACACGCGGCGGACACTCCTCTTTATGTTGGCAAGCCCGGCGCGGGGCTTCATCAGGCCCCGGAATGATTTTGTGGACATCCCGGCGAGCTGGATCATTCCCAATCCTCTCTAGAGATTCCCTTCGCTGATACCAACGGCCGCCAGCATGATGGCGTGGTCCTGACCGTGGTTCCGATTCTGCGGTGAGGCGAACCGCCATTATGGAGCCGCGAACGCTACAGTCACCGCGATGAACCAACTGTGGGCGAGTCTGCGCAGGTTCTGCCGCATCATGCCGCCGTGGTGCTGGCTGTTGTATCTCGGGGTGGCACCTTCAGCGCTGTGGGCGGTGCTTGCGTGGCGCACGGTCCACTGGCAGATCGCCACCGACTGGTACGCCGTCCGCACGACCATCTGGGTTGTCCTCGCGTTGCTCGTACTGAGCCTGATTCTTGCCGCGTTCATCGCGACCGCCCGTGATCCGGCTGAGAAACTCGCCGGCGGCAAGGGCAAGCGGACCCTGTGGATCGTCATCGGTCTGCTGGTCACGGGCGTCATCGGCGGGGGCGTGGGCATCAACATGGTTCACACACGCATCGAGCGGGCAATCGGCGAGGCCGAGCCGAGCGTGGGCGAATTCTACCATAATGGCGACAAGACCCGTCTGGCGGCCCGCGTGGTGCGCATGATGATCCTCAAGCAGCGCGAGGGAATCACCGACTCTGCCAGCCGAGCGACGCTCTTGTCGCTCGCCGACCATGCTCCGAAGGCGTGGATGGCTCTTGCCACGAAACAAGAGAACGAGACCGACGCGCAGCACGCCGCGAACCTCGCGCTCATCGAGGGCGCGCACGAGGAGGGGCTTGCCGCGTTCCTGTTCGACCGCAAGCGGGAAGCGCTCGACGATGCCCGCTGGACGAGCCTTGTCGCTCGTTGGACGGTCGAGACCGCCGCCGCCCCGCTCACGGAAGCGCCGCGAGATGCGCTGGTCCTGCGGCTTCGCATCACCTTCGCTACCAGCCTGCGCGAGGGGCTGAAACTCGCTTATGAGCAAGGCGACAAGGCGTGGGCCGCGATGCAGATCGACATGGCCGTCCACCTGATGGACGATGCAAGACGCGGCGTGCCCGCCGACAAGGAAGAGTGGAAGAAAGAGCTCGCCGCGCTCCACGACGATGCGGCGGCGATTCATGGCCTCATCATGACGCTTGATGCCAATGCGGCCAAGCGCCACGCCCAGACCATCGACCGCTTCGAGGCGATCCAGAAGGACTTGGCGGAGATCAAGCTGACGCTCGCTCGCGTGGAAGATAAGATCGATGTGTTGCTGGCCCGCACCGCGCCCGTCGCCACCCCCACCGGCGTCGCGGCCCCGGTCATCGACCAGGCCCTCGCGGCCTCGATCCGCGAGATGATCGCCACCGGCAACCCGCTGGAAAAGGCCGCGGCCGAGGTGGCGACAGCCGCGGGCACGTTCAAGCAGGGCCGCTGGAGCGCCGCCGATGCGGCCATTGCCCAGTGCAAGGTGTGGAAGAGTTCCAAGGTTGATTGGACTGACAAAGAGGAGTTCCAGTTCCTGCTCGTGCAGGGCGATCGCGCGGTTTACGGCGATGAGCCCGACGATGCGGTGCCGCTGTTTGAGCGGGCCGTGCAGATGCAACCGAAGGACGGGGAGGCTAACTTTCGCCTCGCTTTCGCGCTGGGGGAACAGCGAAGGGGCAACGTCGCCGAGGCATGGGCACGGGCGAGCGCGATCTACGAAGGGCTTCTCCCCCCGGAGTTCGAGCAAGGCCCACGCGATGCCGCGGTGCTGAACAATCTGGCGGGGCTCTACTCCACGCAGGGCCAGTACGCCGCGGCCGAGCCGCTCTACACGCGGGCGCTGGCGAT
>CAYVFW010000331.1:0-2848 GCA_964450325.1 uncultured Phycisphaeraceae bacterium | reverse complement strand
ACTCCGTCGCCGCTGAGTCCCAGAATACTTGGGGCGTGGTGAAGCAGATTGTCGGCGAGGCGTTGGAGCAACCGCGCGAGGCTCGCGGTGCACATGTACACTCGCGGTGCAATGGCGATGCCTACCTGCTGGCGCAGGTAACGGAGCTACTGCTAGCTTCCGATTTTGACACCCAGTTGCTTAGAGATGATGGCATTCCTGGCAGTTTGCTCGAGGATGCCATCCATTCGCCCGCAGCGGTGACCGGTTCGCAGATCGGGAGGTACACACTTGGTGCGTTGCTCGGCAGCGGAGGCATGGGAACGGTGTTCGAGGCCGTTGACCCGGTGCTGTCGCGACCGGTGGCGATCAAACTATTAAATCTGGGTGTTGCCTCGACAAGGGCGCGACGGCGGTTTGAGGCGGAGGCCAAGACGTTGGCGAGGTTAGAGCACCCCGGGATTGCGAGGGTGTTTGAGGCGGGCGTGTACGCCGCGGCGGGGCAGGCAGTGAGTGTTCCGTACTTTGCGATGGAGTTAATTTCAGGGGCAAGAACACTTGACGGTTGGGTACGAGCAGAAAGACCTTCACTCCGACGACTACTGACTCTTTTGGCCCAGGTGTGTGATGCGGTGCATCACGGACATCAGAAGAGTGTGCTGCACCGAGATCTGAAGCCATCCAACATCCTTGTGACGCGGGCGGGTGAGCCCAAAGTCATCGACTTCGGGGTGGCGCGACTTGTGGATGATTCGGGAGACGCATCGGCGAAGACCAGCGGGGAGGTTGCGGGCACGCCTGCGTACATGCCACCCGAGGCCTTTGAGCGGGGTTTGGAGGAGTTGGATATCCGAGCGGATGTCTACTCGCTTGGCGTTGTGATGTATGAGGTGTTGAGCGGGCATCATCCGCGCGGGAGTGCTGTGCTGACGCCACATGAGGCGGGCCTCCTAGCGTGGAGTCAGTCGCCGGTAGAGTTATCATCACACCGTCGCGAGTGCCGCGGCGAGGTGGAGACGATCGTGCATGCGGCGATGGATCCCGATCCGTCGCGGCGGTATCAATCGGTTGCGGAACTGGCAGCAGATATCCGGCGGGTTCTGAACTATCAGCCGATTCTGGCAAGGCCAGCCTCGCTATGGCGACAGTCTGTCCTATTTGCAAAGCGCAGGCGCGCGCTGACGGCTGCGGTCGCGATTGCTCTTGTAGCGATTGCGCTCGGTTTTGCCGGCCTTGAAGCGGGTCTGAGCCGAGCTCGCGAGAGTGAGTCGCGAGCGAAGCGCGATGCGGAGCGCTCAAGGCAGACGTCGCGGTTTGCGATGCAGATCTTACAATCAGCGCGGCCGTTCCAGGATGCCAAGTTCATTGGACCGCTCTCCGCTGCTCCTGAGTGGAGCATGGCGGGTGAGCAGTGGCCCAGCGCGGCCAGGCCGGGCCAAGCACCGACCGTGGGTGATCTGATCTTCGTGGCGATGGACCGGCTGGAGCAGGCGTTCCCGGGTGATGAGGCGTTACAAGCAGACATGGCGGCAACACTCGCCGAGACTGCCTCATCGCTGACCGACCCGAGGCTTGAGGTGCTGCAGAAGCGAGCGGCGGAACTGCTTGATCGCGCCTATGGGCCTGATGATCGGCGAACGCTCACTGCGAGACATCTGCTTCATTTCACGATAGTGCTCAGTGGAAATCCGGCGCCGATAGACGACATGAAGCACGATCTGGCATTGATCCGGCACTGGCACGCGACCGATCGCAAGCTGCTTCATCAAGCCGCGTTCCTGTATCTGCAGGTGATGGAACAACATAATCAGCAGGAAGAAGCGCTAGGGACTGTCGAGGAAATTCGCGCCCAGTTGGCGGCGGGTTCGTTGCCAGATGACTCATCGCTGCTCATACTTGATGCATCGATGCTTCAGGCAAAGACGAACACAGCGGCAGAGGCCGTGGCGGCGTCGAAGGCCGTCGATGGGCTGCTGAACCGGGCTGCGGCGATCGATGGAAATCCAGGCCCGCTGACGCTGATGGTGCTCTTCCAAAAGCAGGAGTATCAGCGACTTGCCGGTGACATCTCAGGCGCGATGCGGACGCTTGAGCAGGGAACGGACCTTTCCACACGTTTTTACGGAGGCATGGACAGGTCGTCATATGAATGGTGGGGCACGTTATATTTTGTTTCGATCCAAGCGGATGATTTTTCGACGGCCGAGCACGCTGCGCGTCAGCAGTTGATGGGCGCACAGGCGATGCTTGGCCCCCACTCCTTCTACACGACCAAGGCCTACGGACGGCTTGCACGAGCATTACTTTCGCAGGGTACGAAACTCGCGGAAGCAGAGCGTGCCGCGAGGCAGGCCATTGACGGCGCACCAGATCTGTTGGAACGAGGCGACGGCTGGGCGATCTTCCATGAAGTGCTGTGGGCTTGGGCGATCAGATTGCAGGGTGACGGCGAGCGGAGCCTGCGAGTGCTTCGGGAGCGGATGGCAGTGGAGACAAGCGCCGGACGGCCCACGGCCGTGGAGTGGGCGGAGGTGGTGCGCTGGGCGGAGCTTGCGCAGGGAGAAATGGACCGGGCAATTGCGCTTGACCAATGGGCACAAAACACGGCGAAAATCGAATCGTGCATCCGACAGAGTGAGGCCCACGCCGCGAAACTGGCGCCGGACTGGCCGTCAACCAAACTCACCGTAATCGCCCGCAACCGATTCACCGTAGAATGCGCGAAGAGAGCGCAACACGGCATCACACCGCCTTGAGAGCGTGCAACTTTCCAGCTCTAGACTTACCTCGGCGGCGAATCGAGGGTTGCTCAGACGCCCAGCGGGGAGCGCTGGCCGTAACGTTCCTCGCTCAGACGCCGGTCGGTTTC
>CAYVFW010000330.1:0-2855 GCA_964450325.1 uncultured Phycisphaeraceae bacterium | reverse complement strand
GGCGGGGGTCGCGGCGTCACCGTTGGGGAAGTCGCTGGGCGCGCCACTTGATGGGGCGGGGCGAGTAATCGTGGAACCTGACTTAAGCATTCCGGGTCATCCCGAGGTATTCGTGGTGGGGGATCTGGCGGCGTCGTTTAATAAACTTAACGGACGCATCGTGCCCGGGGTCTGCCCCGCGGCGATCCAGATGGGTGAGTACGCCGCGAAGATTGTGCGACGCCGCGTGAGTGGCGCGGTGGGGGCGGCCGCACCATTTAAATACTTTGACAAAGGGACGCTCGCCACAATCGGCCGTAACAAAGCGGTTGCGGTTTTGGGGAAATTTAAGTTCTCGGGCCTGCTGGCTTGGCTTTTGTGGGCGCTGGTACACGTCATGTTTCTAGTGGGGTTCCGCAGCCGACTACTGGTAATGGTGGAATGGGCGTGGATTTATGTTTGCTTTGATCGGGGTGCCAGATTGATTACGGGCGAACGACGAGGTGAGAGCGAGGGTGAGGCGCCAGACCGCGGCTCAACGCGATCTGCGATTTGAAGATTTCATGTAGATATGAGCAAATATGCATGATCTCAGTGGCTGTCAGAATATAATTAGTATTGAGGAGACAAGGGCCGCTGTCGACTTGCGGTGCGCAACTAAAAATGGCCCGACCGAGGTAATCGGTCGGGCCATTTAATATCATGACGCAGAGTGGACACTACCGCTTATGATCCGCCGCGGGGCGTATCGCAGGTGGTTTGGGGCTCGCGGAGAGAGGATCAGCAGCCGCCGTTGGTCCAGATGACGAAGAAGGCTTCAACATCGTCGCCATCCACGCCGCCGCTCTGGTTGACATCGGCGGTTGCTCCGGCATTTGTCCACACTTCGAAGAAGGCCGCGACGTCTTCGCCATCGACGCCGCCGTTTTGGTCAAAGTCGGCGACGCAGAAGGGTGCCGCGACCAGGCCATTGACCTGTCCGAAGCTGTTCGCCGTGACGTCGTAGTTAAATGAAATCGAGGGCGCGCCAGAACTGGTGGCCACTGGCTGGGTAGCGTCGATCATCGTGTCCGGCGCGTCTGGGTTCTGCATTCCGATCACGATGATATAAGTATCGGGCGCGAGGGGGCCGTTGGGAGTCCAGGATCGATCGGCCGCGGCGATGGAGGGCGAACCAACATAATTTTCCGGAACGGTGCCGAACAGGACCGCGAAGGCGCTGGTGTATTCGTTCTGGGGATCCTGGGCTGGATCGAGCGTGAAGTTAAAGGTCGGGAAATCGGTGATCGAATCGCCGGGGTTGACGTCTAGCGTAATTGGGCGGACTGCATCGGCGGGAATGTCGAGTGTTGTCACAGTTAACTCATACTCGGAAGTCACGCCCGTGACGCCGTCGGTGGTGCTGAGCGTCCAGAGGGAGTTAGAGTTGATTGCGTCGGTCAGATCTAAGGCGGAGCTGAGGCCGATCGAACCGGCGGTGCCGCTGCCTGTAAAGCGCGCGGGATAGATGTCGCCGCTGAAGAGGTTGTTCGCCGATTGAAGCCGAACGAAGTTATCGAGGTTGGAATCGTCGGTGAATCCGCTGGCGTTGATGCCAATGCCCAGAATATAAACGGGAGGATCCAGGGGCGAGAAAGAGATAACGTCGGGCTCAAAGCTTACACTGACGGAGAGAGCGGGGGGCTCGCCGACGCGCAGCCCGCTGACCTGGGACTCGCTGGCGAATGTAATTCCAAAGTTATAGTTGCCGATGCTCGGGGCGGTGTTGACAGGCTCGGGCGTGGAGGACTCTATGATGCCAAATCCGCTGTCGTCGTTGCGGAGTTGGATGTCCAGCAGGTACAGATCGTCGGCTAGGGGACCGTCGGGTGTCCAGGAGGTGTCGGAAGGTTGGATGGAGGGAGAGAAGACCGAGTTACTTTGCGCTTGAGCGAACATACCCGCGAAGGCATTGTCGTATTCCGCATCGCTGTTGGAACTGAAGTCAATGCCAAAGTTAAACGAGGGGAATGGATCGATAGTGACGTCGGGCAGTGCATCAATAACGATCGTCCGTAGGTACTCGGCGGGGATGCCGGATGTAGACACGGACAATGAGTAAGAATCGGTTTGATCGAGCGTCGCATCGTACAGCTCGATCATCCAGGTGCCCGAGTTATTAATTCCATCGGCAAGGTCGATTATGGAGCCGAATCCGATTGAGCTGCTGCCGCCCGCTCCGGTCCCGGGGAAAGTTTCGCCTTGGAAGCTGCCATCGCCCGAGCGTGCGCGAATGATGTTGCCGGGGTTGACATCGTTGGCGAACCCAGTGGCGTCGAGATTCATGAAGAGCACATACACGGGGTCGCCGGTGGGAGAGAAGGAGATTACCTGCGGCACAACGCGGAGTGAGACATTCACCTGGGCAACGGCGGGGGCCGCGCCAGCTGCTGCGAGGAGCAGCAACGCCGCGGACGGGAGGAAGCAGCGGGATGAGAACGTGTTAAGCAGGGTGGGGAGCATATTCATGACTAAGATCACCTTCTTGTTTCGGGCGAATACCGGAGGGTTGCACGTCTGCGGCCGGTGAGCATCGCGGTCGCGATGCCGACTGGTCCGCCAAAACGCAAGCTGCGAAGACGCACAGCTGCATGTAATTAAGCGACAATCCACTTCCTTGCGGGCCACTCAGGCAAGATCTATCCATTGGCCCGTGTGCCGAACTATATATCAGTCTCAAGCGTGCGAAGCGAGGTTCTCGGACGGACGCGTTCGCCAAGCATAACTTCGTGAGTGATGCCGAGCACGCGCAGACTGTGCGGTGGCTGCGCGCGCACAAAGTACGTCAAAGGTAAGCATGCATGATTCCGCGTGGTGGGCGAGGGTCGGGCGAGGGG
>CAYVFW010000329.1:0-2868 GCA_964450325.1 uncultured Phycisphaeraceae bacterium | reverse complement strand
TAAGTCCGTCTGCGCCTGCCCCTACCTCTCGCACGTGTAGGAGGTGTGATTCGTATGATACCAAGTTTGAGGACGGGTCCGTCACCTCGTCGGCACAGAAGCTGTTAAGCTTCCTGCTCGTCATTGGGGCCAACGAGGACTTGGATCCCGGCCGCGAGCACGATGGCCTCATGGAAGCGCTGCGTCTGCCAGTCAAAGAGCATCCGATCAAAGTGTTTCCTCCTTTGATGCGAGCGACGCACATGGAGTTGGTGCGTCGCCTGACCGAAGATCGTCCAGATGTTCTCCACTTTGTGGGCCACGGCGATCGTGGCCAAGTCTTACTGATCGACGAAGTAGACAATCCGCGATCCCTCGACGAGGCGATGGCTGCCGACTTGTTCCGAGCCTTGGCGCAGTCCGGGTCAGTGCCGCAACTGGTCTTCCTTAACTGCTGCCTCGCCTTAGCAGTTGGCAAGGCCATCGCACGCGAGGGGCCAACGGTGGTTGCCTTCGAGAGCCGGGTAGCCGACGCTTGGGCTCGTCGCTACGCTACGATTTTTTACGAGCTTTGTCTTGGAAAGGGTTACGACATGGACGCAGCCAACACGCTTGCTATCAATGGGGCTGGCCCACTTCCGCGAGATTGTGTGGGGCCGTGTGTCATTCTCGGGCGCGACTTGGTTCGTAGGATCAAGTTAAAGGCCAAGAATTTACGATCGCCGACGGTTCGACATGCTTGGCAGGCGGCCTCGGTTGCGTTCTTTGTCTGTGCCGTGTTCCTAGGCATCGCAACCAATGTTGTTACGCTTCGCGGATGCGCTGCGGCTGGACCGCAAGATATATCGGGCACCAATCTGGTGAAGAGCGGCGCGGGTAATGACACACAAACCGCTAATCCTCCGCAGGGGAGCGGCGGAGAATTCAAGCAGATTTCGCAGCCTCCACTACCGATTACCCCAACAAGGAATGATCCGATTCGTTCCACGCCGAATGGCCCGAAGGCTCGGCCGAGTCGCACAGTCTTGGTAATCCCGCCACTGAATCGTTCCGGGCGAATGGATGAAATTGACTTGAAAGTGCCCGGTGAGGCGCTCAAGGGTCAAGCAGAAACCGTCCGGGTAAGTCAGCTCACGCGTGACGTCCAGGGTCGCATGGGCGACGCGATCAGTGAGCTTTGCAAGTCAGTTAATAACACTGACCAAGCCAAGGGACTTCAGCACATCGACCGAGACCGGTTTGATCAACTTATCGCCGAACGCATGCGCGGCGAGAGCGGCATCTTCGAGCAGGCCGATCCGGAGCGATTGCGAGCTCTCAAGCTCGCTGATATCTTTGTCACGAGCGAGATTGGCCCACTTAGCATCTACAAGTCAAAACCCGATCCGGCTCTGGGGTTGATCGCAACCAAACTTTGCCGGGGAAGTGTTAAGATCAAAATTCAAGATGCGACGACCGGCGAGAACAGCACTGAAGCTACCTTTGATTGCAAAGGCGTGGTCTTTAATCCGGACGCGCCTGATGATTTGGTCATTGGGGAGTGGCTCAAGGATCTCAAAGATCAGATGACCAAGTCGCAGAAGGCGGTGCAGTTGAAACAAGCGTTGAAAGATTTAAGCAAGTGAACGATCCGTTACTTTATCAAGGAGTTTTGTATAATGATTCGCATTTCTAGGATTTCGGGCTTTATTCTCACCCTCGCTTTCGTCGTTGTCCCGGGCTGCAAAATGGCCTCATCGCCAAGCATGTTGGATGCCGACGGCAAAGTCGTCACGCCCGACAGCAACGGGAACGTGATTGTCATCAATACCACACCGGGGTTCGCACCCCCGTTGTCTTCGCAAGTTGCATTTATTCTAACTGATCCATCGGGAAGGGTGGACCGCGGTGGACAAGCACTTAGCGAATCGGACTGCATCGGCGCGTTAATGACGCGGGGATACCGCGTGGTCGAGCGGGCCAAGCTTGACTCGATCATCAAGGAGCAACTCCGGCGTGAGTCTGGCCTGATGAGCGAGGGTGATGCCGTGAGCGCGGGGAAGTTCGCTAACGCACAGGGCATCATAATCGTCCAAGTTGCTAATTTGGATCTTTCGTCACCGCCGGATGGAACACAAAACCTCTTCAGTCGCATCAAAGGGGACATACGCCTGACCGCACGCTGGCTTGACGTCGAGTCAGGTGTTGTCTATTGGAACGCGACGGGAACCCGCAAGATCGATAAAAATTTTCTGAGAGGCTTTCCTACAGTGTTCGGGGATGCATTGGGCGCCGATGTGAACTATCGTGACGAACTCACCAACTTAGTTCGGGGAACACTCCAAAAACTGCCTCAAGCTGGCACGACCGCGGTCGCTGCGGGGGGTTGATCCGGTCAAAGTCTCTATCCACGAAGGAGAATCACTCTTCGCTCCAAAGTGTCCATCGGCGGGTAGTAAATGTAATAACCCACTGTGAAAACGAATAACGTCGGGCTACCGCCCGTCGACCGCAGGTTCACGCAACCGTCAACGCAACGCACAACCGGCGGTACATGGCGGAGCTTCGGGGAGGATTCATCGCGTCGACGAGGTGTTGACTTCCAGCACGACGCGGGTTGCGCGTGACAGCCTGCAAGGAGCGAGGCTGGTCGTCCGGTTCACGGTTAAGCGGCCGGGTAACGCTCCTTTTGGTTTTGAGCAGCCTGCTCATCCAGGTCAAGTTCAGGAGTCTCTGAGCGTGCTGTTGCCAAGTTGCTGAGTCTTCCAAATTTCCGACACCCGCCGTCGTCGCAGTTCGCCCAACTGCGTGAGCCAGCTCGCCTACGCGCGCTCTTTTTTCCGCTATGGTTCTTATACGAATTACACCTCCACCACGTGCGAGAGGTACGGGCAGGCGCAGACGGACTTG
>CAYVFW010000328.1:0-2880 GCA_964450325.1 uncultured Phycisphaeraceae bacterium | reverse complement strand
CCTTACCCCCCACCCAACGCCCGACGCGACCGCTCCATGCCTCGCCATTTAATACTCATAACATAAGTTATCACCAACGCCCCCCAGCCTTTTCCCGAATACAGTTGCCCCGCATGGCCAATCACACCTTTCAAGCGCCCACCGGAACCCGCGATTTTTATCCGCTTGACTGCGCCCAGCGCCGAGTGATTACTCAGGCATGGCGCACCGCATCAATTCGCCACGGCTTTGACGAAGTGGATGGCCCCACCTTCGAGCATGCAGACCTTTACACAGTGAAAAGCGGTGAGGGAATCCTTTCCGAACTCTTCTCCTTCACCCGCGCTGGCGGTGAGAAGATGTACGCCCTTCGCCCCGAGTTCACACCCACGCTCGCTCGTATGTATGCCTCCAAGGCGATCAGCCTCCCCAAGCCCACCAAGTGGTTCTGCACGCCGACCTTTTTCCGCGCTGAAAAGCCTCAACGCGGCCGGCTCCGCGAGTTTCTCCAGTGGAATCTTGACATTATCGGCGACCCCAGCCCCGCGGCGGATGCAGAGTTAATTGCTACCTGCATCACCCTCCTGGCGTCTTTGGGCTTCACGCCCGCTGATCTGCGCGTGAAGATCAATCACCGCGCGGCCTTAAGCAGTTGGTTCTCAAGCCGCGGAATCACGCCAGAGGATCAAATTAAAATACTCGCGCTGCTAGATCAGAAAGCAAAGATTAGCTCCGCCGAGTTCGCCTCGAAGCTCGCCGCGTTCGGCTTCACCCCCGAAATGGCCGAGATTTTCCACAAAGGGCTTATCCGAGTTGAACTCCCCGAAGGCGCAGAAACTGTAACCATCGCTGGCCAGGAGGTTGATCGAGCCTCCGTCGACCCCCTCCCCTCCTCGGACGCTATGGACCTTACGCTGTTCAGCGAGGCCGTTCAGCCACTCGCCATTGCGCTCGCCGCGGCGGGAGTCATCGACTGGATCGACTTCGATCTTTCCATCGTGCGCGGGCTGGCGTACTACACAGGCATGGTCTTCGAAGTCCACGAGGCCAGCGGGGCAGAGCGGGCCGTAGCGGGTGGGGGACGTTATGATAACTTAATCGAGCTCTTCGGCGGTCCGCCCACCCCCGCCGTTGGTATGGGCATGGGCGATGTCGTCCTCAGTCTGGTGATGAAAGATAAAGGCCTGATGCCAGACGAAGCCACGCTCGTCGAACTCGCCGGCCTTCGCCCCGATGTCTTCGTGATAAGTAATGGGAACGCCGACAACGCCGTCGCCCCGCTGGTCGCGAGTCTGCGCCGCGCCGGCCTGCACGCGCGCCACACCTACAAGACCACCAAAAACGTAGGTAAACTCCTGAAAGAAGCCGCAGATCAGCGTGCCTATCTTAGTATTATCATCGAGTCAGAGACGCTCTGCACCATCAAAACTATGGCCACAGGCGCCCAGCAGCAGGCAGAAATTTCCGAAGCAGTGGGGGTGACCCGCTTGTTACGTTCTACGCTCGGTTTACCAACCTGACTCGCCCGCCACCATTCCTCGGTCCTTCCTATTTATCGCACTCCCCCCTAGGTTCTTCCCCGGCATCGCTCCGAGATTGTCGCGAAAGCTCCCTCAGCCGTTACTTCCCACGCCAACCACTCACACTTCCTCCCTACCCTCCGGCGTGCTCAAAACCCCTCTGAACAAGTTTCACCACGAACACCACGGCCACATGGTTGATTTCGTGGGCTGGGAAATGCCTCTGTATTACTCGGGCCTTTCGCAAGAGCACCGCCAAGTCCGTAGCAGCGGGGGTATTTTCGACGTCTCTCACATGGGGCGAGTGAAGATGACCGGTCGACACGCCCGCAAACTCCTCGAGCGAGTCTGCTCACGCCGAATCAGCGATATGCAGGCCGGCCAATGCCGCTATTCACTCGTCTGCAATGAAGCGGGCGGCGTCAAGGATGATGTAATTGTCTATCGGATGGACGACGACGACTTTATGGTCGTCGTCAATGCAAGTAACAGAGAAAAACTGCTGGCCCACTTCGAAGCAGCCCGAGCCGCGGCCGATCTTAAACTCAAAATCGAGGACAAAACTCTCGACACCGCGATGGTCGCCATCCAGGGCCCCAAAGTCATTGATATCATCGGCAAGGTAAGCCGCGAAATCCCCTCCCTCAAAAAATACCGCTTCGCGGTGAAGAATCTCCTTATCGTCAAGATCATCGTAAGCCGAACGGGCTACACCGGCGAAGACGGCGTAGAGGTTATACTCCCTGCGGGCATGGCGGTCGATATGGCGATGAAATATTTACTTCAGGGCGTCGATATGACGGCCAAGGAGCCCCTGCTGACACCCGCCGGGCTGGGCTGCCGAGACACCCTGCGCACCGAGGCTGGCATGCCTCTCTACGGCCACGAACTCGGCGAAGAAATCAACGCGCTCTCATGCGGCGTTGATTTTGCCATCTCTCTTGACAAAGACACCGCCGAAAAAGGCGAGAAGTTCATCGGCATGGAGGCCCTCCGTGCCACCCAGGCTGCGGGCGGCCCGCAACGTAAGCTCGCGGGTATGGTGCTCGATGGCAAGCGCTCCGCCCGTCCGGGAATGCTTGTCCGCCACGATGGCAAAGAGGTCGGCGTCGTCACCAGCGGGTGCCCCAGCCCCACCCTCGGAACATGCATCGCTATGGGATTTCTTGACAAAGGCTTACTCGCCGTCGGGACGCAACTTCAGATCGACTCCGGCCGCGGCGAGCTCCCCGCCACCGTCACGCCGCTTCCGTTCTACAAACGCCCCGTGACGTAACTCTCAGCCCGCACCGCCCTTCCCCGCACCTCTCGAGAGCAAACTACCCCGGGCTCGCCGCAAAGTAATAAATAATCTACGCCCTCCCCCGCTCCCTCCGCCCCC
>CAYVFW010000327.1:0-2881 GCA_964450325.1 uncultured Phycisphaeraceae bacterium | reverse complement strand
CGCGCCCCCGCCCCCCGACACCAGCGCGAGCGGACGCGATGCGTACAAGTTTATCTCGTTGAGTTCACGCGGGAATCTGAGCGCGACCTTCGCGTCGCAGGATGCCGGCAAAACCGCGTTCTGCGCGCTTCACTGGGTCAGCACTCGCGGCCAGAAAGTCCCGTGGAGCGAGCCCGCGGCGGCGACGGTGGCGGCGTAAGGCCGGGGCGAGGCGCGTTTTGTCGCGGTTTTCTCACTTGACGATCTGTAACGTGGTGGCTAACCTCTGGGTAGTTGAGACTCAGTCTCAACTATTCCGTGTGGCACTCCCGGTTCCGCCGCATGGGAGGCGGTTGGTTTGGTCGATGAACGGTATTCAAGCCCGCTCTCGGCAGCATCCGCCCCAGGTGAATCCGCCCAGAACCCCGAGGACCGGTTCAACATCCGGCCCGCCTTGGAGAGCCTTTCATGCCCCTTCTGCCCCGGCGCGACTGGAAACTGGCACAAGGCACCGGCGCGCGTTACTGCCGACGGCGGAGACCGTGATGATGCCCGGAGTACCTGGTCAGCAGTTCGGCAAGTACCCGAACCACCTCGGGAGCCGATGCTGCTCCATTGTACGCCTTTGTCAGCGTTTTGTTACAAGAACGAGTCGTTTTCAAGCACAGGCATCCTTCAAGACGCCTTCCCGGAACTGTTCGTGCCCGCCATCCCTGCGGCGGATCGGGCCGCGGTGGTGGTGGAGGACTCCTGATTGTCCGGCGAGAGCACCCGTGATCTCTTGATTACTGTCCGCTCGGAAACCTCAACGTGCCCCCCGCCGCCTGCTCAAGGGCGATATGAGCAAGGGCCGCGTCGCGCTCCAGATCGTTGAGCGTGCGGCGGGCCTCGACGAGTTCCTTCTGCGCATCCAGCAGCACGGTCACGTCGGACTGGCCCGACTTGAGCGCGGCGTCTGCGAGCGTCAAGTTCCGCTCAGAGATCGCAAGCACGCTTGTGCGGTACTGCGCGATGAGCCGCGACGCGCTATCGAGTTCAATCCAAGCGACGCGGGCCTCACGCACGGCCCGCTGCGAGATGGCCTCGTAATTGGCGAGCGCAGCGCGGGCGAGCGAACCGGCCTTGGCGATCTGTGCCGCGTTGGTGTCGAAGATCGGGATGCCGACCTCGATCACTGGACCGAGGGTCTTTGCGCCGTCTACATCCCGCTCAAAGTCAGCTCCCAGCCCGAAGTCCTTGAGACGGCTCTTCTCCTCGACGGATAAGTCCGCTCCCAGCGCCTCGACGATGAAGCGTGCGGCGGCTACATCCAGACGCTGCGAACGAGCGAGCGTGATCGCTGCGGCTTCGATGATGAACGGGGCGCTGATGCTGGCAGCGTCCACGTCGGCTGTCCAATCTGCCCCCTCGGTTGCGAAGCCGATTAACTCCAGCATACGGCGGCGCTCCTTGGCTACGTCGCGGAGAACAATGGCCCGTTCGGCCTCTGCCTTCGCCTGCTGCTGCTTGGCGCGGTTAACATCCAGCGACGTGCCCTCGCCGGCGCGGATGCGTGCATCGAGCGAGTCGATAGACCTTCGGATCGTGGTGAGGTTCTCATCACTGAGTACGAGAGCGTTCTGGCCGAAGGCGATCCGCGCGTGGGTGGCCTTTACCTCCGCGACCAGCCGAAGAGCCTTGTCGGAGATGTCGAGCACGGTTTGGTTAAGACGGGCATCAGCGGCCCTGATTTTGCCGTTACGCAGCCAGAGAGCCGTGAACGACTGTACCACCTGCGCGCCGATAAACGAGCCGCCGCTCACGGGGTCAAAGGGGAATCGCAGCGTCATCCCAACCACGGGGTTGGGCAGCAGGCCCGCCTGCACCAAGTCGGCCCGCGATGCGGCGATCTGCTCGACTTGCGCCCTGATCTCGCGGTTGTTGCGGAGCGCCATCGCCACCGCCTGCGAAACCTTGAGGGGCGAGTGCCCATCCCACGTCGCGCCCGAAGTCTGCGACGTGGGGAGCGATAATTCCCACGGCTCTGTCCACGTCGGCGTCACGCCCGAGCGAGAGCCGACGGTCGAAGCGGCCCGGTCGATGTCGGGCTTGGGGTCAAGCGATGCGCATCCGCCCGCCAGCACCACGAGCAAACACGCGACAGGCGCGAGCGGGCGAATGAGGCGTGCTGTACGACTGGCCGTGCATGGGATGCACGTGATGCGTGGCGTGCGTGGCGTGCGTGGGCGGTGTGGGGGGTGTGGAGCGGGGCTGAGCATCATGCGGAAACTCTCCAATCGGAAGTCGGCCCGCATTACCTCGGCGGGGCGGGCCGGGTGAACGGCCTACTTATGCTCGTGGCCGGTGCTGGTGCCATGACCGGTCCCGAAAGCGGCGGCGTCGGGCTTCTTCTCCGCCCTACTCGACCAGTGCAGATGCGCGATCTTCGGCGCGCCGCCATCGTCCACGACGATGTAGGTCACGGCGGCAAGGTAATTCTTGGTCTGCTCCTTGTGATTGGGGTCGGGGACGGTGAACGAGCCGATCTGCCGTACGATCGAGGTCGCGCCGAAGGTTTGCACGTCCTCTTGCGCAATCGTCATGGCGAAGCCCGGCATCTCCTTAAGTTCGGGAATCAAATGATGATCGCGGTACGTCTCCCACGTCCCCTCATCGCTCGCGTTTTCAGTCACGGTTGCACGGCCCTTGTCCAGGAAGAGTGCGTTGAGGGCTGCGGCGTCGGCCTTGCCGCACGCGGCCATGTACGCGCGGGCGACCTTGACGGCGGGATTGGACGCCAGCGCTGCGGCATCGGGCTGGGCGCTGGTCGCATCGGGCTTGGGCGCGGCCTTGGCAGCCGCGGCAATAGCCGTGATGGCCTCGGGGGCGAACTTGACGAGCATGGCGATCTTCTTCTCGTCGG
>CAYVFW010000326.1:0-2882 GCA_964450325.1 uncultured Phycisphaeraceae bacterium | reverse complement strand
GCTTGAGTACGACGAAAAACCCGATGATGCGCCTCTGAAGCCCGTGGCGATACTGTGGATCGGTATCGTGGTGTTTGTGGTGCTCCTGGCGGCGATTGCCTTCTGGTGGCTGGCTGGGGTTGGCCGGCGCTAGGCACCCTCGGAGCGAAGCTGTTACGTTCGGTTTCGCAGCGGGCTTGGTTGTGCCCCGGGGATGTGCGCCAGGGGCGGGCCGGGCCGCGAGCCGCCACGTGTGTAAAGGGGCGGTGGGGGAGAGGAGCGTAATGTAATATTACTTTACTGCTGGGAGAGCAGCCTGTCAAGGTCCGCATCTTGCTCAAAGGTGCTTTTGGCGCGAGACAAACGCCCCCAGATAAAGAACCCCAGGGCTAGACTAATGATCGTGCCGACACCGCCGATGGCCATCGCGTACTTCGTCCGGATGCTGTCGATCGGTCCTGTCCCCACGGCCGAGGGCTGGGCGAGAATGGTCACAGCGCCATCGACGCGGCGGACGTTACCGGAGTTTACATAGTTTAAGAGGCCGTTGGTGAAGATCTCGAGGGTTCGGGCGGTGTTCGCATCGCCGATGCCTTCGAGGCGTATCTTAAGTTCGCCATCGCCGGGGGTTTCGTGAGATAAATTAGTTTTGGCAAGCTCGGCGACGTCGCCCGGTGTTGAGAGGGCGGGCATGCTCTGGCGGCGGAAGCGTTCGGCGAGAGCCTCGTGAAAGCGGGGATCGGCGAGGAGTGATTCGTGCAGATTCTGCCACTCGGCGCGTTCCCCATCAGTTAAGTTACGCTCGGGCGAGCTGGCCTTAATGATGGTGGTGGCGGCGAAGCGAGCGGGAGCGACCTCTCGTGCTACTGCCCAGCCCACCGCGCCCAGGAGCACGGTGACAGCGGCAGCGCAGAGAATACAAGCGGCGGCGCTTCTGGCGGCGGAGTGGTTTTTGCTGCGTTTCTCGGCGTTGATGATGCGAATGCGAGCCGCGGCGAGGTCGGCGCGCTGGGCGAGGACCTGCTCGACCTGCTCGAATCGCTTTTGTAGGGCTTCGCTGGCGCGGCGGATTTTCAGCGACTGGGTGCGGAGGATAGACTTATATTGCTGGAGTCGGCGGCGACGGTGCTCGAGCGACGCGGCGGCAGGCCCTGCGGGAGCCGCGGTGACTGACGCCGCGGTATTTTCAAGGGAGCGGAGCCGGTCGTGCGCTGCCCGCAGGCGTTCTTTGAGTGCTTCGACCAGCCCCTCAAGCTCTTCGATATCGGCGGTGCTCACGCGGCCAGCCGCTTCTAGCTGCCAGGCGCGGTCGAGTTCAAGGAGCCAGAGTGATTGATACTCGTGGGCGAGCTCAACGGCGGATTCATTTTCGCGTAGGGCCGGTGCTTCCGGGGGGAGGGTGGCCTGGGAAATGGCAGATTGTAATATTACAAGTTGCGATTGGAGCTGCTCACGCGTAGCGCGTTCCTGAGCGAGCTGCGTCTCCAGCTCGGCGGCCCGCTTGGCGGCAAGCTGGGTATTAAGCTCGGCTTCAAGCTGGGTGTTGGGCTGGTTCTTCGCTTGCGTAGTTAACTCTTCGGCTGCGCGGGCTTTGGCTTCCAGGCCTTCGCCCATGCGTATTAACTGCTGCTCCTGCTCGGTCAGTTGCTTTGTTTGGTTCGCAACCTCTTGGGCCTGCGCGGCAAGCAGGCGAGCCTGCTCCGAGTTATGCTCGGCTTGAGCGGCGGTGCAGGATTCTTCCAACGCAAGCTGCGCTCTTGCCTGGGTGAGCTCTTCGATGGTCTTCGAAAGCGACTTGCGTTCAGCCTCCAGGTCCGCGGTTTGGGTTTTTAGCTGCGTTTCCCGTTCCGCGATGTCGAGCAGTCGCGATTCGGCCTGGTCGTGGAGGGCTTGCGCGGCGATCAATTGAATGTGAAGATCTGACGTGGCCTGATCAAGAAGCGTGCGGTTTTCTTCGAGAGCGAGGCATTCGGCGGCGAGTTTCTGTCGGTCCAGTGCTAGCGTCTGCTGATCGCGGGCTAATAATTCGAGATCAGCCGTCAGCGAGATTTGCGCTTCAACAAGCTGGGCGTGTTGGTCGGCGAGTTGTGATTTAGTTTCGGCGAGTGCGTGCGAGCTTGCTTCGTGGTCACGAGAGAAGCGTTCCACGAGCGAGGCGTGCGCGTGCTGCTGCTCGCTGAGTTGCGTCGCTCGCGCGATGAGAGTACGTTCTCGTTCCTCGAGCTGGTTGAGCGCATCTTCCAGCGCGGCTTGCGAGCGTTGGTGCTCGGCGCGAGACGCATCGAGCGCGGCGGAGGCTTCAGCAAGCTCGGTGGCGCGCGCCGTGGTGTCATCTTTAAGGCGAACAAGCTCGGTTTCGCGAGCTGCTGCCTCGGTATCGCGACCGTGAAGGTCTGCCTGGGTGCGGCGAATCTGAAGTTGGAGGATCGCCTGCTTGCGAAACAGTTCGCTGATCGACTCAAGTTGCGATTGAATATCGTCGGTTTGGAACAGCGCGTCGGCTGGGTCTATCAAAGGGGAACGTGGCGAAGAATCATCGCCTTCGAGAGAGGAGCGAGGCGACGGATGAAGATCCGGCGGCGGCGAGTGTGCTGGTTGGTCGTGGGTGGCCTCGCTCATCTTCATCTACTTCTTACGGCACAGGTGTGGGTGCCTACCTCGGTTAACTTGCTGCGTTCTCCGCGACTGGGAATATGTAACTAAACTTGCGGAAAGCCTGCGGCGAGTAGGATGGATTTTGAGTAGCCTGATGAAGGGGTTGCGTCGGGCGGTGGGGCGCGAGCGGTCGCCGCGGAGAGACATCGGAGGTTCGAGTGCCTGGGTTTATGTAGAGGGGTTGGGCGAGCGAGATTATCGCGATAGAGGGGTGGTTATGGGCTGGTGGCGGCCAGCAGGGGAGGTCG
>CAYVFW010000325.1:0-2913 GCA_964450325.1 uncultured Phycisphaeraceae bacterium | reverse complement strand
ACTGCATCGTCAGCAACGCCTGCGGCTCAACACGCAGCGACCCCGCTGGGCTGGGGGTGCCGCCCGACTGCCCCGCAGACTTCAACATGGATGGCGGTGTTGACGGCTCAGATGTGGAGGCCTTCTTTGACCGCTGGGCGAACGGGTGCTAAAGAACTGGTAACGTGGGGCCAGCCCGACTCACTTACGTTCCGAGTTAGTTACAACGAACCCCGAGCGTAAGCGAGTTGGGGCTGAGGTGTTAATATCTGCACGATGGCGACGCTCGTACACTTCACCGCGTTTTACATCCAAGACACTTGGCTCCACGGTTGACTGCGAGCAAGTCAGGTTTCTTCATTCGCACCCCAAGGCACCCGACTCACTTACGTTCGGGGCTCGTTACAAGTAGTGGGAGGCGCCGTCTGCACAACGGCAACGCTCGCGTACGTCATTGGAAGATTTTGGTATGAAGCATCCGGGCCTGAAGAAAACTCCGCCTGCGATACCAGACTTACTGAAATCGCGAGGCGCGCGGGTCCACCTCGCAACTATTGAGCGAACGCGGCGAAGGGTAAATCAAGCGTCAATACCTCGATGACAGAGAACGCCTTTGCTCAAACCTTCCGAGCGAGAGCGTTTTTTCGCTTATCTCAAACCGGTTCAAACGACGCAAGCGCGGGGCACAGCCCCGCGGCGTGGCCAGCACCATAAAGCTTTCGCACAGCCTCAATGCCCGCCTCGCCCATATCGACCGTCCATTTATTAACATACATTGCCACGTAACGGTCGACTCGCTCGCGAGTGGGCACTCCGCTCGCCTCAGCGCCCTTCTTGTTTGCATTGGCCAGCGCGAACGGCATCGTGTAATCAATGCTTTCGTCTCGGTGTTCAAGTGCATAGGCCACAGACCGGCTTAGCAAGGCCGCGACGCGCGAGAGCGTCCCCTTGCCCAACCGAGCATCCAGGTCGCGCCTCATAACATTACAACCTAGCGGCGTGGGCAGTGCGGTCGCTTGAAACCACCACTCGCCCACGTCAATCAGAAGATGCAGCCCCGCCTCCTGATATAATAGTTGTCCTTCGTGAATTACAATCCCGGCGTCCACCTCTCCCCGCAACACCGCCCCGATCACCTGATCAAAGGGCATCGGGATGAATCGCTCCAGCTCGCTCGCGGCTAACTCGTGCTTACCCAGTGCCAAGCAGAGCAGTAAGAAGGCCGTAGTGCCTACACCCGGGATCGCAACCCGAACGTCGCTTCGACGAAGGTCGTCAAAGGAGCTCACGTTGGGGCCACCAACCACTTTCGGACCGTACCCCTCACCAAACGATGATCCCGTCCGAGTGACAACATAGCGATCTTGAACATCCAGCCAAGCACGAAACGAGAGGGCGGTGATGTCCAAATCTCCCAACGCCGCGGCACGCCGATTGAGTACCTCAATATCTGCGGGAACTGCTTGGAACGCAAGTCCCTCGGTATCAAGACGAGGCTTCCCTGCTTCGCCCGACATCACCGATCCATCGGGATGGATCTTCCCAGTCAGCGGCCACCACATGAAGGCATCGTCAGGGTCCGGGGAGTGAGCAAGCGTGAGGGTGGTCAAGTCGGGAATCCTCAAGAAGCGATCTGCCCACTGCCGTGGGGGTGCAGACGCGTACGTAAACCGAATAGAAGAGTCTCTGAGCGGATGGTAGTGCAGCCGATTGTTGACTACTAAAAGTCGTTCACGGCCAGCGGCCAGCGAATGACAAGCCCGCGCACCGCAATACAACTTGACTACTAACAAAACACTACTGTCACGGCCGAAGCGGGTGAGCTTCGCTAGGGTGCGCGTGCGATAGGATTTCGGTCGCCCAATCACTTGCCACTGGCGGCCACAAATGAGGCGGACTTTCGTGGAAAAGATGTGGATAGGAGGGTCAAATAAGGACAACGTGAACAATTCAATCAAAACGATGAGCAGCGGGCTTGACGATTTAAGTGAGTTCGCTACACTTCCCTCCCCCTAGAAGCTCACAAATGGCGAAAGTCGCGAGTGAGCAGATTCGGGCTGATCTTTGACAACCGGATACGTTAGAATCTTAACCCACACCGCCGCGTGTAGGCGTTGGATTGTCGGCTAAACCCGATGGCCCTGCGTGTATGCGAGGCAAGGCAATAAGTCTGTTAGAGGCTTGTTGTTGATGGTGTGGAAGAAGTTTTAGTAGAAGAAGAAGCTGCAACGAGTAATGAAAGTAGCCTGGTATTACCAAATGGAGCAATCCAAGCGGGTACCGGGCTTCACTGAAGTTAAAGTTAAAGAGCAGCGCCAAGGTAACAAAACACAGCTTAATGCCGTGACAGACTACAAAAGTGGTGTGTCGCGGCGACCGGTGTCTCTCCTTAAGGGAGCCGGGGTCGCTGACTGGAGGAAGTTCAGAAGTAGGTCAAGTCGAAAGGATAAAACCCAAGACTGGAACTATTGAAGGAGAACGAAGTCTGGTTGGTGGTCGAGCATAAGGGTACATGGTGGATGTCTTGGCATCAAGAGGCGACGAAAGACGCGAGAACCTGCGATAAGTCCAGAGGAGCCGGTAACTAGGCAGTGATCCTGGAATGTCTGAATGGGGCAACCCACCCGCAAGGGTACTTTACGCTGAATGTATAGGCGTAAAGGGCGAACGTGCAGAAGTGAAACATCTTAGTATGCACAGGAAAAGAAAGCAACAGCGATTCCGTCAGTAGCGGCGAGCGAACGCGGATACACCTAACGACGATTGAAGCGTTTGAATGACGCACCTCAGAAGGTGAAAGTCCTGTAAACGAAGTTAGGCAAGCCCTCGAGTAAACTCGGGCTCGGGAAACCCGGGTTGAATATGGGGAGTCCACTCTCCAAGGCTAAATACTACTTGATGACCGATAGCGAACCAGTAAGGCGACTGAACGAT
>CAYVFW010000324.1:0-2930 GCA_964450325.1 uncultured Phycisphaeraceae bacterium | reverse complement strand
CCGCAGCTATATCCTACCAATGGCCCCGCTAAGCCCTATCTCACCCGCGCACCTCTCTCCAGCCACCCACCCCAACCGCACCCTTCCCCACCACCATCACATACCGTCAATTTTTTCTATCACAACGAAACCGTTCTTCCCCTAGCCCGTACCGTTAGGTATTCCTACAGTACCCTAACATCGCAACTTCGGCCGCACTCCACTCTTCGCCTCGATAACCTATTCCCCCTCAACCACATCGCTCCCAACGTCCACTAAACTAGCCCCCACACGCCAGGACCAACCTATGTCAACCTCTTCATCATCAAACCTCGACCCCGCCGCCGACAACTTTTGGGAGCAAGCCCAGCATAAAAAACTAAACGAACGCGAGAATCGCGGCGTTCCGCCCCGCTCTCCCAAGCGCCGTTCCCGCGTTAAGCTCCTCCTAATCATCGCCGCTGCCACGCTCATCGGCGTCGGCCTCCTTATCGCGGCCGCACCCACCATCGCCGGTTATTTCGGCCCCGGCCTGGTCGCCAGCCGCTCCCCTCAGTACCTCAACGGCACCGCCACCGTCACTCAAACTTCCTTCTCTTGGGGTGGCCCCCAGCGCATCAAGGGCGTGAAAGTCGTTGACGTAAACAACAATTTTGTCGCCTCGATCGACTCCGTCGAAGTCGACACCAGCCTCGTCTCGCTCATCCGGGGTAACCTCGACCTCGGCGAAAGCACCATCGACGGCGTCCGCGCCGACATCGTCAAGCGAGCCGATGGAAAAACCAACGTAGAGAATCTCGCACCCGCTCCGGCCGCTCAGCCCACCCCAACTTCCAAGCCCGCCCTCCCCAAAGGCCTGCAAGGTACAGTTAATCTAAAGAACACCTCCGCCACCTTCACCGACGAAACAACTCGCGGCGTAGATGGCAAAGCCACCACAGCCTCGCTCAAAGATTTCAACGCCACCGCGCAGTTCGGTGTCAATCAACCCCTCAAAGTCAGCGCCAAGGGCAACACCACAGATGCCGCGACCACCGGCAGTATCAATATAGAGGCGCTGATCCAAAACTGGACCGACGCCTCCGGCACTCTCACGCCCCAGACCGCAGACGTCGATGCCACCGTTGCAATAAAGAGCCTCCCCGTAGCACTCGTCGATGCCTTCGCCCCTGGCCTTATCAAAGGCGGATCGATGAAGACCGCCCTCGGCGACACCGCCGATATCAACATTACCGCCAAAGGAAACGCCGCACGCGGCAAGGGTGATATCACCGCCATCTCGCCCAACGCCCAGGCAAGCGCAAAACTTACACTCGCAGACAACGTCGTGACTAACGATGCCCCTATACAGGTCCGCATTTCCAGCAAAGGCGTCGAAGGCTTCGTCCCCACCCTCCGCGACTCACTCAACCAGACGAACGTAAAATTTGAGTCACTCCCCGATGCTTCGGTGACCATCGACAACCTTCGCTTCGCTCTCGCCCCCAAAGATAAGCCCCTGAGCTATGTCGGCAGCGGCGCCACCATCGTCGCCAACATCTCCGAAATGCGCGGCACCGTCGTCATGCAAAAAGACGCCGCCCCGTCCCCCTTCCGCGTCGCGCCCCTCGCCGCGACCATCGACGCGAAAGACCTCTCCAAAACCGTTCGCATCACCGCCGCGACCGATGCACAGATCAACGGCAACAACGCAGGCACACTCAACGCCGATATTCTGATCGATGGGCTTCTCGATAACGCCGGTGCGCTGACCAAAGGAACGCCCGGAAACATCCGCGGCGAAGTCGCCATGCGCGGCGTAAGCACCCTCATCGCCCAACCCTTCGTCCAAGCTCTTAAGCTCGATCTCCCCAACGATGTCGGCCCCACCCTCGACGCCCAAGTTACACTCGCCACCGACCTCACCGTCCCTGCGCCCGCCGGTGCCAAAGGTGCCCCACCCGCCGATGTTAATTTCCGTATTCAAAGCCAGCACCTCTCTGTCAACGGCGCACTTCGCTACGCCGCCGACCGCATCACCGCCAAAGATACGGGCATCCGCATCGAGGCCGCACGCGCCGCCGCGATGGCCGGTCGCTTCCTAAGCCCCGATACCGGCTTCGCCATCCTCTCTAGCCGCAACGATGCCAAGGGAGTTATAATTAATATACTCTCCCTCGATATCCCCCGGAACGCAAACGGCGACCCCGATGCCTCTAAAATCGCGGCTAGTATGGCCGTGGACCTGGATGGTGTTGCGATCCTTCCAGTTACTCAAATCGCCGGCGCCGTCCGCACAGCCGGTCAGCCCCTGGATGTTCAAAAACTCAACATCGTTCTGGCCGCCGGAAACCAAGGTTCTATACGCGGAAACCTCGATGGCTCGCTCTGGCACGAAAGCAAACCCTTCACGATCAAAGGCACCTTTGATCTCGCCAACGCTCTTACCAATGACAAAGAAGGAAAACTCGTCGCGAACCTCGAGGGAATGAAGCCCACCGCGAAGATTGATATCACGAATCTCCCCGCCACCATCGCCCGGTTCGCCCTCCCCGGCCGCGAGCCCTCTGTAAATCCCGCTGTAAATACACAAACTAGTCTCGAAACACAACCACTCGACCTCGTCAAACTCCTCGACGGCCTCGCCGGTCCGACTTTTAATGTCGCGATCAACGCCGCCAACAGTGGCGGCAAAGCAGGTAGTTACACCTTAGACACCGCCGTCCGCTCCGAGCGTCTTTCGGCTGATCTCAATGCTCAAGGCGATAGCAAGAAGATCGACGTTAAGACCGTCCAGGCCAAAGCGAATGTAACACCGCAAACCGTTCGCGGCCTTATCGAAACTTTCGCGCCAGCGGTGCAAGGCTCACCCCAGCTCGCCTCCCCCAGCACGCTCACGTTCACCGTTCAGCCCTTCACAATCCCCCTCAAAGAAAATAAACCCGACTTCGCCGCCATCACCACCCCCGCCC